>JASLMH010000247.1 GCA_030746635.1 Alphaproteobacteria bacterium | reverse complement strand
ATCCTGTTCGGCCGCCGCCAGCAGCCGCCGTTCCTCATCCCCGTCCCGGGCCAGGCGGCAGTCGGCGATGCGCTCGGACCAGCCGCCGTCGGCGGACAGGTAGACGACGAAACCGTCATGCAGGCGGTTGGCGGTAACGGCTTTTTGGGTCATCAGCCGATCCTTTCGTAGTCGTGCGCGATCGAACGCCCGGCGGAATAGCCGGGCATGATGGCTGGTAGAGTGGGGGTGTCGGTCATCGGGGCACTCCTGTCGCTCGCCTGTTCGCGGGCCCACGGAGCATTTCCCCGTGGCGCTTTAGCAGTTGTTGACGCGGTTGCAAGCTGCCCTTCAAATCGCCGCGGGTCCGTCGGGGTGGACCAGTCCACATCTTCGGGGCGCTGCAACCTTGGTCGCCGTCGGCCCCGTCGCGCGCGCCATGGCGGCGCTCGCGAACCCATATTTACGAGGTGGATCGATAATGTCAATATTTCACATGAAAATTCTTAGAATAAATATTTCAACATTATATTGCTGTTAAAACTATGCAGGCCCAAATTTGGCCGGTCGGGCCGGCGCAATTTGTCGAATTCTGGTTGCCAGCGTATGACCGGCTCTTCGGGACTCAGACCGGCGGCGACAGCACGCGGATCGGCGCGCCGTTCAGCCAGGCGGCGATGTCCTCGACCATCTCGCGGTAGAACTGGCCCAGGTTCTCCTCGGTGACGTAGGCCATGTGCGGCGAGATGATGGTGTTGTCCAGCCCTAGAAGCGGGTGGTCCTTGGGCAGCGGCTCCTGATCGAAGACGTCGAACGCGGCGCCGGCGATCCGCCGCCGTTGCAGGACCTCGATCAACGCCGCCTCGTCGACCACCGGGCCCCTGGCGGTGTTGACCAGGTAGGCGGTCGGCTTCATCCGGGCCAGGTCGTCGGCGCCGACCAGGCCGCGAGTGCGCTTGGACAGCACCACGTGCAGGCTGACGATGTCGCCTTGTTGGAACAGCTCTTCCTTGCCGACCAGTTCGGCACCGCATTCGGCGGCCCGTTCGGCGGTCAGGTTCTCGCTCCAGGCGATCACCCGCATATCGAAGACCCTGGCGATCTCGGCGATCCGGCCGCCCAGCCGGCCCAGGCCGACCAGACCCAGAGTACGGCCGGCCAGGGTCTTGCCGATGCCGGTCTGCCAATGGCCGGCCCGGGTGGCGCGGTCCTCCTGCGGTAGGTTGCGCACCACCGCCTGGATCAGGGCCCAGATCATCTCGACGGTGGATTCGGTGGTGCCGGCGGTGCCGCAGACGGTGATGTCCCGGGCCGCCGCCGCGCGCAGATCGATGGCGGCGTTGCGCATGCCGGAGGTGACCAGCAGCCGCAGATTGTCCAGCCGCTCGATCAACTCGGCCCGGATCGGCGTGCGCTCGCGCATGACGGCCAGGATCTCGAACGGTTGCAGCCGGGCGGCCAGGGCATCGGGTTCGACCAGATTGTCGTCGAACACGGTGATTTCGACACCACCCGGCAGGCCGGCCCAGTCGGCCATCTCCAGGGCGACGTTCTGGTAGTCGTCGAGGATCGCCAATTTGCGGGTCATGGTTGGCCTTTCTAGCTGGCCCGGTGTGCCTGTTGGTGGGGTATCAGCAGCCGGTTGGCGAACAGCTTCATGTAGTTGTCTTCGCGTTGCTCGGCCAGCTCGTTCAGCAGCGGCCGCAAGGCATAGAGCGCCTTGCCGGCGGCGGTCTCGCCGTAAAACCAATCGTTTATCTGCCGGCCGGAATTGCTGCCCGGCTGGGCGCTGGCTGCCTCGCGGTAGAAGGCCTTGAGATCGTCGATGGCGAACTTCAAGACCTGAGCCAGGCTCAGGTCGTCGCGCGGATTGTCCGGTACCTCGCCGTCCAGGAAGCGGCAGAGGAAGGGGCAAATTGCCTCGACGGCCATGCCACTGAGCCCGACGGTGGTGCGCCCGCGTTCCCGCAGGGCGGTGTCATACCAGGGCGACAGGCGGCCCACTTCCGCCTCGATGGCCGCCTGGAAACCGCCGCCGGCGGCCAGGTCCACCGGCGGCGGCGGCAGGTTCACCGGACAGACCCAGCCTTCGCCGTCGTCCGAGGCGTCCTTGGCCGGGGCATCGTCGGGAAAATCCTCCAATATCACCGGGCCATCGTCGCGTTCCAACAGGGCCAGCGCGGCCCGCAACACCCGGGCCTGGAACGCCGGGTCGTTCGGCGCGCCCAGCGGCCGGCCCAATTCGAACGGTACCCACAGGGCCCTGGGCGGCCGGGTTTTTTCAGTGTGTAAACGCAGCAGGCTGATCTGCGTCGTCGCCAGCCCTTCGTCTTCCAGATAGTGTGCCAGCCCGCCCACGGCGCGCGTGCAAAACGGTCAAACCGGTATCAACAGGCAGCTATCGACCCCGTCGGCCTTGAGATGGCCGGCCAACTCCCGGGCCGCGTCCTCCATCTGGGTCGGATCCGTGGAGCCCATGAAGGCGTAGTGATAGCGGCCGACCGAACCGACCTCGCCGGCCTCGGCCAACTCGCGGAGGCGGTCGAGCGGCAGCACCACGTTGAGGTCCTGCTCGAAACCGGAACGGTCGAAATTGGTCGAGACGTGGCTCATCACCAGATCCGCCGCCGGGGTGTCGTTGGCGATCACCCGGTAATCGGCGGCGCCGGCCAGGAACGGCCGGTCGTCCCGGCGCTGCAGGGCGGCGGTGGAGATCATCGCGACGCGCCGCTCCGCCAGGGGCGGCCCGTCAACCCAGGGCTCGGTATCGAAGCCCTGGCAGGGCAGTTGTTCCAAATGCGTGCGTTCCGCTTCGGACAAATCAGTAAGACGAACCATGCTGTCTCCCCTGGTTCAGGTTTCCTGGCCGATGGCGCCATGTTCGCGCAACTCGGCGATGGCGGCATCGTCATAGCCGGCTTCCAACAGGATCTCCCGGGTATGCTCGCCGACCTCCGGCGCCCGGCTCGGCCGCCGCTTGACGGCGCCGTCGACCCAGACGGGGCTGTCGATCAGGCGATCGACACCGATCCCGGCCTCACTGCTATCGATCAGCGCGCCGCCCTCGTGCATCTGCCGGTCGTTCAGGATGTCCTCGCCCTTGGCCACCTCGCCTACGGTGATGCGGTGTTCGGCCAGGGTGTCGCGCCAATACGGCCAGTCCCGTTCGGCGAAGATGTGGTCCAGGATCTGCACCAGCAGGGCGGCGTTGGCGTTGCGCGCCTCGGTGGTGGCGAAGCGTTTATCGGTCAGCAGTTCGGGCCGGCCGACGGCGGCGGGGAAGCGTTCCCATTCCCGCGCCTCGTTGGCGGCGGTCAGGATGAACCAGCGGTGGTCGCGGCTCTGGTAGTGGTTGGACATGGCGTTCCGCGCCACCTCGCGCCGCGGCCGCGGCGGAATGGCGGCGCCGAACAGCGCCGCCTGGGCCATGTAGGCGTTCGACCAGGCGCCATTGGCCAACAGCGAGGTGTGCACCTTGCCACCCTTGCCGGTGCGATCGCGCCGGTATAGGGCCAGCATGATCGCCGACAATAGCGCGACGCCGGTGGGGTGATCGCCCATGCCCGGCATCGACCGGGCCGGCGGGCCGTCCGGGTCCGGCCGCACCTGATCCATCAGGCCGCTGCGGGCCCAATAGGCGGTGGTGTCGAAGCCGGTCTGGTCGGCCTCCGGACCGGTTTCGCCATAGGCGGTGAGGGAGGCGTAGATCAACCGCTCGTTCAGCGGCGCCAGATCCTGATAGCGCAGGCCCAGCTTGGCCCGGGCCGGCCGGGTGTAGTTGGTGACGAAGACGTCGGCCCGGCTGGCCAGATGGCGCAGCACCTCGCGGCCGGCCTCGTTCTGCAGGTCCAGTTGCAGGCCGCGTTTGTTGCGGTTGTCGACCAGCCAATGATAGGGCTGCTCGACCTCCGGCATGCCGGCGACGGTGTGCAGATTGCGATAACGGTCGCCGCCGGGCGGTTCGACTTTGATCACCTCGGCGCCGAAATCCGCCATGATGGTCGCCGCCACCGGCCCGGCGATGAAACTGGCCACGTCCAGGACCTTGATACCCTTCAGGATCATGGCGTCGTCGTCCATGCCCTTCCACCTCCAATACCGAAAAACAAGGGCGCTGGCTCTACAGCCGCGCCGCATCCCGCATTTGATACCACCAATAGGCGGCCTGCGCGATGGCCGGGCGCAACGGCCCGCCGGCATGGCCCAGGCCGAAGGCCTCGAAGGCGCGCCAGCTCTCGTCGTCCTCGGCGATGGCACGGGCAATCAGCTCGCCGCCCAGGGTGGTGGTGCCCATGCCCTTGCCGCCGAAGCCCATGCAATACCATAGCCCGGGGGTCAATTGGCCGATCTGCGGCATGCGGTGGCGGGCATAGCCCATCAGGCCCTCCCAGGCGACCTCGGCCCGGGCGCCGGCCAGTTGCGGATAAACCTTCCGCAGATCACCCAGCATGACCTCGGCCAGCCGCCGGGGCGGGGTCTTGAAGGCGCTGACCCGGCCGCCCCACAGGATGCGCCCGTCGGGCAGCGCCCGGTAGTAGTCGCCGGCCATCCGGTTATCGGCGATGGCGTGGGGCGCGCGGATGGCCTCGGCCAGGCGCTCGCCCAACGGTTCGGTCAGCAGCATGTAGGTGGCGACGGGCAGGGTGGCGGCGGCCAGGCGTTTCTGCGTGCGGCCGATGTAGCCGCTGCAGCAGACCACCACCTGTTCGGCCCGCACCGAGCCGGTCTCGGTCCGTACCAGATGGCCGCCGGGCGCCGGCTCGATGGCCAGCACCGGGCTGTCCTCATGCAGCACCACGCCGGCGCGGTCGGCGGCCCGGGCGATGCCGCGGGTGAAGTTCAGCGGGTGCAGGTGGAAGGCGGTGGGATCGAACACCGCATCGACGTAGCGGTCGGTCCGGTACATCTGGCGCAATTTCTCGCCCGGCCAGTATTCGACCGGCGTGCCCATCTCCTTGCGCAGGAACGAGGCGTGGCGCTTTATCGCCTGGCCCGAGCCGTGCCAGCCGGCCACCACGATACCGTCCTGGACCGGTCCGCAGTCGATGTCGAAGTCGTCGATCCTGGTTCGGATCAGCGACAGTGCCTCGACGGTCATGGCATGCAGGGACCGGGCGCGGGACAGGCCGATCCGGGCCGCCAGTCGCTGGGCCGGCAGGGCGAAGCCGGCCATGACGAACCCGCCGTTGCGCCCCGAGGCGCCCCAGCCGGCCCGCTTGCCCTCCAACAGCACCACCTGGCGGTCGCGTTCGGCCAGGCCCAGGGCCGTGTTCAACCCGGCCAGGCCGCCGCCGACGACGCAGACCTCGGCCTTGAGGTCGCGCCCCAGCGGCCGCCAGCGCCATTGATCGCTGAGGCTGCGCCGGTAATGGCTATCGACGTAGTCGGCGGGCTCGGTCATCCGTTGCTCGATGGAACGGTGCGGGGTGCCATGACAAGACTGCCATATTTCCCCCATGGCCGCGACGGCCGTCCACGCGTGCGCTGGCCCGCATTTCTCACCATAGTCACGGTCTGCGTCGGCCTGGGCCGAGTCGAGCCGCAAGGAGAAGGCCTGAAAGCGTAGTGGGGCTACGGTGAAGGCCTTCGACGCCGCGGGCGGCCGGCCCAGGCCGACCCTT
>JASLMH010000246.1 GCA_030746635.1 Alphaproteobacteria bacterium | reverse complement strand
CTGGTCGATTTCGTCTCGATCGGCAGCAACGATTTGATGCAGTTCCTGTTCGCTTCCGACCGCGGCAATGCCCGGCTGGCGCACCGTTATGACCTGCTCAGTCCCGCCGCCTTGTCTTTCCTGCGCGATGTCGTGCGGCGCTGCGATGCGGCGAACGTCCCGGTCAGCCTGTGCGGCGAGGCGGCCGGACGACCGATCGACGCGATGGCCCTGATCGGCCTGGGTCTACGTAACGTCTCGATGAATGCGGGCGCCATCGGCGCCGTCAAGATGATGGTGCGCAGCCTGGACCTGCCGGCCTTGCAGGCGTTCATGGATCGGTTGTATGACTCGCCCAGCCACAGTCTTCGCGAGGATTTGACCGAATTCGCCCGCGATCACGATGTGACTATATAACTTATTGCGTTTGCTCGTCTTTTCGTGGTTTTATGAAACGTTGGGTAAAGTTATCCACAGGTGGTGCGCTGGAGGAGCGGCGGGTTTTCGAAGCAGCCGCCGTCTTAGCGTTTTTGTGCGCCAACCCTTCGCGGGGTGGGGCATTGCCGGGAAGCTGTTGTGATGGCTGATCGTGATCCGGGACAACAACCGGCCAGAGAGCCAGGTTTGCTGGACAATTGGCGACGCGATGCCAAGCGGGGTCTGCACCTCCAGCAACTGGGCGAGGATGCGGAGGTCGAGGTCTATTCCGGCGTCGGCGCCGACCTGCGCGGGGCCCGGGAGCGGCGTGGCCTGTCCCTGTCGGACGTGGCCCGCGACCTGCGCATCCAACAATCCCATCTCGAAGCCATCGAGGAAGGCCGCCCCCAGGACCTGCCGGGGCCGACCTATGCCATCGGCTTCCTGCGGTCCTACAGCCGGTTGCTGGGCCTGGACGGCGAGCGGACCGTGCGGCAGTTCAAGGAAGAGGCGTCGGTCACGCCACGCAACACCAAGCTGGTTTTTCCCGAGCCGGTCGAGGAAGCGCGCCGCCCCGGGTTGACCGTGGCCCTAGTCTCGCTGGTGCTCGCCGGCGCGATCTACGGCAGCTGGCTGTTCCTCGAGGAACAGGGCCGATTGCGACTCGAAGCGGTGCCGGAACCGCCGCCGCGGTTCGATCGCCTGTTGGCCGAGAAACCGGCCGTCGAGACGCCCGCCAGCGATACCACCAGCCAGATTGGCGCGACCCAGTCAGCAACCCAGGCCGTCGAAGCCGGCGCGGGCGATACACCGGGCGAGGCGGCGGTGGCGGAATCCACCGCGGCCGAAACGGCGGCGCCGCCGTCGGGCCAGGCCATCGCCGCCGCCGAGAGCGAAGAGACGGCGCCGACTGTCGCGACATCGACCGTCACGAAATCGACCGTCACGGTGCAGGCGCCGTCGGCGACCGGCGCCCCATCGGCAGAGTCCGCCGCGGCGACGACGCCCGCCCACGAAAGCGATCCCAACGCCCGGATCGCGGAATTCAGCGGCGCCACGCCCGATGGCGGGGCCGGCGATCAGGGCGAAGGTGAACGGGCGGCGGCGGCTGAGATCGCGCCAAGACCGGCGACCGAGGAGACGCCGCCCGGCAACCGCGAGACCCTGAACAACGCAGCCGCGCCAGTGGGGGCGGCGACGACCGGCTCCGAGCGACCGGCGGCAGACCCGCCACCGACCGTGACCGCCGAGCCATCGACCGCCGCCATCCCGTCCGAACTGGCCACCAGCATTGAACTCTTCGACAACCCGGGGGAAGGCGAGCGGGAGGCCGAGGAAGTCGATACGGCGCCCAGAATGCCGTCGATCCAGACGGCGGTCGCGCCGCCGGCGCCGCCCGCCGCGCCGGCCGCGCCGACACCGACCACCCAGGCGGAGGCCGATGATGACGGCGGTCGCGCCGAGGTCACCACGGCGATGAACGAGCCGTCGGGCTACCGCCCGCAATCCTATGGCGCGACCAACCAGGCCGCCCGGGTCGTGGTCAGGGCCCGGGCCGATTCCTGGGTTCAGGTGCAAGGCGCCAACAAGGAGCTTCTGCTGACCCGCATGTTGCGGGCCGGCGATACCTACCATGCGCCGAACCGCGAGGACCTGGTGTTGATGACCGGCAATGCCGGAGCCATCGAGATCATCGTCGATGGCGAGGCGTTGGGCACCCTGGGCCCGGTCGGCGAGGTGCGCCGCGACGTCCGACTGTTCGCCGAGATGATCAAGGATCAGATCCAGCAGAACAAATCGGCCGGCCCCTGATATCCAAGGCGGTCCGCGCCGCCGCACTTGATCTTGCCCGCGTTCGGCAACATCTTGTCGGCGCATAATGCCTCGGCCGGTTTTCGGTCGTTACGCCATGCGGGATTCCGATGAGCCAACGCCCCTACCGCGATATCCAACGCCGCGCCTGCCGCCAGATCCGGGTCGGCGAGGTGGCCGTCGGCGGCGATGCGCCGATCACCGTGCAATCGATGACCAACACGCCGACCGACGACGTCGAGGCGACGGTCGGTCAGATCCACGCCCTGGAGGAGGCCGGCGCCGACATCGTGCGGGTTTCCTGCCCGGACCAGGCCTCATCGGCTGCGCTGCGGCGGATCGTCGACCGGGTCGAGGTGCCGATCGTCGCCGACATCCACTTCCACTATCGCCGCGCCATCGAGGCGGCGGACAACGGTGCGGCCTGCCTGCGCATCAATCCCGGCAACATCGGCGACGATGACCGGGTGGCCGAGGTGGTCCGGGCGGCCCGGGCCAATGGCTGCTCGATGCGGATCGGCGTCAATGCCGGCAGCCTGGAACGGGAGTTGCTGGAGCGTTATGGCGAGCCGTGCCCGGAAGCCATGGTGGAGAGCGCGTTGAACCACGCCCGCCTGTTGCAGGATCACGGCTTCGGTGAATTCAAGATTTCGGTCAAGGCCTCGGACGTGTTCCTCGCCGTGGCCGCCTATCAGGGTCTGGCGGAGGCCTGTGATTGCCCGTTGCATCTGGGCATCACCGAGGCCGGCGCCCAGCGCGGCGGCACCGTGAAATCTTCGATCGGACTGGGCGCCCTGTTGTGGGCCGGCATCGGCGACACCATCCGGGTTTCGCTATCCGCCGATCCGGTCGAGGAAGTGCATGTCGGCTACGAGATCCTGAAATCGCTTGGCCTGCGCCATCGCGGTGTCAGCATCGTCTCCTGCCCGTCCTGCGCCCGGCAGGCGTTTCCGGTGATCGAGACGGTGCAGGTGCTGGAACGGCGCCTGGCCCACATCACCACGCCCCTGTCGCTGTCGATCATGGGCTGCGTGGTCAACGGTCCGGGCGAGGCGCGGGAGACCGACGTCGGCGTCACCGGCGGCGGCAAGGGTACCCATATGGTATATCTCAGCGGCGTGGCCGATCACCGGATCCATGACCAGGGGTTCGTCGACCATGTCGTGGCCCTGGTGGAAGCCAAGGCGGCCGAGATCGCCGGCGCCGAGGCCGCGCCGGCCACCCGCCGGCGGGCGGCGAACGTGACCCCGGAGTAAATCGTCATGGCGAAGATACAGCCGGTTCGCGGCACCCACGATATTCTTGGCGCGACCGCCGCCGGGCACCGCCATGTCGTGGCGGCGGCGGCGGAATGCGCCCGGCGCTACGGCTTCGCCGACATCGACACGCCGATCTTCGAGTTCACGCCGGTATTCGCCCGTACCATGGGCGAGGGTTCGGACGTGGTGCGCAAGGAGATGTACACCTTCACCGACCGCGGCGGCGACGAGGTCACCCTGCGCCCGGAATTCACCGCCGGCATTTGCCGTGCCTTCATTTCCGGCGGCTTGCAGCAGGATCTGCCGCTGAAGTTCTTCGCCCACGGTCCGGCCTTTCGCTACGAGCGGCCGCAGAAGGGGCGGTTGCGGCAGTTCCACCAGATCGACGCCGAGATCCTCGGCGTCGAGGGCCCGCAGGCCGATATCGAGGTAATCGCCCTGGGCGCCGACATCCTCGACGCCCTCGGCGTCCTGGACCGTTGCCGCCTGGAGCTGAACACCCTGGGCGATCCGGAAAGCCGGCGGGACTATCGCGCCGCCCTGGTCGAATATTTTCTCGACCACAAGGGACAATTGTCGGCCGATAGCGTCGACAGGCTGGAGCGCAACCCGCTGCGCATTCTGGACTCCAAGGATGACGGCGATCGCCGGATCGTCGCCGATGCGCCGACGATGGAGGCCTATTTGAACGATGCCTCGCAAGCCTTCTTCGCCGCCGTCCGCGAGGGTCTGGAGGCGATCGGCGTCGGCTATCGGCTGAACCAGCGGCTGGTGCGCGGGTTGGACTACTACACACATACCGCCTTCGAATTCGTCACCGACGCCCTGGGCGCCCAGGGCGCGGTGATCGCCGGCGGCCGCTACGACGGCCTGATCGAAATGCTGGGCGGCCCGGCGACGCCGGGCATCGGCTGGGCCGGCGGCATCGAGCGCCTGGCCATGTTGGCCGATCACCAACCGGCGGCGGCGCGGCCGGTCGCCATGGTGCCGGTGGGGCCGGAGGCCCAGCGCGAAGCCCTGCGCCTGACCCACCAGCTGCGGCGGGCCGGCCTGGTCGTTGACCTCGGCTTTCGCGGCAATCTTGGCCGGCGGATGAAACGGGCCGACAGACTGAATGCCCGGGCGGCCCTGATCCTGGGCGAGGACGAACTGGCCAAGGGCACGATCACCCTGCGGGATCTGGACAGCGGTGAGCAATCGGAGGTGCCCGTCGACCAGGTGGAAGCCCGGCTGCGGCAGTTGGACGGCAGCCGGGGCGAGTGATCGCGGTGATCGCGGACGAACAGATAGAGCGGATCATCAAGCGCCTGGCCGAGCTGGAAGCGGCGATGGCCGAAGGCGGCGCCGGCGATGATTTCGTCCGCCTGTCCAAGGAATATGCCGATCTGGCGCCGATCGCCAGGACGGCGCGGTCGCTGCGCGACCTGCGTCTGGAAATCGCCGATCTGGAAAGCATGGCCGAGGATCCCGACAGCGAGGCGGAGATGCGGGAGCTGGCCGCGGCCGAACTGTCCGAAGCGCGCGAGAGACTGCCCGGCCTGGAGCGCGAGGTGCAAATCGCCATCCTGCCCAAGGATGCCGCCGATGCGAAAAGCGCCATTCTGGAAATCCGGGCCGGCACGGGGGGCGACGAGGCGGCGCTGTTCGCCGGCGATCTTTTGCGCATGTACCAGCGCTATGCCGAGGCAAACGCCTGGAAGTTCGAGCTCCTGAACCTCAGTGAAACCGATCTCGGCGGCATCAAGGAGGCCGTGGCGTCGATCAGCGGCCGCGGCGTGTTCGCCAAGATGAAGTTCGAATCCGGCGTGCACCGGGTGCAACGGGTGCCCGAAACCGAATCCAGCGGCCGCATCCATACCTCCGCCGCCACCGTCGCGGTGCTGCCGGAGCCGGAGGAAATCGACGTGCAGGTGGACGAGACCGATCTGCGCATCGATACCTACCGGGCCCAGGGTGCCGGCGGTCAGCACGTCAACACCACCGATTCGGCGGTGCGCCTGACCCACCTGCCGACCAGTATCGTCGTCACCCAGCAGGACGAGAAATCGCAGCACAAGAACCGGGCCAAGGCGATGAAGATACTGCGTTCGCGGCTCTACGAGATGGAGCGCGCCAAGGCCGACGCCGAGCGGGCTGCCTCGCGGCGCGGCCAGATCGGCTCGGGCGACCGCTCGGA
>JASLMH010000245.1 GCA_030746635.1 Alphaproteobacteria bacterium | reverse complement strand
TCGGCTGCCTGTTGCGCGGCGTCGGCCGTGACGAGGTCGAGCGTGGCCAGGTGCTGGCGCATCCGGGCTCGATCACGCCGCACACCAAGTTCAAGGCGGAGGCCTACATCCTGACCAAGGACGAGGGCGGCCGCCATACGCCGTTTTTCACCAACTACCGGCCGCAGTTCTATTTCCGCACGACGGACGTGACGGGGGTGGTGCAGTTGCCGGAAGGCATCGAGATGGTGATGCCGGGCGATAACGTCTCGATGGAGGTCGAGCTGATCGCGCCGATCGCCATGGACGAGGGCCTGCGCTTCGCCATCCGCGAGGGCGGCCGCACCGTCGGTGCCGGCGTCGTCGCCTCGATCGACGAGTAGACGAATTAGTGGGGCGCCGGGCCCGATGGCGGGCGGCGGCGCGTTGAACAGGAAGATCGACGAACGTCGGTAAGGATTGGGTCCATGGATAGCCAGAATATCCGCATTCGCCTGAAGGCTTTCGAACATCGCGTGCTGGACCAGGCAACCAGCGAGATCGCGAACACGGCGAAACGGACGGGCGCGCGGGTTCGCGGACCGATCCCGCTGCCGACGCGGATCGAAAAGTTCACCGTGCTGCGCTCGCCGCACATCGACAAGAAGTCGCGCGAGCAGTTCGAGATCCGTACCCACAAACGCCTGTTGGACATCATCGATCCCACGCCGCAGACCGTCGACGCGCTGATGAAGCTCGACCTGGCGGCCGGCGTGGACGTGGAAATCAAGCTTTAGGGTGTCATTCCGATGCGTTCTGGTCTGATAGCGCAAAAACTCGGCATGTCGCGGGTGTTTACCGACGACGGCACGCATGTGCCGGTGACCGTGCTGCGTGTCGACGACTGCCAGGTGGTGGCGCAACGCACCGCCGACACCGACGGCTACACCGCCGTGCAACTGGGTGCTGGCAGGGCCAAGGTGAAGAATGTCGGCCGCGCCATGCGGGGCCACTTCGCCAAGGCGGAGGTCGAACCGAAACGGCGGCTGGCTGAGTTCCGGGTATCCGCAGACGCCCTGATCGACGTCGGCGCCCGGCTGGGGCCGCAGCATTTCGTCGCGGGCCAGTATGTCGACGTCGCCGGCACCTCGATCGGCAAGGGTTTCGCCGGCGCCATGAAGCGCTGGGGCTTCGCCGGCCTGCGGGCCAGCCATGGCGTTTCGGTCTCGCATCGCGCCCTCGGCTCCACCGGCCAGTGCCAGGATCCCGGCAAGGTCTTCAAGGGCAAGAAAATGGCCGGTCATCTGGGCGCCGGCCGGGTGACGGTGCAGAACCTGCAAGTGGTCGGGGCCGATCTCGATAACGGCCTGTTGCTGATCAAGGGCGCGGTGCCGGGTCCGAAAACCGGCTGGGTCCTGGTACGCGATGCGGTGAAAAAGGTTCTGCCGGAGGATGCGCCGTTTCCAGGCGGGGTGATCGAGCAGCCGGAAGAGGTGGCGCCGGAAGCGGCCGCCGCCGAGGAAGCGGAGGCGCCCGAGGCTGCCGCGGAAGCCGAGCCGGCGGTCGAAGAAGCGCCGGCCGAGGACGCGGCGGCGGAGGCGGCCGACACCGGCGCCGATGCTGACGCCGACGCCGACGCCGACGCCGACGCCGACAAGAAGGAATGAGTGCGATGAAGGCCGAGGTCAGGACCCTCGACAACAAAAAGGCCGGCAGCATCGATCTGGCCGAGGAAGTGTTCGGGCTGACGCCGCGCCGGGACATCCTGCACCGGGTCGTGACCTGGCAGATGGCCAGGCAGCGGGGCGGTGGCCACAAGACCAAGGAGCGCAACGAGATTCGCGGCTCGGGCGCCAAGATCTGGCGTCAGAAGGGCACCGGCCGGGCCCGCCATTCCAGCCGCAAGGCACCGCAGTTCCGTGGCGGCGGCGTCGCCCATGGCCCGCGTCTGGGCAGCCACGTCCAAAAGCTGCCCAAGAAGGTGCGTGCCCTGGGCCTGAAATCGGCGTTGTCCGCCAAGCAGGCCGAAGGCAAGCTGGTGGTGCTGGAGGACGCGGCCCTGGCCGAGCCGAAGACCAAGGCGCTGATGGGCAAGCTGTCGGCCCTGGGTTGGGACAACGTATTGATCATCGATGGCGCCGAACTGGATCAGAACCTGGTCCGCGCCGCCAACAACATCCAGGGCGTGCAGGTGATGGCCAGCGCCGGCGCCAATGTCTACGACATCCTGCGGCGTGACACCCTGGCGCTGACCAAGAGCGCCGTCGAAACGCTGGAGGCGCGGCTGAAATGACCCGCGAAGCGATCTATCAAACCGTGTTGGGGCCGGTGATCACGGAAAAGGCTACCCAGGGCTCGGAGTTCGATCAGGTGACCTTCCGGGTCGCCATATCGGCCAGCAAGCCGCAGATCAAGGAAGCGGTGGAGGAGCTGTTCTCGGTCAAGGTGAAGGCCGTCAACACCTTGCGGGTGAAGGGCAAGACCAAGCGTTTTCGCGGCGTCAAGGGCCGCCGTCCGGACTGGAAGAAGGCCATCGTAACGCTCGTGGATGGCCACTCCATCGACATCATGGGCGGGGTGTGAAGCGATGGCGCTGAAGCAATACAAACCGACCACGCCGGGCCGCCGCGGCCTGGTGCTGGTGGACCGCTCGGGCCTGCACAAGGGCAAGCCGGTCAAGAGCCTGACCAAGGGCCTGAGCAAGAAGGGCGGCCGCAACAACAAGGGCCGGATCACCGCCCGGCGTCGCGGCGGCGGCGCCAAGCGGACCTATCGCATCGTCGATTTCAAGCGGCGGCGGGCCGAGGCCGCGACCGTGGAGCGGTTGGAATACGATCCCAACCGCAGCGCCTTCATCGCCCTGGTCCGTTATCCGGACGGCGAGCTGTCCTATATCCTGGCGCCGCAGCGTCTGGCGGCCGGCGATACCGTGGTGGCCGGCGACCGGGTCGACGTCAAGCCCGGCAACGCCATGCCGCTGGGCAGCATGCCGATCGGCACCATCGTCCACAACGTCGAGATGAAGCCGGGCAAGGGTGGCCAGATCGCCCGTTCCGCCGGCGCCTATGTGCAACTGGTCGGGCGCGACCAGGGTTATGCCATTCTGCGCCTGTCGTCCGGCGAACAGCGCCTGGTGCGGGCGGAATGCATGGCCACCGTCGGTGCCGTCTCCAATCCCGACAACGCCAACATCAAGCTGGCCAAGGCCGGGCGCAAGCGCTGGCTGGGCAAGCGGCCGTCGGTGCGCGGCGTGGCGATGAACCCGGTCGATCATCCGCACGGCGGCGGCGAGGGCCGCACCAGCGGCGGCCGCCATCCGGTGACGCCGTGGGGCAAGCCGACCAAGGGCAAGCGCACGCGCCAGCGCAAGAAGCCCAGCGACAAGTACATCCTGCGCCGGCGGCGCACGAAATAGGAGGCACAACGGTGGCTCGTTCTGTCTGGAAAGGTCCGTTCGTCGACGGCTATCTGCTGAAAAAGGCGGAGGCGTCGGCGCAGTCGGGGCGCAAGGAAGTGATCAAGACCTGGTCGCGGCGGTCGACCATTCTGCCGCAATTCGTCGGCCTGACCTTTGGCGTCTACAACGGCCAGAAGCACATCCCCGTGCTGGTGACCGAGGATATGGTGGGGCACAAGTTCGGCGAATTCTCGCCCACCCGCACCTTCTATGGTCACGCCGCCGACAAGAAGGCGCGAAGGGGCTAGGGCGATGGGCAAGCAGGCGAGGGACCGACGGTTCGCCGACAACGAGGCCTGGGCCTTGGGTCGGCAGATCCGGATCAGCCCGCAGAAGCTGAACCTGGTCGCGGCGACGATCCGCGGCAAGGACGTCGAGGCGGCGCTGGCCGAATTGACCTTCTCGAAGCGGCGGATCGCCGGCGACGTCAAGAAGGTACTGCAATCGGCCATCGCCAACGCCGAAAACAACCATGACCTGGACGTCGATTCCCTTTACGTGGCCGAGGCCAGCGTCGGCAAGAACATGGTGATGAAGCGCTTTCGCCCGCGGGCCCGCGGCCGGGTCGGCCGGGTGGTGAAGTCGTTCAGCGAAATACGGATCCTGGTGCGCGAACGTGAGGAGGCCTCCTGATGGGTCAGAAAGTCAATCCGATCGGCCTGCGGGTCGGCATCAACCGGACCTGGGATTCGCGTTGGTACGCCAACAAGCGGGAATACGGCTCGCTGTTGCACGAGGATATCGCCATTCGCCGGGTCCTGCAGAAGCGGCTGCATCAGGCGGGCATCTCGCGCATCGTCATCGAACGTCCGGCCAAGAAGGCGCGGGTGACCATCTATACCGCCCGTCCCGGCCTGGTGATCGGCAAGAAGGGCGCGGATATCGAGAAACTGCGCCAGACCCTGTCGGCGATGACCGGCAGCGAAGTGCATCTGAACATCGTCGAAATCCGCAAGCCGGAGATCGACGCCAAGCTGGTGGCCGAGAACATCGCCAATCAGCTCGAACGGCGGGTCGCCTTCCGGCGGGCCATGAAGCGGGCCGTGCAATCGGCCATCCGCCTGGGCGCCGAGGGCATTCGGATCAATTGCGGCGGCCGCCTGGGCGGCGCCGAAATCGCCCGTGCCGAGTGGTATCGCGAGGGGCGGGTGCCCCTGCACACCCTGCGGGCCGATATCGATTACGGCCAGGCCACCGCCTTCACCGCCTATGGCACCTGTGGCGTCAAGGTTTGGGTCTTCAAGGGCGAAATCTTGGCGCACGATCCGATGGCCCAGGATCGGCGCAGCCAGGAATCGCAGACGCCCCGTTGACGGGCGGCAACCAGCCAAGGGAATAGGGCGGCCACGCCATGCTGCAACCAAAACGTACAAAATTCCGCAAGGCCCACAAGGGGCGCATCCATGGTCAGGCGAAGGCCGGCACGCGGCTGAATTTTGGCGCCTTCGGCCTCAAGGCCGTCGGTCCGGCCCGGGTGACGGCGCGGCAGATCGAGGCGGCCCGCCGGGCGATGACCCGCCATATGCGCCGTGCCGGCAAGATGTGGATCCGGGTGTTTCCGGACGTGCCGGTGTCGAAAAAGCCGACCGAGGTACGCATGGGCAAGGGCAAGGGCACGCCGGAATTTTGGGTCTGCAAGGTCAAGCCGGGCCGCATCATGTTCGAGATCGACGGCGTGCCGGCGGATGTCGCGCGCGAAGCCTGCCGGCTGGCCTCGGCCAAGCTGCCGCTGCCGACAAAATTCGTCAGCCGTGTCGGGGAGGGCCAGTGATGAAGGCCGAGGAACTGCGCGGCAGGACCGCCGATCAGTTGAGCGATCAACTGCTCGACCTGAGGAAGGAGCAGTTCAACCTGCGCTTCCAGAAGGCCAGTGGTCAGTTGGAAAATACCGCCCGCGCGCGCCAGGTGCGCCGCGATATCGCCCGCATCAAGACGGTGTTGCACCGGATGCAGGGCGAGGCTCAGGCCTAGGAGAGCAGGATGCCAAGACGAATCTTGCAGGGTGTCGTGGTCAGCGACAAGAACGACAAGACCATCGTGGTCAGGGTCGAACGCCGCTTCATGCACCCGCTGTACAAAAAAGTCATCCGGCGGTCCAAGCGGCTGCACGCCCACGATCCCGAGAACAAGCACAAGATCGGCGATCAGGTGCGAATCCGCGAATGCGCGCCGATCTCGAAGCAGAAGCGTTGGATCGTCCTGGCCGAAGAGGTCGCCAGCTAGGCGATGCGGAGCAAGCAGTCATGATCCAGCCAGAAACCATGCTCGAAATCGCCGACAACTCCGGCGCCCGTCGGGTGCAATGCATCAAGGTGCTGGGCGGTTCCAAGCGCAAGTATGCCTCGATCGGCGACATCATCGTCGTCACCGTCAAGGAAGCCATTCCGCGCGGCCGGGTCAAGAAGGGCGATATCCATCGCGCCGTGGTGGTGCGCACCGCCAAGG
>JASLMH010000244.1 GCA_030746635.1 Alphaproteobacteria bacterium | reverse complement strand
ATCGGTTCGGCTATTGAGTCAGAACCAGGACTGTTTGGGAATCCCTCAAGAGTCACAATCGGCGCAGGATGGTATAAACCCCACGTCCATGTCGCGCAGCAGGCCGGCGATGGCGAAATCCTCTATCTCCGGTTCCACCATGCCGGCTTCCAGGCGGGAAAAATCGAGCAGCGGATTGAGCAGCCCGGCGGCGATGTCGACGGCCTGGGCGATATCGCGCACCAGTTCGCGCTGGGTCGGTTCGGCCACTTGGCGCGCCAGAATGTCGACCATCAATTCCAGCGAATGCAGCGGTTGCCGCAGATCGTGGCTGGCCACCGCCAGAAAACGGGTCTTGGCGCTGCTCGATTCCTCGGCCTCCTCGATTTGCCGCTGCAACAGCCTTTCGGCCCGTTTGCGGGCGGTGATATCCGCCACCACGTTGCCCAGGCCCAGCAACGTGCCGCCGGCGTCCCGGACCGGGAACTTGGTTTCCAGATAGGTTCGCGGGGAACCGTCCGTGTTGGCCTCGATTTCGAAGACGATCGTTTGGCCATGGCGCAGCACTTGTAGGTCCTTGGTCAATTCAAAGGCCGCCAATTCCTGATCGAGCGCGGCGTCCGGGAAACGACCGCGGATATCCTCGAACCTGTTGCCAGTCCAGCTCTCCCATTGCCGGTTGACCAACACGTAGCGACCGTCCAGATCCTTGAACAGAACGGCGAACGGCGCATTGTCGATCAACCCCTGCAGGCGCGCCTCGCTCTCCCGTAGCGCCCGTTCGCTATGCAGGCGATTGCATTCGGCGCCAATTCGCTGGCTGACCAGGCGGAAAAATGTGCGGATTTCAGCGTCGTCCGACATCGGCCGATCATGGAAGGCGAAGACATGGCCGATCGGTTTTCCCGATGGACCGAAGAACACTTCGGCACGGTAGGATTCGGCACCCAGATCGCGCAGCATCGGGTCCGCCGGGTAGCGCTCCGCCGCTCCCTCGGCGACAAACCAGTGGGGCTGGTTCGGGTCGGCATAGATGCTTTCGCTGGGCCCGCCGACCAGATCGTAGCCGCCCGGCGTAGGCTCGCCCGTCTCGCCGTGAAAGGCGATGACCCGCGCCGAGGCGCCGTCCTCGGCCAATTCGGCGATGCCACACCAACGCCAGCCAAGGCCGACCGACAGGGCCTTCGCGGCGACGGCGAAAATTCCCTCGCCCACCGCCTCACGGCCGGCCAATAACGCCAAGGCATCGTCGATCGCCGTCATCACGTCCCCATTGCATGCGCCACCGGCAACGATGGCCAACCTAGGACCGGGTCGTAACCAAACAGCTAATAGCAGCCGGCCTCGCGCGCCCGTTGCCGCACCAGGGCCAATACCGCATCGATGGTCGGCGTCGGCACCTCGGTCAGGCGGCCCAGTTCCGCCACCGCCGTCACCAGGGCATCGATCTCCATCGCCCGGCCGCGCTGCAGATCCTGCAGCATGGACGTCCGGTGCGCGCCCACGGCCTCGGCCCCGGCGATCCGCCGGTCGACGTCCACCGGGAACCTGACACCCAGTTTTTCACCGATTTCCTGGGCCTCCACCATCATCGCCCGGGCCACCGCCCGGGTCTCCGGATCGCGGCAAATCGTCTCCAGAGTGGCGCCGGTCAAGGCGCTGATCGGATTGAAGCTCAAATTGCCCCAAAGCTTGACCCAGATCTCGTCCCGGATACGCGGCCGGATCGGCGCCTTCAAGCCCGATTTGCGCAACGCCTCGGCCAGGCTGGCGATCCGTTCGGTCTTCTCGCCGCCGGGCTCGCCCAGGCTGAAGCGATCGCCCTCGATATGTTCAATGACTCCGGGTTCCGGCATCTCGCAGGCCGGATAGACGACACAGCCGATCGCGCGCGCGGGCCCGATGGTCCGCCATTGCCGGCCGCCCGGATCGACGCTTTCTACCCGGCGGTCCGCGTACGGCCCCGGCAATTGGTGGAAATACCACCACGGCACGCCGTTCACCGCCATTACCACGGCGGTGTCGTCCGCCAGCAAAGCCGTCATCCGGTCGACGACGGCCGGCACGGAATGGGCCTTCAGGGTGACGATAACGAAATCCTGCGGTCCCAGGTCGGCCGGCTGGTCGCTGCAGGGGATCCGTTCGGTGAACTCTTCGCCGCCGATCCGCAGGGTCAGGCCATGACGCTGGATCGCCTCCATGTGCGGGCCGCGGGCGATCAGGCCGACGTCATAGCCGGTCCGGGCCAGCATTACGCCCAGGTAACCGCCGATCGCGCCGGCACCGTAAATGCAAATCCGCATCATCCCTCCGCCGCCAAGCGGCACGCCGACTGCCGATCAAGCGATGGCAAACCGTTCGATCCCCCGGCGGTCGATTTCGATACCCAGACCGGGGCCGTCGGGTACGCGCACGATACCATTTTCGTGTTCCGGCGGCTCGCACACCACGGCCTGACGAAACGGATGTTCCGAGCGGTCGAATTCGAGCATCGGCGCGGCCGGATCGTGCGACGGCGCCTCCAACACGTGGGCCTCTACCTCGGCGATGCGCAAGTCCCTGTTCCTCCGCCCTTTTACGGTCCCGCGGCCGGTTGCTAAGCTGCCAGCATAACGGCATTCGTTCAAGGCAAGGCGGACAGAGGCGTTGACGCGGGAACAGGACCTTCAGCATTGGCTGATCAACCAAGCCGCCACTCTGCCGGGCATGCCCGAGGTGCTGTGGGCGTTGATCGGCAAGCTGCACGGGATGGACGTTCCGGTAGCCCGCCTGGCCTGCGGCGAACCGACCCTGCACCCCGAGACCAAGACCTTCGGTTATCGCTGGGAGGATGGTGAAGGCGGCGTCGGCACCACCGCCATCGGTCATGGCATCGAGCGCACCGATACCTACCTCGACAACCCGTTTCGGCTGATCTTGGAGGGTCTCGAGACCACCATCCGACGTCGCCTGGAAGGCGATGGCGCCTTGGATTTCCCTGTGCTCGAGGAATTGCGGGACGCCGGCTTCACCGACTATCTGGTCTTCGCCCTGCCCTCTTCGGCCCATCGAGTGGCGCCCTTAGCCTGGTGCACCCGACGCCCCGGCGGCTTCCGGGAGGACGACATCGACCTGTTGGCGGCGATCCTGCCCGCCCTGGGGCTGATCGCCGAAACCCATGCCCGGCAGCGCCTGACCCGCGTGCTGTTGGATACCTATCTGGGTCACGACGCCGGGCGCCAGGTGCTGGACGGCCATGTTCAGCTTGGCGACGTGGCGACCATCCGAGCCGTGCTGTGGTTTTGCGACCTGCGCGGCTTCACCGCCATGTCTGATCGGTTGCCCCCTGAATTCCTGATCCATGTGCTGAACGACTATTTCGCGGCCATGGCGACGCCGGTGCAATCACATGGCGGCGAGATCCTGAAATTCATCGGCGACGCCATGCTGGCGATCTTCCGCATCGGAGGCGGCGACGACGCGGGAGAGGTTTGCGAAACCGCGCTGTCGGCGGCACAGATGGCGGTGCAGGACATGCGCCGGCTGAACCGGCGGCGCGGCCGCGAGGGCAAGCCGCCCCTGGATTTCGGGCTGGCGCTGCATCTCGGCGACGTGATGTATGGCAACATCGGCGCCAGCAACCGGCTCGACTTCACGGTGATCGGTCCGGCGGTCAATTTGGCGGCGCGCCTGCAGACCCTGGCCGGCGAGACCGACCATCAACTGGTCGCTTCGGCGGCCTTCGCCAAGCTCTGCCCGGCGGGAAGCATGACCAGCATAGGCCGCTTTCCCTTGAAGGGCATCGCCGAGGCGCAGGAAGCCTTCGTGTCGGCGCCGGCCGGGGATTGAGGTTGAACCGCCGCCTCTGGCGGCGCGGCAAGGAACGGGAGGAAACATGAGCAAGATCGAGAGTCTGTACGGCACGACACCGGCCGAGATCTTCGAAAGCGGCCTGGAAAACCTGGCCGAGATCGAGGCGGTGGCGGCCACGGTGTTGTGGAAGGACGGCCGGGTCACCGCCGGCTGGTCGAACATCGACGTGGCCAGCCTGGCCCGGATGATCCTGGTGCTGGACGAGGCCCAGCGCCGCCGCACGGTGCCGGACGATGGCGAATAACAAGCGCTGAAATCCGACATCACCTTTTGACAGGCGGCGCCAGAAGGCGTGAAATGCCCGGCACGCCCCATTCAACCGGGCCCGGCGTGGACCGGCCCGAGACAAGGAAAAATGCAGCATGACCGATCGCGGTAACTCACCCGCCAGCCGGGACATCGCCCACTACCTGCACCCCTATACCAACCTGGCCGTGCACGAGCAGTCGGGTCCGCACATCGTCACCCGCGGCCGAGGCATCTACGTCACCGATGATGCCGGCAAGGAATATATCGAGGGGCTGGCCGGGTTGTGGTGCGCCTCGTTCGGCTTCGGCGAGGAGGAACTGGTCGACGCCGCCACCAAGCAGATGCGCGAACTGCCCTACTATCACGGCTTCGCCGGCAAGTCGGTGCATCCGGCGATCGATCTGGCGGAACTGATGAAAGAGATCGCGCCGGTGCCGTTCTCCAAGGTGTTCTTCGCCAACTCCGGCTCCGAGGCCAACGACACCGCGGTCAAGATGGTCTGGTATTTCAACAACGCCCGGGGCCGGCCGGAGAAGAAGAAATTCATCTCACGCCTGCGCGGCTATCACGGCGTCACCGTCGCCGCCGGCAGCCTCACCGGCCTGCCCTATGCGCAGAAGGACTTCGACCTGCCGCTGGATTTCGTCCGCCACACCATGACGCCCGATTTTTACCGCGGCGCCGAGGATGGCGAATCGGAAGAGGATTTCGCCTCCCGCTGCGCCCAGGCCCTGGAAGACATGATCGTCGAGGAGGGGCCGGAGACCGTGGCCGCCTTCATCGCCGAACCGGTGATGGGCGCCGGCGGCGTGATCCTGCCGCCCCGGACCTACTTCGAGAAGGTGCAGGCGGTCCTGAAGAAGTACGAGGTGCTGATGATCGCCGACGAGGTGATCTGTGGCTTCGGGCGCACCGGCAACATGTGGGGCAGCCAGAGCTATCACATCAAGCCCGATATCCTGACCTGCGCCAAGGCGCTGTCGTCGGCGTACCTACCGATTTCGGCGGTGATGATCACCGACGAAATCTATCAGGCCTTCCGCACCAATTCGGAGAAATTGGGCATCTTCGGCCATGGTTATACCTACACGGCGCATCCGGCCTGCGCGGCGGTCGCCCTGCGGGCCCAGCAGTTGATGCAGGAACGCGACATACTCGGCCACGTGCGCGCCGTGGCGCCGCGTTTCCAGGCCCGCATCCAGGGCTTCGCCGACCACCCGCTGGTCGGCCATGCCCGGGGCGTCGGCCTGATCGGCGCCCTTGAGGTGGTCGCCGACAAGGACAGCAAGCGCTCGTTCGACCCGGCCGCCAAGATCGGCGCCCTGGTGCAGCAGACGGCGCAGGACCATGGCCTGATCGTGCGGGCCCTGCCCGGCGACATCGTCGGCTTCTGCCCACCGCTGATCATCACCGAGGCCGAGGTCGACGAGATGTTCGACCGCTTCACCCGGGCCCTGGACGAGATGACCCGGCAGCTCAAGCAGCAGGGCGCGACGGCGGCGCAATAGGCCGCCGCAGCGGCGATCTGGCACAGAAAAGCCGGCCGTTGCCCGTGACGGGCAGCGGCCGGTTTGATGGGTGCGGCCAGCCGCTCGCGCGATCGGCCGCCAGGTCGTGACCGAAAGGACTAGGACGCCTTACAGGGGTTCTTTTTCGCCGCGCAGGGATTGCACGGGTTGCAGGCCTTCTTGGCGGCGCAGGGGTTGCAGCCGCCACAGCCCTTCTTGGCAGCACAGGGATTGCAGGCGCCACAGGCTTTCTTGGCGGCACAGGGGTTGCAGGCCTTTTTCGGCGCGCACGCCGCGATCG
>JASLMH010000243.1 GCA_030746635.1 Alphaproteobacteria bacterium | reverse complement strand
CATTGGAGAGATAATCCAGGCTGGCCACCTGCTTGGCGACGATCAGCGGGTTGCGCTGCGGCAGGATCAGCACGCCGGTCATGAAGCGCAGGCGTTCGGTATGGGCCGCCGCGTGGGCCATCCAGATCAGCGGGTCCGGCAGATTGGTTTCGGGTCCGCCCGGCAGCTTGCCACTCGGCGAATAGGGATAGGGCGAGTCGTAGTCGGTCGGCCAGACCACGTGCTCGATGGTCACCGCGAAGTCGAAGCCGACCCGCTCGGCGGCCGTGCACAAGGCGATCGCCCGATCCGGTTCGGGGTAGGCGAAGTTGGCGAAATGGGCACCGAATTCCATGCTGCGTTCCTCCCGATCGGTCATTGATGGCTTTTCAGCCATTGTTCCATTAATCGGCCGCGGACGACAGGGTTGACGACGGGGCTGGCGGGTAGCGCCGCCGGCAAGTAGATTCGAGTCGGGAGAAACCTAGCCATGACCGACAGTCAAATCACCCTTTGGGGCGCGGTCTCGTTGCGGGCCCTACGGGTGCATTGGGCCCTGCACGAGTTGGCGCTGCCCTATCGTTGCGAGCCGATCCAATCGCGCAGCGGCGAAACCCTGACCGAAGAATACGGCCGCCTCAACCCGAAGCGGAAAATCCCCTATCTGACCGACGGCGATTTCGGCCTGTCGGAAAGCGCCGCCATCGTGGGCTACCTGTTCCGGGCCTACGGCGCCGGCCGGGGGGTCTATCTGCCGGCCGACGACCGGGCCCAGGCCACCTCGGACGAATGGTGCTATTTCGTGATGACCGAAATGGACGCCCATTCGCTGTACCTGATCCGCCGGCACGGCCACCTGCCGGAGGTCTACGGCCATGCTCCGGCCGCCGTGGCCTCGGCCGAGGAATATTTCCTCAAGCAGTTGGCGGCGGTGACGCCGCGCATCGCCGAGGCCGATCCCTATCTGTTCGGCGACCGCCTGGGCGCCGCCGATATTCTGCTGACCACCTGCCTGGATTGGGCGGCGAACTACGGCATCGAAGTCTCGGCGCCGGCGCTGGCCTATCTGGAGCGCACCAAGGCCCGGCCGGCCTACCAGGCGGCCGTGGCCAGCAATGCCGTGGCCGGGCAATGAGCAAGGCAACCAAACGGAAAACCAAGGAGGCGCCAATGGCGGGACCACTTGCCGGCATTCGTGTCGTCGATCTGACGCTGATGGTCGCGGGACCGGTGGCGACCATGATGCTGGGCGACCAGGGCGCCGACGTGATCAAGGTCGAGCCGCCGGAAGGGGAGCGCATGCGCCACATGCGCGACAGCTACGCAGGCCTGCCGCCGTCGTTCTATTCCTGCAACCGCAGCAAGCGCTCGCTGGCCCTGAACCTGAAGGACGAGGCCGGCAAGGCGGCGCTGCGGCGGCTGCTGGCGACGGCCGACGTGCTGGTGCAGAACTTCCGGCCCGGCGCCATCGAGCGCATGGGCTTCGGCGAGGCGGCGGTGCGCGAGATCAAGCCGGACATCATCTTCGCCTCGCTCAGCGGCTTCGGCGAGAGCGGCCCTTACGTCCACCAGCGGGTCTACGACCCGGTGATCCAGGCGCTCTGTGGTCTCGCGGATATCCAGACCGACCGGGATACCGGCCGGCCGAAGATGGTGCGCACGGTGATCCCCGACAAGACCACCTCGGTCACCGCCGCCCAGGCGATCACCGCCGCCCTGTTCCACCGCGAAAGGACCGGCGAGGGACAGCATATCCGGCTGTCGATGCTGGATACCATGATCGCCTACCTCTGGCCCGAGGGCATGGCCGGTCTGACCTATGTCGGCCGCGAAACCGACCCGGCCAAGGCGCAGATGGGCCTGGATCTGGTGTTCGAGACCAAGGACGGCTTCATCACCGCCGGCGCCGTCGCCGATGCCGAATGGGCCGGCATGGCCCGCGCCTTCGGCCGGCCGGAGCTGATCGACGATCCCCGCTTCCGCACCGCCACCGACCGGGCCGAGCATATCGTCGACCGCCGGGCCGTGATGTCCGAGGAAGTGGCGAAGTGGTCGACCGAGGATATCCTCGCCCGTCTGGCGGCCGAGGACGTGCCTTGCGCGCCGATCCGCCGCCGCCAGGAGCTGATGGACGACCCGCAGATCGTCGAGAACGGCATCCTGGTCACCGACCACCATCCCGGCATCGGCCCGGTCCGCCAACCGCGACCGGCGGCCCGCTTCGATAGGAGCCCATCAAGAATCCACCGGGCCGCACCGTTCCTGGGCGAGAACAGCCGGGAAATCCTGGCCGAGATCGGCTACGGCGACGACGAGATCGAGGGTCTGATCGCCGACGGCGCGGTCACCGCCCGCGATCCCGGAACCACCGCCGATGGCTGATCTGCGGATCTTCTCCTACCAGCCCAATCCGCGCATCTGGAAGGCGACCATCGCCGCCCGCCTGTGCGGCGTGAGCTTGGAGGTACGCGGTGCCAGGCCCCGGGAGCTGGCGAGCTGGCTGTGGGACTTCGATGCCCGGCCGCTGACGGAGGCGGAACGGCAATCGCCGGATGACACCGCCCGCGCGGCCCGCACCGGTTTCAGCGGCAGCCTCCGCAAGACGGATGCCTTCCTGACCGCCAACCCGTTTGGCACCGTGCCGGTGGCCTTCAGCCCCGACGGCCGGACCGGCATTTTCGAATCCAACAGCATCATGCGCGCCGTCGCCCGCCTAGCTGGCGATGCCCATCCGTTGTACGGCGCCGATGCCTACACCGCCGCCCGGGTCGACAGCTTCCTGGACGTCAGTTTGGTGTTCGCCCGGGATTCGCAGATCTACCTGTTGGCCATGAACGGCGATGGCCTGACGGCGGAGATCCACGCCAGCGCCGAAAAGGCGTTCGAGATCTACCTGAGCGGCATCGAGCAGGCCCTGGCGCCGGACCGCCATTTCCTGGTCGGCGACGAGGTGACCCTGGCCGACATCTGTTTCGTCGCCGAGATCTGCCTGTTCTCACGGGAGCGGGCCAACCGCGAGCGACTGCGGGACCTTGATCTGCCGGTGATATCCGATGGCGCCGAGGCGCGCTTTCCCCGCGCCATGGCGCACCATCAGCGGCTGTCGGCCCTTCCCGCCTTCGCCCCAGACGTCGGACCCTACATGGCCAAGCTGGAGGCCGACATCGCCCGCGCCGACGCCGGCTGAACCGCCAAGGAAAACGCCCCGCGGCCGGAGCCGCGGGGCGTGGTGTCGGGATGGGGTGTCTTCCTAACCCCAGATGTCCGAGGAGATGGAGGAATACCAGCCCTCGGCGTACTGCGCTTCCTTCTTGCGGAACTCGGCGTTGGCGCCCTTCGGGCTGACACCGCCGGAGCCCTTCTTCTTGGTGATCTTGCCATCCGCGAAGCCATAGACCATGGCCACCGAGATGCCGTAGTCGGGCGAGACGAGGCTGTAGCAGGTGTTGATCATCGACGGCTCGCCCGGTGCCTTGCCGGCCAGTTCGGCCGCGATGGCGGCGGCGCAGACCTTGGCCTCGCTGTTGGCGGCGAAGCCGGACTTGGGCAGCGGGCTGGCGATCGAGGCATCGCCGATCACGTAGACGTCCTTGACCATCTTGGATTCGAAGGTCCTCGGATTGATCGGGCACCAGCCGGTCTTGTCGGTGGCGCCGGCCAGTTGCGCGATCTTACCCGCCTTCTGGGTCGGGATGAAGTTGACCACGTCACCCTTGTACTCGTCGATCTCGGTATGCAGGGTCATGTTGGCGGCATCGACGCGCTTGGTGGCGCCACCGTCGCCGGCCCCGACCCATTCGATCATGCCGCCATAGAGCGCCTTCCAGCCCTCCAGGAACAGCGGCATCTTCGAGAATTTGGGTTTCGGATCCAGGATGATGATCTTGGACTTCGGCTTCGTGGTCTTGAAGTAATGCGCCACCATGCTGACCCGTTCGTACGGCCCCGGCGGGCAGCGGAACGGGTTGGTCGGCGGGGCGATGACGAAGACGCCGCCATCGGGCATCGCCTCCAACTGCTTGCGCAAGGCCACCGTCTGCTCGCCGCCATGCCAGGCATGGGGGATCTTGCCGGCCACGTCCGGGCCGTATCCGGGCACCGCGTCCCAGCGGAAATCGATGCCGGGCGAGAGCACCAGCTTGTCATAGCCGAAGGTACGGCCGCCGCCGGTGGTGACGGTCTTCTTGCCGGTGTCGACGGCGGTGGCCATGTCATGCACCACGGTGGCGCCCCAGGTCGATTTCAGGGCGTCGTAGTTGTGGGTGATGAAGCCGATGTCGTTGATGCCGCCAAGCACGGTGTTGGAGAACGGACAGGTCACGAACTGCTTTTTCGGTTCGATCAGGGTGACCTGGATGCCCGGGTCCATTCGGCGGAGGTACTTGGCCGCGGTCGCGCCGCCAAAGCCGCCGCCGATCACCACGACGCGGCCAGAGGCGGCCCGCGCCGGTATGATGTTGACCAGGCCAAGGGCGGACGCCGCGCCGGCGGTACCGGCAAGGGTGGTGAACGCTCTGCGTGTCAGTTTCGCCATTGTCTCCTCCCTCACCCGCCGTACTGCTTGGCCAGCGCATCGATTTGCGCGTCGGTATAGCCCTTGGCGATGCGCTGCATCACCGTCGAGGGCTTCTTGCCGTCGCGGAAGTCCTTCAGCGCCTTGGCGATGAATTTGGCCGACTTGCCCTTGATGGTCGGCATGGCGCCCTTGCTCTGCCCAGCCGTGCCATGGCAGCCGGCGCAGGGATTGCCGAGCATGTTGGAATCCATGCTGTCGGCGGCGGCCAGCGACGGCACGCCAAGGACGAGCGACGCCGCGAAGGCGGCGGCGATACACGATCGGTTCTTCATGGGGCAGTCCTCCTCATTTTGGAAGCCATCTTATTTGACGGTCTGTCATTCGAACCAAGGCGGCGCCAAGGTCCGGCCTGCCCGCCATGCTCTCAAGTTGACGCGACCAAGGCAACAGCCTTGATCGCCGCCATGACGGCGGTGTGCGATGGCCGTCCCGGCACCAGCGCGGGGCGGCCAACTGGTTTCCGATGTCGGCGACGGATTTCGCGGGCCATTGACTTCGCGGGGTCATGGCCTGTATGTGCGCCACACGTGATGCATTCGTCTGGTGCTACCTGAATGACCGGTACGCCGATTAGCTTAGTTATCCCCTGACAATGTGGACGTTACGCGGACCGCGCCGCCGCATGGTGTGAGGCGCGGAGTTCATATCGCTGTTGGAGGTAGAAACTATGACTACAGGTACCGTGAAGTGGTTCAACCCCGCCAAGGGTTTTGGCTTCATCGAGCCGGAAGACGGCTCGAAAGACGCATTCGTTCACATTTCGGCCGTTGAGCGGGCCGGACTGAGTTCACTTAACGAAGGGCAGAAGGTCTCCTACGAGCTTCAGCCCGGACAGAACGGCAAGTTCTCCGCCGAGAACCTGTCCGTAGTCGACTAGTCAGGCAAGGCACCGCCTCCGATTCCCATTGGAGGCGGCCGCCGCCAGCCGCCGGCAAGGCGGCCCACAACGACCGCCCGGCGGACCGAAGGATGCCGGCCGGTCGATCCTCCGTTATACCTTCGGCAAAAACAAAAAGACGTCGAACCAAAGGACGTAGGGCGTAGGGTGCCGCGCCGACGCCCGCCTTGCGCGCCGACCCACGAGCGGTCCCGCGCGCTCCGGGATGAAGCATTCCGGCCGCGACGCCTCGAATTAAGGGAGAGGATTACCGAAATGCCGAAGTCCGCAAGATCGAGGGCCGAAGAACAGTTCGCCGCAACCCAGAAGAAGGCCAAGCAGGACTTGGAGGAAAAGGAAATGGCGCGGCGGGAGAGAGCGGACCAGATAGCGCGGCTGCGTGCCCTCCGCCTGGCCAAGGAAGCAGCCGACAAGAAAGCCGCCCAGGATGCCGGCGCCGAAACCTAAAAGCCACGGACCCACCGATCCTTGTCGTAGCGGCCGCCCCCTCATTGCCCGACGCGGAATTCCATCGGGCATCTCCTTGAGCTTC
>JASLMH010000242.1 GCA_030746635.1 Alphaproteobacteria bacterium | reverse complement strand
ATCGGTTCGGCTATTGAGTCAGAACCAGGACTGTTTGGGAATCCCTCAAGAGTCACAATCGGCGCAGGATGGTATAACACCAGAAATGGTCGTTGTTTCGTCAACCGAATTTGGGCGCCCAGCAATCCACAATCGCCGAAACAATCGTATGCGCGCCTTTCTACAAGGTTGTGTCGCCTACACTATCCGGCTGCTGGATACCTACTACGAGGCCGCCACCGGCCCTTTTTGTTTCAAGTCAATCCGGTCGCGCCCGTCCGGGCGTATCCTGCCGTCTTCCGATCCAGCCGAGGGAGACGACGATGGCACAGGTCAATGGCGGCTATCTGCTGGCGCGGAGCCTGGTGGACGCCGGCGTCAGCGACGTGTTCGCCCTGCACGGCGGTCACCTGGATGCCTTTCTGCAGGGCTGCGTCGCCTGCGACATCCGGCTGCTGGATACCCGGCACGAGGCCGCCGCCGGGCATGCCGCCGACGGCTATGCCCGCACCACCGGCCGCCTGGGCGTGGTGGCGGTGACCGCCGGTCCCGGCTTCACCAATGTCTACCCGGCCCTGGCCAACGCCTTCGTCGACGGCATCCCGACCCTGTTCATCCTCGGCGCCGCGCCCCTGCGCGAGGTCGAGACCAACCCCTTGCAGGGCGGCATCGACCAGATCGCCATGGCCGCGCCGGTCAGCAAATGGGCCCACCGCATCACCCAGGCCGACCGCATCCCCGACCTGATCGAACTGGCCATCCGCAAGGCCACCACCGGCCGGCCCGGGCCGGTGACCATCGAGGTGCCGATCGACA
This sequence comes from Alphaproteobacteria bacterium, assembly GCA_030746635.1. GTDB lineage: Bacteria > Pseudomonadota > Alphaproteobacteria > JASLMH01. Next base: position 5,196 of record JASLMH010000242.1, on the reverse strand, counting down.
TCTGCCATTCCTTCGTCGAGGAAAAGTCGGTGTCCCGGCCCAGCGGCCACGCCGTCACCGCCCGCGCGGCACCGTCGGCGGCGGACCTGTCGGCGGCCCTGGAATTGTTGGGCCGGGCCGAGCGGCCGGCGGTGATCGTCGGCGGTGGAGCGCTGTTCGCCGATTGCCAGGACGGCCTGCGGGCCTTCGCCGAACGGACCGGCATCCCGGTCTTCGCCTCCCGCAAGGGCGCCGGCGCCCTGCCCACGGGCCATGCCATGGACGCCGGCGCGGTCGGCAACCTCGGCATCCTGCACCGCGCCACCGGCCAGGGCCCGGACGCGGTGCTGCTGTTGGGCCAGCGCCTCGGGCTCTACACCGGCGGCCAGTCGGACAGCCTGCTACCCTATGACTGCAAACTGATCCAGGTCGATATCGAGGCGGCCGAGATCGGCCGGCTGCGCCATATCGAGGTCGCCCTGGTGGCCGATTGCGGCGCCGCCATCGATGCCCTGGCCGGCGCCGCCGGCGAGCATGACTGGCCGGACTGGACATCCTGGCGCGGCCAGGCGGTCGCCGCCGCCGGCGCCTATGCCGCCTCTTTCGGCGATCCCGACCCCGAGGCCCCGGCGATCCACCCCTTTCACGCCGCCGGCGCGGTGGCGGCCGCCCTGCCCGAGGATGCCCTGATCGCCCTCGACGGCGGCGAGGCCTCGGGCTGGATGGACGGCCACCTGCGGCCGCAACGGCCGGGCCAGGTGCTCGGCCATGGCTATTTCGGCTGTCTTGGCATCGGCCCGGGCATGGCCATTGGCCTGCAGCGGGCTCATCCCGACCGTCGCGTCGTCCAGGTCACCGGCGACGGCTCGATCGGCTTCCATATCCAGGAATTCGACACCATGGTGCGGCACGACCTGCCGATCGTCACCGTGGTTTTCAACAACGCCGGCTGGGGCATGTGCATGCACGGCCAGGACTTGATCTATGGCCGCAACGCCCGGGTGATCACGGAACTGGTGGACTCCGACTACCACCAGGTCTGCCAGGCCTTCGGCGGCGTCGGTTATCGCGTCGACCGATTGGACCAGGTGACCGAGGTCGTGCGCGAGGCGCTGGCGCAGCGGCGGCCGGCCTGCGTCAACCTGATGGTCGATCCGGAGGTGGTCTCGCCGGTCACCCTCGGCTTCATCGGCAAGACCGACAAGGACCGGGAGGAGATCCTGGTGCCCTACTACCAGAACCTGACGGCGTCGGAGGGGTAGCGCACAAAATAATACCGGCGCCAACCAGGTACGCGGTTGGCGCCGGCTGCGACCTCGCACAAGGCCGCGAAACTCTACCGCATGCAAACTCCACGCGTACTCGAAACCCATACTCGGAACGCATACTCAAAACGCTCGCGCGTGGCGCGGCAGGGTTAGGAGCCGCGCCCTTGCAGCGGACAGGCATATAGCATGGCGGCCTGGCCAGCGCCCTTGATTTGGATCATTTCGGCCCGATTTGCGACAAGACGCCGCACCTCCGCTGCGCTAGCATTGCGATGATTTCGAATGTCGTCGGGGCGATGTCGGACGGATCATGACGCACAGTCTTTTGGTTTTCGACCCGGGCCACTTCCATGCCGCCCTGTTGTTGTCCCGGCGAAACAGCCGGGTGGACCGGACGGTGCACCTCTACGCTCCGCCGGGGCCGGATGTGGAGAAATTCATCGCCCTGATAGAGAGTTTCAACGAACGCCAAGAGGCACCGACCGACTGGCGGCTTGACCATCACATCGGCCCGGATGCGCTGGCGGCCCTGATCGCCGAGCGGCGGGGCGGCATCGTCATCCTGGCCGGCCGCAACGGGCCCCGGCTGGCCCTGATGCACCGGCTGCACGATGAAGGTTTCCACGTGCTGGCGGACAAGCCCTGGCTGACCGACAGCGGGGCCCTGCCCCACCTCGAGGCGATCACCACCGGGCCGCCGCTGGCCGTCGACATCATGACCGGCCGGCATAGCGCCTTTGGCCGGCTGCGCAGCGCCGTGCTCGCCACGCCATCCGTCTTTGGCGCCCTCGGCGCCGGCACGGAGCGGCCGGCGCTTGAATTCACCTCCCGCCACCATCTGCTGAAGCTGGTCGGCGGCCGGCCCCTGCAACGGCCGGCCTGGTTCTATGACGTCACCGTACAGGGCGATGGCTTGGTCGATATCCAATCCCACTACGTCGATCAGGCGCAATGGATCATCGCCCCGGAGCATCGCTTGCAGGCGGATCGGGACGTCGAGATCATAAGCGCCGAGCGCTGGACGACGCCGGTGCCGCTGGATCTGTTCCGTGAAAGCACCGGTGAAGAGACCTTTCCCGAATACCTCCGCCCCCTGGTCGAGGGCGGCCAACTGCAGCTCGCCTGCAATGGCCGGATCGACTATCGGCTGTGCGGTGTCCGGGTCCGCCAGCATTGCGAATGGGGCCTGCGGGAGGCGGTGGGCGGCGGCGATATCCAAGGGTTCACGGCACGGGGCGAGACGGCGGAGTTGACGATCGACCATGGCCCCGACACCGGCTTTCGACCGCGGATGCGCCTGGCGTTGGATGACGATCGCACAATCGAACTGGCACTGGGGCAATGGCGGGCGGAATTTCCGGGCCTCGAGGTCAGAGCCGACGACGACGGATATCTGCTGGGTTTGCCGCCCGCCTCGGAGGCCGGTCATGAGGACCAGTTCCCCCTCATGCTGGATCAGTTCCTCGATCTCGTGGACGCGGCGGGCTGGCCCGGCGAGCTGGCGGCCCGCATCCGCTGCCGCTACACGCTGTTGGCCAGGGCCTTGGATTTCGCGGGCTGATACGCCCATCGTCCCGTCGCCGCCACGCTACCTTGTCGTTCGTCAGGCCCCGGCCATCGGCATGGATCAATGGCCCGGCTCGGCCGTCTTCGTGCGCCACCGGTGGAGGCCCAGGCCGGGTAGGTGCAGCGATGCAATGAACGCAAACGGGGTCAGGGGTTCGATAGTTCGGCCTATCGAGACCTCGGTGGGACGTCCGCCATTTCTTCGGCGAGGGTCGCTATCGGGGAACAGCAGACTGAAAAAGGCCGAAGACCGGCATGGCAGCGACTAGCCATTACCGGAAGAAGGGCCCGCGAGAACAGCACGGCATGGCGCAAGGCGACAGAGGCCATTGCGATGTTGCCGCAGAGGCGGTGGTGCGCCCCTGATGCATGGAGCGCAATGGTTCTCGCGAAATGCGGCCGAAATTGTCGGTAGGATTTACACTTTAGAATAATCGTAATTAGTATGTGACGTCCAAGCCATTGATTTTCCATAACCTCAAAAAGTTGGCACGGAAATTGCATGTTGACCTTCATAGGCGTTCTGAAAAACAGGCCTACACCGGGGGTCGATCTGGTGGTGGTTGGAATATCAAGCGCCAAGAACCCGAACGCAGGAGGCGTGCGGTGAAGAGCCAACTGAAGATGATCGCGGCGGCCACGTTCCTGTCGTTGAGCTTTGCGTTCGGACAGGTCGCTGAAGCGGCCGTGATAAATCCGAGCTTCGAGGCCCCGGAACTTCCAGAACCCGGCAACAGTTTTATTATCGGCGCTACGGGGTGGACCGCGATCAACGAAGCTGGGGTACAGGACTTCTCTGGCGTACCTTTACTTCCCGCCGCCACCGACGGCGAACAACATGCTTATACCAACGGCCCGGCTTCTTTTGGTGGAACTGCCACCTTGTATCAGACGCTCACTGACATCATCGTCGATGGTGGCGTGTACACACTCACGGTGGATGTCGGACAGTTTTCAGGATTTTCGGGCTCAGAGGGCACCATCCGGTTGTTCGGCAACGCGAATTACCTCACGCCATTAAGCAATGGCAATGGCACAGCCGAACTGTCGGGTATCGCCCCCACACCTGGTACCTATTCTCTCAACCAAACCGTGACGTATACGGCGCTAGCCAGCGGCGACCCGTTTGCCGGCCAATTCCTCGGCATTGCGCTGGTTGGATCGGTCGGCACCCAGGTTGAGTATGACAATGTGAGGCTGGACATCACATCGACGGAAGTCTCCGTTCCCGAACCCGGCACTCTAACCCTCCTCGGTCTCGGCCTCGCGGGTCTGGGCATGAGGCGGCGCGGAAAGGCTTGCTGACTCTATCCGGTCACTTTCTGCAAAGACGGCAATCCTTTGGGATTGCCGTTTTCATTCGAGGAATGTCCGCGTTCGGTCATTTTGTCGCTTCGGTGTGCGCTGCCGACTACGAGCGCTTCCGGTGAGAACGGATGGTGTCGGCCTGACCTGCCGCTAGGGTACGACAAGGCAGATTGTCGCACCCTTTCCTTGCGCCCGGACATGACCGATTGGCGGCGAGCGTCAGCCCACTCGCCAACACTAGGATCCGCTCAGTCGCCGCCAACCTGTCTTATCGAATTCGGCCGTCACGGTTGCGGACGACAGCGACCGTTCGATCTTCAGTCAAGGCCGATCCACGCCTTGGCCGCCGCCATCTCACGGAACACGCGAAACTCCGGATGGACCTTTTCGTCCGCCTTCATTTGAAGCATCCTGGCCATTCCGAACTGCAGGTCCTCCGATGCCACGATTGCCGCTTTTGCAGCACCCCGATTTGCATCGGTCGCCGCCATGACAGCTATCATTTCATCGATGCCGCGACGAGAAATCGCCAATCTCTGCACCGCTCTCATATCCGACAGGGTCGGCATACCGGTTTCGAGTTGCGCGTCACCACGCAAATGGCGCACACAATCGATCATCTCTTCGTCCGTGAGGACGCCGCTGCCTTCCAGGAAGACGGCTTTTTGTACAGTGTCGATCCGATACGACATGGGCATCGGCACGTCTCCCGAAAGGTCGGACTCAATGATGGTCGTTCATGAGGCTCGAAGTTACGCCCATCGCCAAAGCGCCGGCAAGTAAGGGAGCATCCGGCGTTGGTCGTCCAAGCCCTTGGTATCGGCGGCGCCATGTGTAACGACCTGGAGCCATATCCAAACGCAGGCAGACATTATGTTCGTTGCCCGACGATCCGCGGACGCTGGCGGGACAACTCCATGTATGCTGGGGGGCGATTTGTGCTGGAATTGGTTTGATCGAGAGTTGGGAGAGGCAGGATGAGCTACGAGAACATCGTTTACGAGAAGCGCGGGCCGATCGCCTATGTCACGCTGAACCGGCCGGACAAGCTGAACGCGTTGTCGGAGGACCTGCA
>JASLMH010000241.1 GCA_030746635.1 Alphaproteobacteria bacterium | reverse complement strand
AGCCAGGGACCCTGCAAACCGCAACCTGTCCCTAAATTATCTGTCTCACCTCAGGGGTGCAGTCCAGATCGTGTCCCCGGCGCGCGAGGTCGTCTTAAGGAGCGCCCATCCGGCAACACCGAACAACGGGGACACGATCCTTTGTTCCCGTACCGGGAAAAAGGTCATGTCCCCGTTGTTCTCCCGCGTCATTCCCCTCAGCCGCGCGGCTTGCGGTCGGGGGTGGTGGCGTAGATCAGGATGGTGATCACGGCCATGACGGCGATGAAGCCGAAGGCGACGCGGTAGCCTTCGGGCGAGGCCTGGCCGTCGGCGGTGCTGGCAACGCTGCCGATCAGGGCGCCGATCGCCACCTGCATCAGCGCCACCGAGACCATGACGCCGGTATTGACGGTGGCGATGCCGCGGCCGACCAGGCGGTCGGGCACCAGGGCCCGGCCGTGGGCCAGCAGGATGGTCGGGAAGCCGCACGACAGGCCCAAAAGCGCCAGCAGCACGGTGACGGTGACCAGCCCCGGCGCCGGCAGCAGCGCCAGGGTCGTCATGATGGCGCAGATCCCGGCCGCCCCCGCCAGGACGAGGTATTTCAGGGTGTTGAACAGCCGCGCCGCCTGGCCGTAGAGGAAATGCCCGGCGACACCGCCGAAGGCCATGAACAGCAGCACCTGGCCGCGGCCGACCTGATCCAGGCCGTGCACGTCGTTCAGGTAGGGCCCGCCCCAGATACCGAGGATGGTGTTGCCGGCCGACAGCGCCATGCCGCCGCTGGCGATGGCCAGGATGCCCCTGATCCGCACCACCTCCGCCAGGCCGGCGAAGATGTCGGCCAAGCTCTCCCGGGTCTGCGGCGCGCTGGCCGGGTCGACGCCGGGCGGCTGGTCGCGCAGGGCCAGGCCGGTCAGCAGGGCGATCGCCGCGATCACCGCGCCGATGGCCACGAAACCCATTCGCCAGCCGGTGAGCGCGACCAGGGCGGCCAGGGGCGCCGTGGCCAGGAAGGTGCCCAGCATGGCGAAGGCGTTCCAGGTGCCGCCGATCGAGGCGAAACGGTCGCTCGGATAGAACCGCGAGATCACCACGAAGCCGCCGGCGAAGATGCCGGCGCAGCCCACGCCCATCATCACCCGGGCCAGCAGCATCGCCGGACCCGAGCTTGCCGCCGCGAACAGGAAGCTGCCCCCGACGGTGAACAGGAACAGCCCGGTCACCGTGCGCCGCGGCCCGAAGCGGTCCAGCAGCATGCCGGTGGGGATCTGCATCAGGGCGTAGCTGAGGAAGAAGGCCGAGGCGATCAGCCCCAGCATGCGCGGGCTCAGGGCCAGGTCGGCGGCCAGTTCCGGGGCCAGCACGCCCATGGTCGAGCGGATGAAGATGTTGGCCAGGGCCAGCCCGTACAGGGCCACCATCATCGGCAGCATTGTCATGACAGAGTTGAAGAAAATTAAGGGGACACCATTCTGCCTCTTCCACACAGGGCAGCACAAATCCGAAGCCCGGATGGTGTCCCCTTAATTTTCTTCAACTCCCCTTAATTCCGGAGTCATGTCCCCGTTGTTCTCCGCATCATGGCGGCGGCGTCAGCGCGCGGCCGTCTCGGCCGCCACCTCGGCGTCGAAATCGCCCTCGGCGGCGTTGGCCCGCTCCCGCCAGTGGGGATATTCGGCGATGAAGGTGGCCAGCATCTCGTCCAGCGGCGGCTCGGCATATTCGCCGCGGAAGTTCAGGTACTCCATGTGCCGCTGGCCAACCGTATCGAAGGGGTGGAAGATCGAATCCTCGACGCCGTCGAACTCCAGGGGCTTGAGGCCGAACTTCTCGCACAATTCGACGTTGAAGGCCGGCGTCGACTTGACCCAGGCTCCCTCCAGGTGGATGGCGGTGTAGCCGTGCCAGTAGAAGACGTCGGTCTGCATGCGCTCCCGCATCTCCTTGGTGGACATGTGGTTGCGCACGTCGGCATAGCCCAGCCGGGCCGGAATGCCGACGGCCCGGCAGCAGGCGGCCAGCAGGATCGCCTTGGAGACGCACCAGCCCCGCCCCAATTCCAGGGTGCGCGTGGCGCGCAGGCCCGCGACGTCCAGGGACGAGGTGTAGACGTCGTAACGGATGCCGTCGCGAACCTGGTAGTAGAGCCGGATGGCGCGCTCTTTATCGGAGCCGCCGGCGCCGGCGGCCTTGGCGGCATAGGCGACGACGCCGGGATCGGTGCTTTCCACCATCGGGCCGGGCCGCAGGAACGGGGACAGATCTTCGGACACAAGGTACTCCTTTCAATACGGTTGGGCCGTCGCCGGTAATTTCGGGGACACAATACTTAATTACGCCCACAACCGTGGCAGACCATCCGCGATGCGCATTCGTAATTAAGTTTTGTGTCCCCGAAATTACCCCTCCCCACGAAATTACCAGCGGTTGCTCCCCCAGGATACGACCGCATACTCTGCAAAGGCAAAAACCCAGATCGGAAGGGCGAGGGCATGACGGACCAGACCATTCGCGTCGGCATCATCGGCGCCGGCGGCAACACCCGGGCGATGCATATCCCCGGGCTGCGCGACCAGCCGGGCGTGGAGGTGGTGGCGGTGGCCAACCGCACCGTTGAATCCGGCCAGCGCGTGGCCGACGAATTCGCCATCCCCAGGGTCGCGGCCGACTGGCTGGAGATCATCGAGGACGGCGAGATCGACGCCGTCTGCATCGGCACCTGGCCCTATATGCACGCGGCCCTGACCATCGCCGCCCTGGAGGCCGGCCGAGGGCGCCTTCTTCCGGGCCTGCCTCGAGAAAATCACCGCCGGCCTGGCGGCGGCCGGGCCGATCGACGGCGTCTATATCGCCAACCACGGCGCCATGCTGGCGACCGACGACGGCGACCCGGACGGCACCCTGATGACGGCGGTGCGCCAGGCCGTGGGCGACGGGGCGGCGGTGATCGCCACCCTGGACCTGCACGCCAACCTGTCCGAGCGGATGACCGGGGCCACCGACGCCATCATCGGCTATCAGACCAACCCCCATGTCGACCAGGTCCAGCGCGGCGAGGAAGCGGCGCTCTTGATGCGGCAGATGTTCGCCGGCATGAAACCCCGGCAAGCCATGGTCCGCCTGCCCCTGACGCCGCCCAGCGTCACCCTGTTGACGGCGGCCGGACCCTACGGCGACTTGATCGACTACGGTCAGCGCCGGGCGCGCGAACTGGCCGACCGCATCGCCAACGTCTCGGTGTTCGGCAACTTCACTTTCGCCGACTGCGCCAAGAACGGCCTGTCGGTGGTGGTCACCGCCCGGGCGGAGGGGGCCGAGGCGCAGGCCCTGGCCAACGAGATCGCCGCCAGGGGTTGGGCCAACCGCGCCGCCTTCAAGAAGGACCTGATGGCCATCGACGACGCCGTGGAGCTGGCGCGAGAGGTCGCGGACGATCCCGGCCGGCCGGCGGTGATCTTCTCGGACGCCGGCGACAACCCGGGCGGCGGCGGCGAGGGCCGTACCACCTGGCTGCTCGCCGCCCTGACCGAGGCCGGCGCCAGGGGTGTCTACTACGGCGCCTTCTTCGATCCCGACCTGGCCGCCGAGGCCCACGAGCTGGGCGCGGGCGCCGAGTTCGAGGCCGTGTTCAACCGCCAGGGCGACACCGAGTTCTCCAAGCGCTTCCAGGCGGCCGCAAAGGTGCTGCACCTGCACGACGGCGAGATGGTCGGCCGCCTGGGCATCTATCGCGAGCGGCAGCTCTCCCTGGGCCCCTGCGCGGCGCTGGAGATCGGCGGACCGGGCGGCATCGTCGTGGTGGTGATCAGCGCCCGCCACCAGACCGCCGATCCGATGTTCTTCGAGATGTTCGGCCTCGATATCGCCGAGGCCCGGGTGGTCTGCGTCAAATCAAGGGGCCACTTCCGCGCCGGCTTCACCCCCTGGTTCGGCCCCGAGCAGGTCCACGAGGTCGACACCGCCGGCCTGACCTCGCCGGTGCTGGAGCGGTTCACCTGGCGCAACCTGCCGAGGCCGGTCTACCCGCTGGACCCGGAGACGGAGTGGGAGGCGGGCGCGACGTAGGCGCCATGGATTGCCGGGTCAAGCCCGGCAATGACGAATAATTGTTATTTTACAACACCTTATGTCATGCCCGGGCTCGACCCGGGCATCCAGGAGCGACGAGCGGGACTCAAACCTGCACCACGTTCTGCATCCGCGCCTCGATGTCGGCGCGGACGTGGGCGTAGATCCTTGGGTTGCGGGCGGCCAGGATCTGCAAGGCCGCCAAGACCGCGTTGGAGGGTTCCAGCACGGTCAGCACCGGCACTTTCGAGGGCGCGCGCAGGGAGGACCAGACGTCGTCCGGGAAGTCCTTCACATTCGCGGGCACGGTGATCACCGGCAGCGTCGTGGTCGCCGACAGGGTGGGCCCCGCACCATTGCTGCGGCCGATATAGGCGATCAGCACCGAGTTCGGCACCTCCTGGGTGATCCGGGCCAGGTTGGCGGCGGCGGCGACGGGCTCCTTGTGGGCCGAGCAGGTGATCACCTGGACCGCCTCGCCGGGGAAGTGGGGCTGGGCGGCGTCGACCAGCATGCCGACGTCGTCGCTGGGCGAGCCGCGCCAGATGACGATGCGTTGGCGCGGCAGGCGGAAGCGGCCGGTCAATTCGGCCACCCGGCGGAACTTGCTGGCCACGTCGTCGAGGGCGCCGCCGTCGCGGTAGACCTGCTTGTCGATATAGGCGCCGTCCTCCACGACCCGCCAGGAATCGTTGTCGATGACGTCGGCCAGCAGCAGCGTGTCGTTGGCATCGAGGCCGAACTCGACCTTGAAGTCGACCAGGCTGCGGCCCTCGATCTGCCAGGCCTTCTCCAGCACCAGGAAGGTCTTGGCGGCGATCCGGCGCATCTCGGCGAAGTGGCGCCATTCCTCCGGCTCGGAGAAGACCTCCGCCACCGGCAGTTCCAGGAACGGCTCCTGGCCGTGCAGCGGCCGGGCGGGATCGAACAGCGCGATGGATGGCTCGCCGTCCGTATAGCGCATGTAGGGGTCGTCGCAGGTCAACTCGTGGTCTTTCCAGCGCCGGCCCTCGGTCTTCAGGTAGAACTCGGTCAATAGCCGGGGGAAGAGCTGCCCCTTGGCGAGGTGCGGGTTGCGCTTGAGGAACGAGCCGTGGGCCTCGCGGCGGAGCACCACCTCGTAGGGCAGCATGCGGCAGCCGGGCGCCACGAAGGTGGTATCGCCGGTCTGGGCCGTGAAGGCGATGGGGATATCGCAGGCGGCGAGCAGGCGGAAGACGTTGCAGGCGGTCTGGTTCGCCAGCCGCCCCTTGTCGGCGATCAGGTCGTGCTTGGCGCCGTCGCCGGCGGTGATGTCGTCCTTCGAGACGACGACCACCAGCTCGGGGTTGCCCTCGACCTGATGGATCTTCTTGGTCTTGCCCTCGGTGAGGAGCGCGCCGAGGGGATAATCCGCCGCCGGCCGATCCGCCGTTTCAATGCCCATGCCCTGCCCTTTCGTCAGGCTTGTTGGATAGGTACCGCCTAGGTACCACGAAGTGATGCCGGTCTCGTTCGTGCCGCCGAATGCGACACAGGTGCTTTTAACGGTTCGTTCCGGAAAGTTCGAGACTCATCTGAAGAAGAATCGGTTCAGCAGTCACCGGTCAGGCTGGCGCCCATATTGCCGCAGTTGACGAAGTCCCCACCGAGGACATCGAGCTGTAGTCGCAGGGCGTAGACGGAGGCGGTCGACAGGGCCGGATTGTCGACCACATTGAGGTTGCCGTTCACCTCCCGCAATTCGAAGAAATTGAACGCCTCCAGCACCTGGTTGCTCATCACATTCAACCCGCCATCGGCGTACTGGAGGGCGGGTGCGGCGAAGTTCAGGAGGTCCTGCGTGCAACACACCCTGAAGGGCCCGGTTCCCTGGAGCCTGGGCAATTGCAATTCGACGGCGCCATAGCCCCGGTCGAAGCGAAAATGGCCGCCGACGAACTGCAGCGACGGCAGGATAACCTTTTCCGGGACCAGGCCGCTGTCGAACCACAAT
>JASLMH010000240.1 GCA_030746635.1 Alphaproteobacteria bacterium | reverse complement strand
ACGTGGTCGCGGCCGAGGAGCTGGATGACAAGGTCTACGGCCTGGCCCGGCAGCTCGCGTCTGGCGCCTCGAAATCGATCCGCTGGACCAAGCAGGTGGTCAACATCCCCCTGCGCCAACTGGCCCATTCGATGATGGACCTGAGCATCAGCGTCGAAACCCAGTCCAACCTCTCGGCCGACCATCAGGAGGCGGTCAGCGCCTTCTCCAACAAGCGCAAGCCGAACTTCACCGGCGGCTGAGGCGGGCGGCGGCGGCACCCCTAAGCGGGGGAGCGGGCGGTTCGGCCGATCTCGAAAGCGGTCTAGCCGGTCGACAGGGCCTTGAGGGAATCCAGGATGTGGTGCCGGATGGCCCGTTGCGCGGCCCTGGTGTCGCCGGCCCGGATCGCCCGCACCAGCGGTTGGTGCTCTTCCGCCACCTGGTCCAGTTCGGGGTAGTTGGCGTTGTCGCGGGCCAGGGCCAGGCGGACATGGGCGATCACCACCTCGTGCAGGAGGTGGATGTATTTGTTGCCCGACAGCCGGCACAGCTCCTGGTGAAAGGCGGTCTCCGCGTCGACCACCGCCTGCAGGTCGCCCCGCTTGGCGGCGCGGCGGATGGCCTGCAGCGATTTTTCCAGCTGGCGCGCGGCGCCTTGCGGGTCGCCTTCGATGATCTGCGCCGCCGCCAGTTGTTCGAGCTGGACCCGGACCAGATAGAGCTGGCGGATATCGTCGTCGTCCATCGCCGCCACCCGCCAGGAATGGCCCATCAGGGTTTCCAGCAGGCCTTCCTGGGCCAGGCGCTGGGCCGCCTCGCGCACCGGCGCGCGGCTGATGCCGAGTTGCTTGGCCAGGCGCGCCTCGACCAGCGGTTCGCCCTGGCGCAGGCGCCCGGCGGCGATCTCCCCGCGCAGGTAGGCATAGGTCTGTTCCGCGATCGATACCCGTTCGATGACCGCCATCGGCCTCTCCGTTAGATCCTGACCCGTTCGCCGGCCGGGTCGTGGAACGGCCGAAAGGCGGCTTCGGCCGGGTAGCGGGTGCCGGCGATCTCGATCTCGAAGGCGCCGGTCTGCAATAGTTCCTTGTTGACCCCGCCGGGGTGATGGACGTAGCCCATGCCGACCGAGCGGCCCAAGGTGAAGCCGTAGGCGCCGGAACTCAGGTAGCCGACGATGCGGCCGTCCAGGCGGATCAACTCGTCGTGGTGCAGCACCGGCTCCGGATCTTCCAGGCGGAACAGCACCAGCCGCTTGTCCAGCACCTGGCCGCGCTGGCCGGCGATCGCCTCGCGGCCGATGAAGCCGCCCGGCTTGTCCAGCTTGACGGTGAAGCCCAGGCCGGCCTGGTACAAGGTCTCTCCGGGCGTCAGGTCGAGGCCGAATTCGCGATAGCCGCGCTCGCAGCGCAGATGCTCCAGGGCGTGATAGCCGGCCAGGCGCAAGTCGAATTCCCGGCCCGCCGAACACAGCAGGTCGAACGCATGGGCGGCGAATTCGCTCGGCAGATGCAGCTCCCAGCCCAGTTCACCGATGAACGTCATCCGCTTGGCCCGCGCCGACGCATAGCCGATGTCGATTTGCCGGGCGGTCAGAAAAGGAAAACCGTCGTTGGACAGGTCGGCCGTACTCACCCGGGACAGCAGTTCGCGGGACTTCGGTCCCTGCACCGACAGCACCGCCTGGGCGGAGGTCAGGTCGGTCACCGTGACGTGTTGGTCGGAGGGCAGGTGCCGACGCATCCAGGCCAGGTCGCGGGGCTGATAGGCGGCCGAGGAGATCACCATGAACTGGTCCTCGGCCAGCCGGTCGACGGTCAGATCGGTTTCGATGCCGCCGCGCCGGTTCAGCATATGGGTATAGACCACCTTGCCGACCGGCCCATCGACGTCGCCGGCGCAGAGATGTTGCAGGAAGGCGCAGGCATCGCGGCCCTGCACCAGGGTCTTGCCGAACGAGCTTTGGTCCAGCAGCACCACGCCCTGGCGCGCCGCCCGGCATTCCTCGGCGGTATGGGCATACCAATTCGGCCGGCCGTGGGAGTAGACGTCTCGAGGCGTGACGCCGTCGGGGGCGAACCACATCGCCCGTTCCCAGCCCAGGGTCTCGCCGAAACAGGCGTTGCGGGCGGCCAGGCGATCGTGCAGCGGGCTTTGCCGTGCCGGCCGGGCGGTTTCCCGCTGCCGGTTCGGCCAATGCATCTGGTAGATCGCGGCCAGGGATTCGCCGGCGCGATCATGCAGATACCGGCGGTTGGCCTGGAAGGGATGGTAACGGGCCAGATCGACGTCCGAGAGGTCCTCGGTCGGTTCGCCGGCGACGATCCATTCGGCCAGGGCCCTCCCGGCGCCGGCGCCCATCTCGAAGCCCTCGGAGTTGAAGCCGGCGATGATGAAGCAGTTGCGCCGGCCGGGCGCCTCGCCCATGGCGAACAGGGAATCCGGCGTAAACGACTCCGGTCCATTCATGAAGCGGGCGATACCGGCGTCGGCCAGGGCCGGGATGATTTCGGCCGCCTTGCCGTAGGGCAGGGCGAAATGCTCCCAATCTTCAGGCAATTCGATGAACTGCTGTTCGGCCGGCAGCTTGTCCGTCGGCAGCGGCTTGCCCGCGGGCTCGAAGGAACCGACCAGCAGTTTGCCGGCCTCCTCCTTGATGTAGGTGTAGCCGTCGGTGTCGCGCAGCACCGGCAGGTCGGGCGCGACGAAATCCAACGGTTCGGTGACCACGTACATATGCTCGCAGGCGTACAGCGGCACCGGCACGCCCAACCGTGCCGCCAGCTCGCGGGTCCAGAGGCCGCAGGCCAGGACCAGGGTTTCGCATACGATCGTGCCGGCCGGCGTGGTCAGGCGGTATTCGCCGGACGGCAGGGCGTCCAGGGCCGTCACCGGACAGTGCTCGACCACCCGGGCGCCGCGCTGGCGGGCCCCGGCGATCAGCGACATCACCGTGTCGACGGCGTTGAGCTGGCCATCCCCGGGGATGAACAGGGCGCCTTCGACCAGACCGGCGTCGATGGCGGGGTATATTTTTTTTGCTTCACCGGGACCGATCAGCGCCGCCTCGATATCGAAGCTCTTGGCGACGGTCGCCGCGCGCTTCAACTCGTACAGGCGGTCCTTGTTGCGGGCGACGGCAAGGGTGCCGTTCTGCTTGAAGCCGGTGGCCTGGCCGGTGTCGGCCTCCAGATCGGCATAGAAGCCGACGTTGTAGCGGGCCAGGGCGGTCATCGCATGGCTGGAACGAAGCTGCATGATCAGCCCGGCGGCATGCCACGAGGTGCCGCTGGTCAGGCCGCCCCGTTCCAACAACAGCAGATCCGAGACGCCCTGCCTGGCCAGATGGTAGGCGACGCTGGCGCCGGCGATGCCGCCGCCGACCACCACCACCCGGGCCGGGTCCGGCAGCCCGCCTTGCCCCGCCGCAGTCATGGTCCGGGATCCGGCATCGCGGTCATCCCGCCGGCGGCCCGTAACCGCCGCCGCCGCTGGTTTCCATGATCACCCGGTCGCCCTGGTACAGCTGGACATGGGTCTTGCCGGGCAATACCTGATGTTCGCCCGAGGCGCGCTCCAGGGTGATGCGGAACGTTGCGCCGTCATCGCCGCCCTGCAAGCCATAGGGCGGCACGATGCAGCGTTCGACCATGGTGGTCAGGGACATTTCCGGCGCCAACACGCGATAGATCCGCACCTGGCCGTCGCCGCCGCGATGCGCGCCGGCGCCGCCCGAACCCCTGCGCAGGGCCTGGCGTTCGATCAGGACCGGATAGTTGGCCTCGATCACCTCGGCCGGGGTGTTCATTACGTTCGACATGTGCGGCCGCGCCACCGGTCCGCCAGGCCGGTCGTGGCGCGCCCCTTCGCCGCCGCCATGCGCCTCGTACAGGGTGGTCCACTGGCCGTTGCGGGGATCTCGGCCGCTGAACAGCAGCAGGCCCGAGGTGGTCGAGCCACCGGCGCTCAGGCGCTCGGCGACCACCGGTTCGAGGGCCCGGAAGATGGCGTCGACGATACGTTGCGAGGTTTCGTGATTGCCGCCGACCAACGGGCGATCCAGCGGCGGCTGCAACAGCGAACCCGGCCGGGTGATGATCCGCACCGGCCGGATGCAGCCGGCGTTGGGCTGCACGTCCGGCCCGGCGATCGCCTTGATCGCGTAGAACACGCTGGCGGCGGCGGTGAACGGGGTGGCGTTGAGCGGGCCGCGGGCGGCGTCGTCGGTGGCGGAGAAATCGAACACCGCTTCGCCGTCGGCGATCTCGATCCGCACCCGCACGGCGATCCTCTCGTCGTCGACGCCATCGTTGTCGAGCCAGTCCTCGCCCTCGTAGACGCCGGGGGGCAGGCTGCGCAGGGCGGCCCGCATCTCCGCTTCCGATTGGTCGTGCAGATCGCGGATCGCCGCCCGCACGGTGGCGGTGCCGAAGCGGTCGAACACCTCCGCCAGGCGTCCGTCGGCCCAGCGGGTCGAGGCCATCTGGGCCAGGATGTCGCCCTCGCGTTCCCTCGCGCCGCGCACGTTGGCGAGGATCATCTCCAGCTTTTCCCGATCCGTGCCGTCGGCGGTGAACACCCGCAGCGGCGCGATCCGCAGGCCTTCCTGCCAGGCGTCCCGGGCGTCCGGCACATAGCTGCCGGGTCGGGCGCCGCCGATGTCGGCCCAATGGGCCAGGCTGACGGCGAAGGCCTGCAATGCGCCGTCGGCGAAGATCGGCCGCACCGCCTTGACGTCGGGCAGGTGATTGCCGCCCATTTCCGGCAGGTTGAGGAACCAGACGTCGCCGGGTGACAGGCGCTCGGGCGGCACCCGTTTGAGGAATTCCTGCACCGTCGACCCCATCACCCCGAGATGGGCCGGGATATCCCGGCCCTGGGCGATCAGGTCGCCGCTGTCGTCGGTCAGGGCCGAGGACAGATCGCCGGCCTCGCGCAGCAGCGGCGAGCGGGCCGAGCGCATGACCACCAGCGACATCTCCTCGGCGATCGCCGTCAGGGCGTTGCGGATCACCTCGACGGTGAAGGGCGTTACCCCATCGGCGGCGGCGGTCATGGTGCTGCTCCGGTCTCGATGTGGATGTGCCCGGCGGCGTCGGCCCAGGCGACGGCTCCCGGCGGCACCACGATGGTCGACCATTGATCCTCCAGGATCGCCGGGCCCTCGATCGTCGCGTCCACCGCCAATTCGTGTCGCCGGTGGCGCGGCGTGGTCCGCGGGCCGTCCGGGTCGAACCAGCATTCGGCGGGCGCCAGCGGTGCCCCGTCGGCGGCCTCGTTGACCACGCTCAGCTTGGCCAGGAGGTTCTTCGGCGGCGCCGAAACCGTCAGCCGCAGGGTTTCCAGTTCCCACGGCTCGTCGGTGGCGAAGCCGTACAGGCGCTGGTGGCCGGCCCGGAAGCCGTCGCCCAGCAGGTCGGGGTCGGCCGGTGCCTCGAACGGGACCTCCACGGTATCGCTTTGGCCGGCATAGCGGATCAGCGCCACGTGGCCAACGATGTGGCTTGCCGGTGGATGGCCGGCGGCCACCAGGCGGCCGGCCAGGCGATCGTGGATGTCGCGGCGGATCGTCTCCAGCCGCTCGGCGTCCCAGGCGGTGCGGGAAATCCGCACGGCGTGCTGTTCGGCATAGCTCAATGCCGCCGTCAGGCAGCCCAGGGCGGAAAACACCGACGAAAACTGCGGCACCACGATGCGGGCGATGTCGAACTCGCGGGCCAGGGCGACGGCGTGCATCGGCCCGGCGCCGCCAAAGGCGATCAGGGCGCAGCCACGCGCGTCGACGCCGCGCTCGACGCTGACCCGGCGCAGTGATCGCGACATGCTGGCATTGGCGATGCGGTGAATGCCCAGGGCGGCCTCGTGCACCGGCATCCCGAAAGCATCGGCGATCCGCCCGACGGCGGCCCGCGCCCGCTCCGCATCCAGGCGGATGGTACCGCCCAGCAGGCGATCGCCGTTCAGGTAGCCGAGCACCAGGTTGGCATCGGTCACCGTCGGCCGTTCGCCGCCAAGGCCATAGCAGGCCGGGCCCGGATCGGCGCCGGCGCTCTGCGGCCC
>JASLMH010000023.1 GCA_030746635.1 Alphaproteobacteria bacterium | reverse complement strand
TCCGCCGTTTTCGGCTTTGGTTGAGACGATAGCTCTCGCCATTCATCTCCAGGATATGAACATGGTGGGTATCTTCGTCTTTACTTACGTTTGCGCCCGTAGTCGTGGCAAGCGCCGGAAGGGCGAATGCTACCCCTTCTCCCAGTCAGGCTGGCGACGGCCTTGGAAGGCTGCATTGAAGGCCGCCGGCATCGAAGACTTCCGGTTCCATGATACTCGTCACACGGCCGCCACACGGACGCTCAGGGCATCCAAAAACCTGAAGGCAGTACAGCGGATGTTGGGGCACCAGGACATCACAACGACAGCCCGGTACGCCCATGCGCTGAAAGACGATGTGTTGGCGGCGATGGAAGCCGTGCAGTCCCAAGATAACCCAAGGCAGGAAACCGAACCGGGTGCCAAGCCCTTGAAGGGAAAAGCTTAATGCTGGGCAGTCCTAAGATCCCAAAGCAGATGCGCTACCAAGCTGCGCCACTCCCCGGTCGGCGGCAAGGTAGGCGTTTCGCCCGGCGACCTCAAGGGCCGATTGGCCGCCCTTCGGCCCTCCTCCGCTGCCTAGCCACCCCGGCGGAAGGCCGGGTGTTCGACCCGGTCGCCGGCCCTGATGCCCAGGCGCTGGCTGAGGCCGCCGTTGATCTCCAGCACCGCCCGGGCCGGGCCGGGCGAGCGGATCGGGGTCAGGGACAGCGGCTCCGCGCGCGGGTGGATATGGACGATACGGCCGTCGGCGGCCAGGAACAGCATATCCAGCGGGATCAGGGTGTTCTTCATCCAGAAACTGAGGACGCGGTCGTCAGGGAACAAAAACAGCATGCCGGCGTCGGCGGCCATCTCTTGGCGGTACATCAGGCCCCGGGCCTGCTGCCCCGGCGTCGCCGCGATCTCCACCCGGAAGGGGTGATGCCCATCGTTGGTGACCACGGTGGCGAGGTTGACGCCGCCAGCGGCCAGGGCGGCCGCGGCGAACGCCAGCAGGCACAGAACGGGCAACAGGCGGCGCAACGGCGTCCCCCTACCAGCGGCCGCGCAGCCACTCGGCGATGCCGTGGATGCACTGGTTGCCCTGGGGGATGGCCTTGCACATGGAGACGAAGCCGTGGATCTGCCCGTCATAGGGCAGTTCCGTCACCGCCACGCCGCCCTGGCGCAGCCGCTCGGCATATTGCTGACCCTCGTCGCGCAGGGGGTCGAAACCGGCGGTGACCACCAGGGCCGGCGGCTGGTCCGAGAGATCCTCGGTCAACAGCGGCGAGACCCGCGGGTCGAGGCGGTCCTGCTCGCCGTTCAGGTACTGCTCCATGTACCAGTCCACCCGCTCGCGCGGGATGATGTAGCCCTCCCGCATCTCCGCGTGGGAGGCGCTGCCCAGGCGGGCATCGGTGGCCGGATAGATTAGCACCTGGCCGTGCGGCACCCCCTCGCCGGCTTGCGCCGTCAACTGACAGACCACGGCGGAGAGGTTGCCGCCGGCGCTGTCGCCGCCGATCGCCACCCGGTTCGGATCGCCGCCCAGCTCGGCCGCGTGGGACTGCAGCCAGAGGTAGGCGGCATGGGCGTCCTCTACCGGCACCGGGAACTTGTGCTCGGGCGACAGGCGGTAGTCCACCGCCACCACCAGGCAGTCGGCCCAGGCGGCCAGTTTGCCGCAGATGCCGTCGTGGGTATCCAGGTCCCCCTGTACCCAGCCGCCGCCGTGCAGGTAGACCAGCATCGGCCGGTCGGTGCCGTCAGCCACCGAATCGTAGATGCGCACGGGGATGTCGCCATGCGGGCCCGGGATCGTGCGATCCTCGCGGCGGGCCAGGGGCGGTGGGCCTTCGTCCAGGACGCGCACGATGGTCTGCATCTGGGCCCGCGTCTCCGGCACCGTGGGGATATAGCCCGGCACCCGCACCAGCAGGCTGAAACGGCCGACCGCCTGGGCCTTGGGGTCCATCACCCGATGGCCGGAGGTCTCCCGCCGGCCGGTCTGCCAAACCGCCATCAGCCCCTCGGGCAGCCGGGTGCTCAACAGCCCGGCCAGGGTCACCAGTTTGCCCATCGTTGCGATCCTCCCGTCATCGTCGCGCACCTTGGATGCCGTCATCCTTTACCACAGGGCCGGCAGCGGGCGAAGCCCGGCGGAAGCGTCGGAATTCTTTACAGCCGTCGCTGCCAGGGTTTCGCATCCGGTGGCTAAGCCATTGTTTTTTCTTGCCCGGCGTTGGTTGGCACGGAATTTGCTTAGCTATTGGTGGCGGCCGTAGCCGGCCGCGCGATATGGGTAAGTGATCGACGTGATAAACCGGATTTCGCCGAAAAAGGTCCTCGCCGCGCTAATTCTGACGGCGCTGATCCTGGCCGGCGGGGTGGCCAAGGCCAATCCGTTCACCGCCTATACCGCCGATCTGCTGCCGCAGCCCTCGGGCTGGACCATCGTCAACTATCCGGCCTACGAACCGGGCCACGTCTACCTCGACCCGGCCGGCATCCTGCACATGAAGGACCTCTCCTCGGCCGGCGGCTCGGCGGCGCACTATTTCAAGGACTTCGCCATCAGCCCCGGCGCCTCGATGGTGTTCGCCGAATGGGACCTCAAGGCGGTATACGCGAGCGGCTTATATGGCAGCTATTTCGCCTTGGAAAGCGATGTCCCGGGCACCTACGTGGATTTCCAGTTCACCCCCTCCGGCATCAACAGCCCGGCCACCGGCGGCAGCGCCACGACGGTCACCACGGATACCTTCCACACCTATCGCGCCGAATTGGAAGGTGCCGCCTTCCGGATCTACCAGGACGGCGGCCTGCTCTACAGCGGCACGGCGAATGCCTCCGGCGCCAGCCTCGGCGACGAGGTGCGTATCCATTTCGGCCTCGGCAGTTCGACCGCACAGGCGGAATTCTATCTGGATGAAATCCGTTACGGCTTTACCGCCCCGGTGCCGGAACCGGCCCCCCTGGCGCTCTTGATGCTGTCGCTGCTCGGCCTGGCGATCGGCCGGCGGCGGCGGCGCTAGCCTTTCAATCGGGCCTGCCAATCGGCCAGCGCCGTCAATAGCTGCCCGATCAACTCCCGCGACATCTCATCCGTCAGGTTGCCCTGGTCGTCGAAGGCCTGGGCGGCGCTGCCGATCATCACTTCCGGCTTGTTGATCACCAGGCCGTTGAGGAAGACGAAGATCTGCCGCAGGTGATACTGCGCCCGGGCCGTGCCCAGCCTGCCGGCGGCGGCGCCGAGAATGGCGATCGGCTTGCCGTCGAAGGGTTGCGGCTGGAACCGGGAGGCCCAGTCGATGGCATTCTTCAAGACGCCGGAGACGGAGTAGTTGTACTCCGGGGTGGCGATCAGCACGCCGTCGGCGGCGGCGATTTGCCGGCACAATGCCTCGGCCGCGGTCGGAAATCCGGCGTCCCGCAGATCCTGGTCATAGAGCGGGATGGCCGAGATATCCGCGATCTCGATCATCATGCCCGCCGGCGCCAGGCCTTGGGCCGCCCGCAGGGCCGCCGTGTTGAACGAGCCCTGGCGAAGGCTGCCGGAAATCCCCAATACCTGCATGATCGTCCCCTTACCTGTTGCGGATATCACGATAGCCGTCGATCGGCTCGGCGGAAAGCGTCAAACCGGATCCGGCCCGCCGGTGCCTGGACGCGCCGGCTGGAACGCCGAGGAGATGGAGAACCATGGCATCAACTTCAAAAACCACTTTAAATTATTGGCGAAACATACTGAATTCATGAAGGAAATATGGAATCATGAGAAAGCCGGTCAGAATGGTGATTTCGTCGAGTTCAAGGACAT
Organism: Alphaproteobacteria bacterium; assembly: GCA_030746635.1. GTDB lineage: Bacteria > Pseudomonadota > Alphaproteobacteria > JASLMH01. Next base: position 35,431 of record JASLMH010000023.1, on the reverse strand, counting down.
CATCTGCTACCCCAAGCCGGTGCAACGGCCGCATCCGCCGATCATTTTCGGCGGCGCCACGCCACGGGCCCGGGAGGCGGCCCCGGCGTTCGTTGGCCGCTTCGCCGCCCCATTGCCCAGGGTGGCGTGAAAACCTGCCGACATCGGCAAAATTACGTATCATTACGACTGATTCGGCCCGTCCGGGCCGTGCCAACAAGACCGGAAAGGTCGGAGGGGGTGTCATGAGCAAGAACCTGTATCGGGCCGGGCTGGCGAGCTTGGCGGTAACTCTTTCGGCGACGCCGGCGGTCGCGGCAGAGGCCACCATGAGCGGCGCGGATACCGCCTGGATTCTGACCGCGACGGTGCTGGTGCTGTTCATGACCTTGCCGGGTCTGGCGCTGTTCTACGGCGGCCTGGTCCGGGCCAACAACGTCCTGTCGGTGCTGATGCACTGCTTCGCCATCGCCTGCCTGGCCTCGGTGATGTGGCTGATCGGCGTCTACGCCCTGGCCTTCGGCGACGGCGGCGGAGCCCAGGCCTTCATCGGCGGGGCCGAGAAATGGTTCCTGCTCGGCGTCGGCCAGGACACCCTGTCGGGTACGATCCCGGAGACCGTGTTCTTCATGTTCCAGATGACCTTCGCGATCATCACCCCGGCGCTGATCGTCGGCGCCTATGTCGAACGCATCAAGTTCAGCGCCGTGTTGCTGTTTACCGGTTTGTGGCTGATCCTGGTCTATGCCCCGGTCTGCCATTGGGTCTGGGGCGGCGGCTGGCTGGGCGAGATGGGAGTGATGGATTTCGCCGGCGGCATCGTGGTGCACGTCACCGCCGGCACCTCGGCCGTGGTGCTGGCCAAGGTGCTGGGCGGCCGGCGCGGCTTTCCGGGTGAACTGCGACCGCCCCACAGCCCCGGCCTGACGATGATCGGCGCCTCGATGCTGTGGGTCGGCTGGTTCGGCTTCAACGCCGGCAGCGCGCTGGCCGCCGATGGCGCCGCCGGCATGGCGATGACGGCGACCCATATCTCGGCCGCCGCCGCCTCGCTGACCTGGGCGGTGCTGGAATACATCCGTTTCGGCAAGGCCAGCCTGGTCGGCATCGTCACCGGCATGGTCGCCGGCCTGGCCACCATCACCCCGGCCTCGGGCTTCGTCGGCCCGATCGGCGCCCTGTTCATCGGCATCGCCGCCGGCGTGGTCTGCCAATACGCGGTCGACATGGTGAAGCAGACGCTGAAGATCGACGATTCCCTCGACGTCTTCGCGGTGCATGGCGTCGGCGGCGCCCTCGGCACCCTGCTGGCCGCCTTCTTCGGCGCCACCGCCCTGGGCGGCATGGGGCTGGCGGAAGGCACCGGCATGGGCGGCCAGTTCGTCACCCAGGTGATCGGCGTGGTCGCCGGACTGGTCTGGTCGGCGCTGTTGACCCTGCTGATCATCAAGGTCGTGCAGGCCACGGTGGGTCTGCGGATCGACACCGAGGACGAGATCGTGGGCCTGGATCTGGTATCCCACGGCGAACGCGGCTACGACCTGTGAGCGGCCGGGCCATGAGCGATAGGCAACTGGAGGGCGGACGATGAAGATGATCATGGCGGTGGTCAAACCGCATCGGATGGACCAGGTGCGCGATGCCCTGACGGCGATCGGCGTGCACGGCCTGACCGCGACCGAGGTCAAGGGCTATGGCCGCCAGGGCGGCCATACCGAGATCTATCGCGGCGCCGAGTACCAGATCAATTTCGTGCCCAAGATGAAGCTGGAGGTGGCGGTCTCGGACGATTTGGCGGAAAGGGTGGTCGAGGCGATCCGCGAGGCCGCCAACAGCGGCCAGATCGGCGACGGCAAGATCTTCGTCTACGACCTGGGCAGCGCCTTGCGCATCCGCACCGGCGAATCCGACAACGAGGCGCTGTAGGTAGGTATAGATCGAATTGGGTTGCGCGAGATTGCCGGGTCAGGCCCGGCAATGACGAAGGGTAATTTCGGGCATAGGTATTTTCGGGGACAGGATTAAATCCTGTCCCCGAAAATACCGACAAACCCTATTCCGCCGCCGCCGCCAAATCGTCGGGCAGGTTCAGGCGTTTGCGCACGCGGCCGAGGTTGGCCGGGTCGAGGCTGACCAGCAGGCGGGCCGTGCCGCGGCGGTCCTCGCGCTCCAGCACCTCGCCGACCCGGTACAGCCAGGCCAGGGTAGCGCCGTCGCCGGCGTCGATCGTCAGTTCCACGACCTGGTGGCGTAGGGACAGGCGCCGGCCGATCAATTCCAGGAGCCGCTCGCAGCCCTCGCCGGTGATCGCCGACAGGGCCACCGCCAAGGGCGTCCGGGCGGCCTGGTTGGCCACCCGCTGGCGGTCGTCGGGGCCGGCCAGGTCGATCTTGTTGTAGACCTCGACAATCGCCTCGCGGGCCGCCACATCGACACCCAGATCGGCGAGGACGTCCAGCACGTCGTCCTTCTGGGCCTCGCTGTCGGCATGCACGATGTCCCGGACATGGACGATGACGTCGGCCTCCAGCACCTCCTCCAGGGTGGCGCGGAAGGCGGCGACGAGGTGGGTCGGCAGATCGGAGACGAAACCGACGGTGTCGGACAGGATGATCCGACCGCCGCCAGGCATCCCGACCGCCCGCATGGTCGGATCCAGGGTGGCGAACAATTGATCCTGGGCCGTCACCTCGGCCCCGGTCAGGCGGTTGAACAGGGTGGATTTGCCGGCATTGGTATAGCCGACCAGGGCGACCACGGGATAGGGCGCGTCGCGGCGGGTCTTGCGGTGCAGTTCGCGGGTCCGGGTAACCTCGTCCAACTCGCGGCGCAGGCGAACCACCCGGTCGTCGATCATCCGCCGGTCGGCCTCGATCTGGGTCTCGCCGGGACCGCCGACCGCTCCCAGGGCGCCGCGCTGCCGTTCCAGATGGGTCCAGGAGCGCACCAGGCGGCTGCGCTGATAGGTCAATTGCGCCAACTCGACCTGCAGGCGGCCTTCCTTGGTGCGGGCGCGTTCGGCGAAGATCTCCAGGATCAGGCCGGTACGGTCGATCACCTTGCAGTTCCAGGCCCGTTCCAGGTTGCGCTGCTGGATCGGCGTCAATTGGCCGTCGATGATCGCCACCTCGATCTCCTCGGCGGCGATCGGCGCCCGCAATTCATCGACCTTGCCGGCGCCCAGCAGGGTGGCCGGCCGGGGCCGCGCCAGGGTCACGGTCTCCGCCCGCACGACTTGCAGGCCGATGGCCGCCGCCAGTCCGGCGGCTTCCTCCAGCCGCGCCTCGGGCAGGCGCCGCCGGGCCGGGCCGGCGGCCTTGCCGTGGGGATGGAGGATCAGGGCACGGCGGCTTTCGGCGGCCCAGTCGTGCCCGTCGGGTTTGCTCACGCCGGCGCTTCAGCCTCTTCGGCCTGGGCCTCGTAAAGCTGGATCGGCTGGGCCGGCATCACCGTCGAGATCGCGTGTTTGTAGACGAGCTGCACATGGCCGTCACGCCGCAGCAGGACACAGAAATTGTCAAAGCCAGAGATGAAACCCTGCAGTTTTACGCCGTTTACCAGGAACACGGTGACGGGGGTCTTCGCCTTGCGGACGTGGTTGAGAAAGACGTCCTGAACGTTTTGTTTTTCGTTTGCCATGTTGGGCTCCAGGTTGTTCGGCTCCGGTTATGGTTATTGCAACGCCGTCGCGGCCGTTGGCGGCGGTGTTGATGCGGCGGGCGCACGCGAACGACCGGGACAACCCGGTCCCGTTCCGCTTTGAATAGTGCGCCAACCTTCTAGTAATAAGTCAGATGGGGTCGCCACGCCAATCGGCAAGAGGGTAAATGCCGATGAAGTGATCGCCCGCCGCGACCGGCTATTCAGGCGGTCGCCGCCGCCGCGCCGGCCATGAAATCGAGATACATCGCCCGCAGGCGCAGGCTGCCGCTGCCGGGCCGGCCGTTGCCCAGCACGCTGTCGTCGATTTGCACCACCGGCAGCACGTACGAGGTGGTGCTGGTGATGAATGCCTCCCGCGCCGCCTTGGCTTCGTCCAGGGTGAAGGGACGTTCCGCCACCGCGATGCCGGCGGCGCGCGCCAGTTCGATCAGGTGCCGCCGGGTAATGCCGTTCAGGATGGCGTTCTCGACCGGCCGGGTGATCAGGGTGCCGTCCTGGTCGATGATCCAGGCATTGGTCGAACTGCCCTCGGTGACGTAGCCGCCGTCGTCGACCTGCCAGGCCTCGTAGGCACCGCCTTCCCGCGCCGCCTGCTTGACCAGGACGTTGGGCAGCAGCGAGACCGACTTGATGTCGCAGCGTTGCCAGCGGATATCCGGCAGCGACAGCACGCGTATGCCTTCATCCAGCACCGCCGGCGGCCGGGCCGGGCCGCGGCGGGCGGTGACCACCAGGGCCGGCCGGACGGCCGCGGGCGGGAACGGATGGTCCCGGCGGGCCACGCCCCGGGTCACCTGCATATAGACGATGCCGTTGTCGACCCGGTTGCGGCGCGCCGTCTCGCGCAACACCACCGCCATCGCCGACGGCGACATCGGCATCCGCATGGCCAGCTCGTCCAGCGAACGCCGCAGGCGCTGCAGGTGCCATTCGCCATCGACCAGGGCGCCGTCGGCGACGGCGATCACCTCGTACACCCCGTCGGCGAACTGATAGCCACGATCCTCGATATGCACGCTGGCCGCGCGGTGCGGCAGATAGCGGCCGTTGACGTAAGCGACGCGGCTCATGGCGGATTTCCTATCGTTGGCGCGATCCTGCTTCGATCGCAGGATCGCGGCGGCTTGGCCAGCCCGCTTCCCCACCCGGCTAGGCCGGTACGGCACTAGTCGCGCCAGTATGCCGGGTTCGCCAGGGTCAACAAAGCCAGCAGTTCGACCCGGCCGGCCAGCATCGCCGCCGCCAGCGTCAGCTTCGCCGTCCCGCTCATCTCGGCATAGGCCGGCGCCGTCGGTTCGATGGCCGGCAGGAACGGCCCGGCGTTGGAGACGGCGGCGACGGCGGCGGCGACGGCGGCCTCGGGCGACAGGCCGGTCAGGGACAGCACCAGGGAGGTCGCCGCCAGGGCCAGGATCAGCACGAAGAACAGGCTCCAGACGCCCCATACCGTGGTCGTCGCCACCGTCCGCGGGCCGACCTTCAGCGGCACCGCGGCATGGGGGTGCAACAGCCGCAGCAATTCCCTTTGGGCCTGTTTGAACAGCACGGCGAGGCGCAGCATCCGCATGCCGCCGGTGGTCGAGCCGACGGCGCCGCCGACCAGCACCAGGCCGATGATCAGGATCGGCGGCAGGCCGATCGGCACGCCGCCGCCGGCGTTGCTGAACCCGGTGGTGGTCAGGGCCGATATGGCGTTGAACAGGCTGCCGCGGAAACCATCAGGGAAATCGGTCTCCTCCGCCCACACGCCAAGGCCGGCGGCGGCGATCACCAGGATGACCAGGGCAACCGACAGATAGTGCACTTCGATGTTGTCGCGATAGGCGCGAAACCGGCCCTGGAAACCGGCCCAATGCAGGGTCAGGTTCATCGCCGCGACCAGCATGAAGGCCATCAGCACCAGTTCCGCCAGCGGATTGTCGAAGGCGGCAACGCCGCCGTCGCGGGTGCTGAAACCGCCGGTCGAGAGGGTGCTGAAGGCATGGCACAGCGCCTCGAATGCGGTCATCCCCACCGCCCACAGGGCGACGGCGCAGAGCAGCGTCAGGATCACGTAGACCCAGAACAGATCCTGCGCCGTCTGCAGCATCCGGGTCGGCAGGGCCGCCCCCTCGCCGCGTGGCAGGGCGCTCTGAAACAGCTCCATGCCGCCGACCCCAAGGTGCGACAGCAACACCACCGCCAGCACCACGGTCAGCAGCCCGCCGCCCCATTGCAACAGCGCCCGCCACATCAGGATCGCCGAGGGCACCGCCGCCAGCTCCTCGAAAGCGGTGGCGCCGGTGGTGGTCAGGCCCGAGATGGCCTCGAAAAAGGCGTTGACGGCGCCGCCCGGATAGCCGGCGAAATGCAGCGGCAGGGCGCCGAACAGGGCCAATACGACCCAGATCAGGACGGCGAACAGGAAACCTTCGCGCTTTTCGAAGCGCAGGCTTGTCCGACGGGTCGCCAGGGCGATGCCGATGCCGAAAAACGCACTCAGCACGGCGGCGGCGGCGAAGGTCCAGGCCAGTCCCCCATCACCGTTCAGTAACGCCGCCAGGGCCGGCAAGGTCATCAGCGCCGCCAACAGGACGATGGCCCAGCCGAGACAGTGGAAAACGCTGGAAAAGGACATCACCGAATTGATTCCTGGCCGGCCCGGTCAGAAGAAATCCAGGCGTACCGAGAACATTTTCTCGACCTTCTTCACCGCGTCCGCCAGGGCGAAGATGATCACCCGGTCGTTGACCTGGATGATCGTGTCGCCGCGCGGGATGACCACGTCGTCGCCGCGCAGGACGCCGCCGACGATGACGCCGGCGGGCAGCTTGACCTCGCGCAGCGGCGTGCCCACCAGGGGCGAGGTTTCCAGCGCCTCGCCCTCGATCACCTCGGCCTCGCCATCGCGCAAACTGTGTACCGAGCGGATGCGGCCGCGGCGGACGTGCTGCAGGATCGTCGACACCGTGGTGATGCGGGGGTTGACGACGGCGTCGATGCCGAGCGAGGACAGCAAGGGGCCATAGCCGGAATTGTTGATCAGGGTCACGGCGCGCTGGCAGCCGAACCGCTTGGCCAGCAGCGAGGCCAGGATATTGACTTCGTCGTCGTCGGCCACGGCGACCACCGTCTCGGTATTGGCGGCGTTGGCCTCGACCAGAATTTCGCTTTCCAGGGCGTTGCCGTTGATCACCACCGCGCGTTCCAGGCGTTCGGCGACGTGTTCGGCCCGCTTCTTGTCCAGTTCGATGACCTTCACCCGGACGCCGGGGTCCTCGCGCTCCAGGTTTTCCGCCAGGAACAGGCCGATATTGCCGCCGCCGACGATGATCACCCGGCGGGCTTCCTGCTCCTCGTGGCCGAACAGGCTGAGGGCCCGGGTGACATGGCCGCTGTCGGCGACGAAATAGACCTCGTCGCCGGACAGCATCTGGTCGTCGCCCCTCGGCACGATCAACTGGCCGCCGCGGTCGATGCCGACGACGACGATGTTCAGGTCCGGGAACAGCTCGGTCAATTGCCGCAGCGGCGTATCGACGATCGGACAATCATCCAGCAGGCGGACGCCGATCAGCCGCATCCTATCGCCACCGAAGGGGATCATGCCGAAGGCGCCCGGCACTTCCAGGCGCCGCTTGACCGACCGCGCCACCTCCATCTCCGGCGAAATGATGACGTCGATCGGCATGTGGTCGCGGCTGAACAGATCGCGCCACATGGCGCGCAGATAGCTTTGCGCCCGCACCCGGGCGATCTTGGTCGGCACGTTGAACAGGGAATGCGCCACCTGGCAGGCCACCATGTTGACCTCGTCGGCGAAGGTCACGGCGATGATCATGTCGGCGTCGGCGGCGCCGGCCTGCTCCAGAACATCGGGCTGCGAGGCAAAGCCGACCAGCCCCTGGGCGTCCAGGGTGTCGTTGATTCGGCGGATCATTTCCGGCGACTGATCGATCACCGTCACATCGTTCTGTTCACCGGAAAGCTGGCGCGCGATGTTGTAGCCGACCTGACCGGCGCCGCAAACGATGACCTTCATGGCCGAATTGTTCTCCCTGACGGCGGCTAGGGCCGCGTCGTCACGCCCAGCGACTTGAGCTTGCGGTGCAGCGCCGAACGTTCCATGCCGACGAATTCGGCGGTCCGCGATATGTTACCACCAAAGCGGCTGATCTGCGCCACCAGGTACTCGCGTTCGAAGATCTCCCGCGCCTCGCGCAACGGCAGCCCCATCACCTCCTGCTCGCCGTTGCCGCGGTTGGCGCTGGGCGTCGGCGCGTTGATTTCCGCCGGCAGCATCTCGACGCCGATCGCCTCGGCGCCGTCCGGCGCCATGATCAACAGCCGCTCGACGATATTCCGCAACTGCCGGACGTTGCCGGGCCAATCGTGGCGCTGCAGGGCGGCCATCGCATCGGCCGAGACCTGGCGCGGCGACAGGCCCAGGGTCTCCGCCGAGCGCTGCATGAAATGGCCGATCAGCAACGGGATGTCGGAACGGCGCTCGCGCAACGGCGGCACCGCCACCGGCACCACGTTGAGGCGGTGGTAGAGATCCTCGCGGAATCGTTCCTGGGCGATCTCCTCGCGCAGGTCGCGGGTGGTCGAACAGACGACGCGGACGTCGACGGATACGTTGCCGGTACCGCCGACCCGCTGGAAGATCTGGTCGACCAGCACCCGCAGCACCTTGCCCTGGGTTTCCATCGGCATGTCGGCGACCTCGTCCAGGAACAGGGTGCCGCCGTGGGCGCGTTCGAACACACCGACCCGGTCGCCGCCTCCGGCCGTGGCCTCCTGTTCGACCCCGAACAACTCCTTCTCGACCCGCTCGGGCGCCATGGTGGCCGCGTTCAGGACCACGAAGGGACCGTTGCCCCGATCGGAATGGCCATGCAGGGCCCGCGCCACCACTTCCTTGCCGGCGCCGGCGGGGCCGCTGATCATCACCCGGCTGCCGGTCGGCGCCACCTTGCCGATCACCGCGCGCATGGCGCTGATGGCGCCACTGTTGCCGATGATCTCGGTCTCCGGGCCGGCCCGCCGCCGCAACTCCCGGTTCTCGCGGGCCAGGCGGGCGGCCTCGATCGCCCTTTGCACGATCAGCAGCAGGCGGTCCGTCTTGAACGGCTTCTCGATATAGTCGTAGGCGCCCAGCTTGATGGCCTGAACAGCGGTTTCGATGTTGCCGTGGCCGGAAATCATCACCACCGGCAGGTCGGCATGGTCGTCACGGATCCGTTGCAGCAATTCCAGACCGTCCAGTTCGCTGCCGTGCAGCCAGATGTCGAGGATGACCATCGACGGCCGGCGATGGGCCAACGCCGCCAGCGCCTCGGCGTCGTTGCCGGCCAGCCGGGTATCGTAGCCCTCGTCGTTGAGGATGCCGGCGATCAGGTCGCGAATATCGGCTTCGTCGTCAACAATCAGAATATCACGCGCCATACGAGGAAACCCCACCCTGCTCCGTCACATCGTCGGCGACCGTCTTCGCCCGGCCGCCGGCGGCAATCTCAAACGTCAATCGCGCGCAGGCCCCGCCGCCCTCGTCGTCCTCAAGGTACAGACGCGCGCCGTGCTCCTCGGCGATTTTCTGGACGATGGCCAGGCCCAGCCCGGTGCCCTTGTCGCGAAGGGTCACATAAGGCTCGGTCAGCCGCTCGCGGCCTTCCGCGGGCAGGCCGCGGCCATTGTCCCGCACCTCGAGGCTGACCCGGCGCCCGTCCCGGCGGACCAGCACCCGGATCAGACCGCCCGGCAATGCCTCGCCCGCCGCCGCCGGCCGGCCGTCGATCGCCTCCTCGGCATTGCGCAGCAGGTTGGTCAGCGCCCGGCCGACATGCTGGGCATCGCAGCGGATGACCAGAGGCGCCTCCGGCAGATCGATCTGGTAGTCGACATCGCCGTGGGCGATTTGTTCGGCGAACACGGCGTCGCGCGCGATCTCGCAGAGATCGTTGTTCTTCATCTCCGCCGCCGGCATCCGGGCGAAGGCCGAGAACTCGTCGACCATGCGGCCGATGTCGCCGACCTGGCGGATGATGGTGTCGGTGCACTGGGTGAAGACGTCGGGCTCGATCTTGATCTGCGCCAGGTATTTCCGCTTCAGGCGTTCGGCCGACAACTGGATCGGGGTCAGCGGATTCTTGATCTCGTGGGCGATGCGCCGGGCGATGTCGGCCCAGGCCGCCGTCCGCTGCGCCGTCACCAATTCGGTGACGTCGTCGAAGGTCACCACGTAGCCGAAGCGGTCGTGCTGGGTGCGGTCGGTGCTGACCCGCACCATGAAAGTGCGGCGGTGGCCCTTGCGGACCAGCGAAATCTGTCCCTCGACGATATGGTCCGGGCGCTGGCGGGCCTGGGCCAGCAGTGCCGCCATCTCGGGCACCGCCTCGGCAAAACGGCTGCCGATCAGGTTTTCCGGACCGGTCTCCAGCAACTCGGCGGCCGAGCGGTTGGGCAGGTTGATCACGCCGTCGCCATCCAGCCCGACGACGCCGGCGGAGACCCCGGACAGCACCGCCTCGGTGAAGCGGCGGCGTCGGTCCATCTGCCGGTTCGCCTCGACCAGTTCCTCGCGCTGCGCCGCCAGTTGGCCGGTCATGCGGTTGAAGGCCCGGCTGAGCGAGCCGATTTCATCGCCGGCGTCGCCCTCGGGCACCCGGGCCGAAAGATCGCCGTCGCGCACCCGCTCGGCCGCCATCATCAAACCGCGGATCGGCCCGACCAGGCGGTTGGCGAAGGTCAGGCCCAGCCAGATCGCCGCCAGCAGCAGCATCAGGGCAACGACGATGAAGATCAGCGCCGAGGTCAGCTGGATGTCCGAACGGGCACCTTCCAGGGCCTCGTATTCGCTGACCACGGCGCGGGTCCGTTCGACATAGCTCAACACCACCGGATCGACGAAGCGCGAGACGTAGAGATAGGCGTCGAGAAAACTGTCCAGGCGGATCAGCGCCCGCACCTCGTCGTCGGCGCCGCCGGTGAAGATCAGCGGATCGCTGCGGCTGGCCTGGGCGATCCGGTCCAGCGGCGGATCGTCGAAGGCGGAACTGAAACTCAGGTAGGTCTGGCCCTTGATGTTGCCGCTGCCGTCGAACACCGTGGCCTGGCTGAGCGAATGCCGGGCCGCCTGGATCGCCAACAGACGCGACAGCGCCGCCGGCTTGTCCCGCAGCCGGGGGTCCAGGCGGTCGACCACGTTGGCCATGGCCAGGATATCGGCGCGGATGGTGTGGCGATGTTCCTGCATGTAGGCCTCGGCCACCGCCAGCGAGCCGCCCACCGCCGTGCGCACCCGCTCGCTGAACCAGGACTGCACGCCGAGGTAAAAGAACACGGCCGAGAACAGCGCCACGATGATCGCCGGCGTCACCGCCACCAGGCTGAACAGGGCGACGAAGCGGCCGTGCAGGCGCGAGCCGGCGGAGCCGCTACGCCGTGCCACCCACAAGCGCACCAGTTGCCGGGCGATCAGCGCGCCCAGCGACAGCACCAACACCAGATCGACCACCAGCAGCCCCAGCACCAGGCGCGGGTTGGGCGTCTGCGGCGCCGTGCCGGTCCAGGCGGTATAGGTGGCGACCCCCGAGGCGGCCGTCGCCAGGGCCAGGCCGATGGCCAGCTTGCCGGTCAGCCGCACCCGTTGCGCCCAGGGCACGAACCGTCGGGAAAATGCCACTTCCAACCAGGTTTGATCTGTCGTTTCGACCATTTCGCGGCGGATTACCTAGCGGGGCCGGTCAACCGGCATCCAGCGATTCTGTTGCAACTATGCATCACTTCAGGCCGCGCACCACCTGAATCTCCAACTCCTTGATCTTTTTTCTGAGCGTATTGCGGTTCAGGCCGAGCAACTGCGCCGCCTTGATCTGGTTGCCCCGGGTCGCCGCCAGGCAAAGCTCGATCAACGGCCGCTCGACCTCGCGCAACACCCGACCATAGAGGCCGGCCGGCGGCAGGGCGTCGCCGTGGGCGGTGAAGTAGCGGGACAGGTGGCGTTCGACGGAACCGCCGATGCTGTCGCCATCGCCGCCGCCGGCACCCGTCTCGATGGGCGCGCCGCCCAACTCGGTGTCGACCACGTCCAGGCCGATGACCTCTTCGGGATAGAGCGCGGCCAGACGGCGCACCAGGTTCTCCAACTCGCGGACGTTGCCCGGCCAGTCATAGCCGCGCAGCCGCTCGATGGCGTCGCGGGCGATCCGTTTCGGGGGCAGGCCCTCGTCCTCGGCCAGTTGCAGGAAATGCCGCACCAGGTCCGGGATGTCCTCGGTGCGTTCGCGCAGCGGCGGCAGGCGCATGGGCACGACGTTGAGGCGATAGAACAGATCCTCGCGGAACAGGCCGCCGCGGATCAGTTGCCGCAAATCGCGGTTGGTGGCGGCGATGATCCGAACGTTGGTGCGGATCGGCGTGCGGCCGCCGACGGTGGTGTACTCGCCCTGCTGCAGGACGCGCAGCAGCCGGGTCTGCGCCTCGGGCGGCATGTCGCCGATCTCGTCCAGGAACAGGGTGCCGCCCTCGGCCTGTTCGAAGCGGCCGACGTTGCGCACGGCGGCACCGGTGAAGGCGCCCTTCTCGTGGCCGAACAGCTCGGCCTCGATCAGTTCGCGCGGGATCGCCGCCATGTTGACGGCGACGAAGGGGCCGTTGCGCCGCTTGCCGTAGTCGTGCAGGGCGCGGGCGACCAGTTCCTTGCCGGTGCCGGATTCGCCGGTGATCATCACCGTCAGATCGGTCTGCATCAGCCGGGCCAGGGTGCGGTAGATATCCTGCATGGCGGCCGAGCGGCCGATCAGTGGCATCGCCTCGTCGGCCGCTTCGGCCCGGGCCGAGGTGCCCCGGGTGCGCGTGGCCGAGGCCAGGGCGCGCTGCACCACGTTGATCAGTTCCTTCAGGTCGAACGGCTTGGGCAGGTATTCATGCGCCCCGCGCTCGGCCGCCTTGATCGCCGTCATGATGGTCGATTGCGCGCTCATCACGATGATCGGCATCTCCGGCCGGATCTTCTTGATCCGCGGCAGCAGATCGAGGCCGTTTTCGTCCGGCATCACCACGTCGGTGATCACCAGATCGCCCTGGCCGTCGCTGGCCCAGCGCCACAACGTCGCCGCGTTCGAGGTCGAACGCACCTCGTAGCCGGCCCGGCCCAGGGCCTGGTCCAGCACGGTGCGAATGGCGCGGTCGTCGTCGGCGATCAGAACGGTACCCCGGCTCATGTGTCCTCCTCTCCCTCGTCCATCGGCAGCATCACCCGGAACAGGCAGCCGCGATCGACGGCGGCGCATTCGACGACGCCGCCATGATCGCCGATCAGCTTGGCGACCAGCGCCAGGCCCAAGCCCGAACCCCTGGCCTTGTTGGTAACGAAGGGGTCGAACAGATAGGGCTGAAGATCCTCGGCCACGCCCGGGCCGTTGTCCCGCACGCTGACCTCGATCGGCAGTTTCAGCCGGTTCCGGCTGCCCGGCACCGACAGCCGCAGGCCATGGCGAAAGGCCGTCGTCAGGGTGATCTCGCCGCCCTCGGCCGGCGCCGCCGCGGCGGCGTTCTTCACCAGATTCAAGAACACCAGGATAAAAAGATAGAAGTTTCCCGACACCGGCGGGATCGAGGGATCGTAGACCTCGTTGAAGTGGATGCCCTTGGCGAAGCCGCTCTCCGCCACCTTGCGCACCCGCTCCAGGACCCGGTGGATGTTGACCGGTTCGCGCCGCACCGGCTTGTCGGTGAACATCTCCATGCGTTCGACGATGCCGACGATGCGATCGGTCTCGTCGCAGATCAGCCGGGTCAATTCCCGATCGTCGACCGTGGCGTTCTGTTCCAGCAATTGCGCCGCCCCGCGGATGCCGCTCAGCGGGTTCTTCACCTCATGGGCCAGCACCGCCGCCATGCCGGTGACCGAACGGGCCGCGCCCCGGTGGGTCAGTTGCCGGTCCATCTTCGAGGCGATGCTGTTTTCCCGCAGGGTCAACAGCACCGCGCCGGGCCGTTCGACGATGGCCGAAGCGGTGACGTCGACCAGCCGCTGGCCGAGCCGGGGCGTGCCGAGGTCGACGCCGTATTCCGAAATCACCGCTTCGTTCTCGCGGGCCTCGCGCACCAGTTCGATCACCGGGCTGCCGAAGGGCACCAGATCGGCCAGCGTCGAGCGGCAAAGCTGCGCCGCGCCGGTGGCGAAGAACTGCTCGGCGCCGGGATTGACGAAACCGACGGCGTCGTCCGGGCCGAGCACCAGGATGGGATGGGGAAAAACGTTCAGCACCGCCTCCGAGGTCAATTCGAACCCCACCGCCTCGCCGGCCATTTTTTTCGCCGTCGACATCAAGCGGCCCGCCGCTCGCCGGCCCGGTCATAGCTCTCGCGCAGGCGCGCGATCACCTCGTCCCCTTCCTCCAGGCGCAACAACGCCCGCCGCTCCTCGCGGGCGGCGCCGATCCGTTCCAGATACCGGTTCAGATGCTTGCGGGCGATGCGGCCGCCGCGATGGGCGCCGTAGTGCCGCAGCATCTCGCCATAGTGCCCGACGGCGATCTCGCGCTGTTCCGCCAGGCTCGGATCGGCCAGCCGCTCGCCGCGCGCCAGGAAGTGCATCACCTGGCCCGGAAACCACGGCCGGCCGAAGGCACCGCGGCCGATCATCACGCCGTCGGCCCCCGATCGCCGCAGGATCGCCGCCGCATCGTCCACCGTGAAGACATCGCCGTTGGCGATCACCGGCACGCCGGCCGCGGCCTTGACCGCGGCGATGAAGTCCCAATCCGCCTTGCCCTCGTAGAACTGACTGCGGGTGCGGCCGTGCACGGTGATCATGGCGACGCCGGCGGCCCCGGCCCGGGCCGCCAGCGACGGCGCGTTGCGGCTGGCCAGGTCCCAACCGGTGCGCATCTTCAAGGTCACCGGAATGGACACCGCCGCCACCGTCGCCTCGATCAGCCGCAGGGCCAAATCCTCGTCCCGCATCAGGGCCGAGCCGGCGGCACCGCCGATCACCTTCTTCACCGGGCAGCCCATGTTGATGTCGATCACCTTGGCGCCCTGATCTTCATTCAGGCGCGCCGCCTCGGCCATCGCCGCCGGCTGGCGGCCGGCCAACTGCACCACCCGGGGACCTTCCGCCGCCGACCAGACGGCGCGCTCCCGGGAGTGCCGGCTGTCCATCACCACGCCGGTCGACAGGATCATCTCGCTGACCACCAGATCGGCACCGAACCGGCGCACCAGGCGGCGAAACGGCGGGTCGGAGACGCCCGACATGGGCGCCAGGATGACCGGCCGCTCAAGAACCAACGATCCGAGGTGAATGCTCATCAATTAGGCGTCAGGACGATTCTGCAAATATTTGCCTAAAACGCGGGCAAACTAGGCCATCGGCTTGCGGACGGCAATGAAAAACCCCGGAAAATGGGTTCATAATGGCCAATGGCGGCGGAACGCCCTACCATCCCGCCAGCGCAACCGGACAAACCGGATAGGTCGTAGGAGGACAGCCATGGTCGATCGCATCAGCCATATCGGCATTCTGGTGCACGATGCCGACGCCGCCAGCGAGATCTGGCGCGCCGCTTTCGGCTTCGAGAAGTTCGACGAGATCAATGTCGAGGTCGAGGGCGTTCGCAGCATATTCATGTCCATGAGCGGCAAGCCCGGCGAGATGGCCATCGAAATCATGGAACCGCTGGACAAGGACGACATGGACAACGCCCTGGCGCGGCGCCTGGCCAGGCAGGGCGAGGGCTTCTATCACGTTTGCCTCGAGGTCGGCGATACCGCCGCCAGTGCCAAGGCCCTGGCGGATAGCGGCATGACCGTGATGCATCGGCCGGCCGTCAAGGCGGACGCGGCCGGCCGCTGGGTGGTGCACCCGAAGGACGCCAACGGCGTCATGGTCGAGGGCATCGAGCCGGACAGCGTCCTCGGCTGACGGGGCCGGGCGGGGCGTCGGCATGGATCCGGATCGGGCCTTCAATACCGCAGCCCTGGTGGTCGCCGGCGGCAGTGGCCAGCGGCTTGGCGGCGAGACCCCGAAGCAGTACCTGCCGCTGGCCGGCATTCCGGTGTTGCGGCATAGCCTGATGGCGTTCTGCCATCATCCGCGTATCGAGGGCGTCGGGGTGGTGATCCGGGAGGCCGACCGCGAGCGCTATGCCCGGGCGGCCGAGGGCCTGGACCTGCTGCCGGTGGTGGTCGGCGGCGACAGCCGCCAGCAATCGGTGCTGAACGGCCTGGAAAGCCTGGCGGACATTGGCTTGCGGAATGTGCTGATCCACGATGGGGCCCGGCCCTTCGTCAACGGCCCGGTGATCGATCGGGTACTGGACGCGCTCGAGGCCCACGACGGCGCCATCGCCGCCGTGGCCGTGGTCGACAGCCTGAAACGGGTGGCGGACGGGGTGATCGTCGAGGACCCCTCGCGCCAGGGCCTGTGGCAGGCGCAGACGCCGCAGGGTTTCCGGTTCGATGGCATCCTGGCCGCCCACCGGGCGGCCGAGCCCGGCCATACCGACGATGCCTCGGTGGCGCGGGCGGCGGGCCTGGCCGTGGCGGCGGTGGCGGGCGCGGCGGAAAACCAGAAGATCACCACCGCCGAGGATCTGGCCCGGGCCGATCGGGCGCTGTCGGCGCGAATGTTCGACGTGCGCGTCGGCCAGGGCTTCGATGTGCATCGTTTCGAGGACGGCGAGAGGGTCCGGCTGTGCGGCGTCGACATTCCCCACGACGCCGCCCTGGCCGGGCACAGCGACGCCGACGTCGCCCTGCACGCGGTCACCGACGCCATTCTGGGCGCCATCGGCGACGGCGACATCGGCCGTCATTTCCCGCCCGGCGAAGCACGCTGGCGGGATGCGGATTCCGCCCATTTCGTCGCCTTCGCCGTTGAGCGGGTGGCCGCCATCGGCGGCCGGCTGGCCCATATCGACCTGACCATCATCTGCGAGGCGCCCCGCATCGCCCCGCACCACCAGGCCATGGCCGACCGCCTGGCGGCGATCACCGGCCTGGACGGCGACCGGGTCAGCGTCAAGGCGACGACCACCGAACGCCTGGGCTTCACCGGTCGCAACGAAGGCATCGCCGCCCAGGCCACCGCCACCGTCCGATTGCCGATCTGAATGGGCCTCGGATTCCGCAAGCCCGCCCTGCCCCTGGCCGACCCCGCCGGTCTGCTGGCGACCTGGTTCGGCTGCGGCCTGCTGCGCCCGGCCTCGGGCACCTGGGGCTCGCTGGCCGCCCTGCCCTTTGCCTGGGCCTTGGTCGCCGTCGGTGGCTGGCCGGCCCTGGCGGCGACGGCGCTGGCGGCGTTCGCCGTCGGCTGCTGGGCCGCCGACCGCTACGAACGGGCCGACGGCGGCAAGGACCCGGGCGCGGTGGTGATCGACGAAGTGGCCGGGCAATGGCTGGTGCTGATCCCGGCGCCCTTGGATCCGCTCTACTACCTGGCCGGTTTCGCCCTGTTCCGGCTGTTCGACATCTTCAAGCCCTGGCCGGCCAACTGGGCCGAACGCCGCTTCGCCGGCGGCCTGGGCATCATGCTGGACGACGTCTTCGCCGCCGCCTATGGCTTCGCGGCGCTGCTGGCCTGGCGCCTCTGGACCTGATGGGCGGCCGCCGGCATTACCTGATCACGATTGCGCACGATAGCGCGACCGCGCTGTAACGTGAGGGGGGTCGCCGCCATCTAAAGGCTAAGCTGGTTTCCGATCGTTGGGAGGCAACGTCCCGCCATGCTCGGCCTTGTGCGCTTTCTTTTGGTTTCGATTGTCTTCCTGACACCGGTGACGACGGCGCAGGCGGCGCTGCCGTTGGCGGCGAGCGCCGCCGTCGGCGGCGCCGGGCAAACGGCGGCCGGCAGTCTCGAAATTCCCCCCGGCATGAGCGATGAAGAGGTATTGCGCTTCATCGGCGGCCTGACCGACGCCGAGGCGCGGTTGCTGGTCCTGCAAAGGGTCCGCGAGATGCGGGCGGCAGAACGGGCGGGCGCCAGCGGCCCCAGCGGCCTGGCCGTCGTCATGTTGCGGTTCCGCATCACCCTGCAGGAGGAAATCTCGCGCCTGAAGGACCGCGTGACCATCCTGGGCGACGGCATCGGCAGGACGCCGGGGGCGGGTGGTGGATATTCTCGGCCGCCTGGGCGGCTTCGGCGGCTCCGCCTGGACGGCGATCCTGGCCACGCTGGCGGTAATTTTTCTGGGCCTGGGCGCCCGCGCCCTGACCCTGCGCCAGACGCGCGGGTTTCGCCACGGCCTGGAGCAGGCCGGCGGCACCACCCTGCAACGGCTTTTGCGGTTGACCTTGCGGGCGCTGCTGGACCTGCTCGGCATCGCCGCCTATGCCATCATCGGCTTTGGCCTGACCGAATTCCTCTACCCCTCGACCAGCCTGGATCAGGCCTTCGTGTTCGGCTACCTGACCGCCGTACTGATCATCGTTTCGGTGGAAGTCGTCCTGCGTTTCGTGCTGGCGCCAAGCGCCCCGGCGCTGCGCCTGATCCGCATCGACGACGATTTGGCGCGGTTGCTGCACCGTGCCCTGTTCCGCCTGACCCTGGCCGCCAGCCTGGTCTGGCTGACCACCGCGTTCCTGATCATCAATGGCCAGCCGCCGTTCGGCGTGCACCTGACCCTGGTGCTGATCAGCGGCCTGATCGTCATCGCCATGGCCATTCACATCGTTCTGCAACTGCGCCTCCCGGTGTCGGAATTGCTGCGGCGGCCTACCGCCCTGGCCGATCCGGCCGGCCGCCCCGACGGCGGCGACGCCATGTTCTCGGATCTGCGGGCCAACCTGGTGGGGAACTGGCACCGCTTCGCCGTCGGCTACATCATCATCGTCGCCACCCTGTGGAGCATCTCGATGCTGACCAGTGGCCGCTCGGTGCTGTGGCCGGCGATCGGCAGCGTCGCCGTGGTGGCGATGTTCCCGGTGCTCGACGCCTGGCTGTCGGGGGTCGTCAAGAACCTGGTCGGCTCGCTGCTGGTCGACCACTACACGCCGATCGTCAACGCGGCGGCCGACGAAGGCGCCGGTTCGGCGGAAATAAAGGTCGACCACCAGGCGATCGAGGAGAATGCCCGCCGCTACACCGCCATCCTGCGGCGCGGCCTGCGGATCGCCCTGGTGTTCCTCACCGGGCTGGCGGCGCTGCAGTTCTGGAACATCGACCTACTGCGCCTGCTTGGCGCGCCGGGGGCCGCGGCGATCTGGAAGGCGGCCTTCGATATCGGCGTCGTGGTGC
This sequence comes from Alphaproteobacteria bacterium, assembly GCA_030746635.1. Classification (GTDB taxonomy): domain Bacteria; phylum Pseudomonadota; class Alphaproteobacteria; genus JASLMH01. The sequence continues at coordinate 16,566 of JASLMH010000023.1, read as the reverse complement.
TGCTGGCCTATGTGGTTTGGCAGTTGATCGAGGCGGCGATGACCCGGCGCTGGTCGCCGCCGGTGCTGACGCCGACCATGACCGACGACGACGGCGAAGCGGAGGTGGTGATCGACGCCCCGCACGGCCAGCCCGAGGCGCGGGTGCATACCCTTTTGCCACTGATCCGCAAGTTCATCCTGATCGTCATCTCGGTGATGGTGACGATGATCGCCCTGGCCTCGATCGGCGTCGATATCGGCCCGCTCTTGGCCGGCGCCGGCGTCGTCGGCCTGGCCATCGGCTTCGGCGCCCAGGCCTTGGTGCGCGACGTCGTCGCCGGTGTCTTCTTCCTGATCGACGATGCCTTCCGGATCGGCGAATACATCGAGATCGACACCAAGATCCGCGGCGAGGTCGAGGGCATCTCGATCCGCTCGCTGCGCCTGCGCCACCATCGCGGCGCCGTCATCACCCTGCCGTTCGGCGAGTTGAAGCAGATCACCAACCACAATCGCGATTGGGTGATCTACAAGATGCCGATCCGGGTCGCGCCCGACACCGACCCGAAGAAGTTGAAGAAGGTCATCAAGCAGATCGGCAAGGAGCTGATGGCCCACCCCGAACACGGCCCGAAGATGCTGCAGCCACTGAAATCCCAGGGCGTGTTCGCCATCGACGACGATTCGGCGCTGATCATCCGGGTGAAGTTCATGTGCAAGCCGCGCGAGCAGTTCGTCCTCCGCCGCGAGGCCTATCACATGATCCAGACGGCCTTCGCCGAAAACGGCATCCAGTTCGCCCGCCGCAAGGTCGAGGTCTCGACCCAGGGCAGCGACGCCGAGAAGGCGGCGGCGGCGGCCGAGGACCTAGCGGCGCAAGCCGGCAGCACCAGTGGTACCGCCGCGGCGGCCGACGCCCTGTAGCAAAAAAGCCCAGGCCACGACAGTGGCAATCTCGCCCGTAATGCGGATACTTTGGGCTTCGCCAAAGTACGCCGCTTGAAGGGTCCGCCCATGCTTCCCGATGACCTGACCGGCCTGGCCGAGGATGTTCTGCAACGCTGCCGCGAGCGGGGCCATATGCTGGCGACGGCGGAGTCCTGCACCGGCGGCCTGATCGTCGGCTGCCTGACCGAGATCGCCGGCTCCTCGGACGTCGTGGACCGGGGCTTCGTGACCTATTCCAACGCCGCCAAGAACCAGATGCTGGGCGTGCCGATGTCGCTGATCGAGGAACACGGCGCCGTCTCGGAACCGGTCGCCCGGGCCATGGCCGAGGGCGCCATCGTCCATTCCGACGCCGATCTGTCGATCGCGGTGACCGGCGTCGCCGGCCCCGGCGGCGGCAGCCCGGACAAGCCGGTCGGCCTGGTGCACCTGGCATCGGCGGCCGGGGTCGGGCAGACCCTGCACCAGCGCATGACCTATGGCGATCTCGGCCGCGACGGCATCCGCCGGGAGACCCTGCGCGACGCCCTGGAGATGCTGTTGCGGCAACTGGCCAAGGATTGAGGGCGGTACGGCAGGGTCCCGGCCAGCATGCCCCCGGCCCTGGATAGCCGTATCGTTCTGCCCGCCGCGGTGGGCGCCGTCATCGTGCAGGTTCCGGCGGCCCGCCTGGCCGGAGCCCTGCTGCTTTCGGGCGACGGCGACCCCGGGCCGGAGGCGTTCCTCCTGGCGTTCCTGCTGCTGCCCTCGGCCGCCGGCATCGTCTGGGTCTGGTTCTTCGCGGTCTGGCGGGAGCCCGGCGGCTGGCCCGACATCGGCTTCGCCAAGGTTTCGGGCCGCTGGCTGTGGGAGGCCGTCGCCGTCGGGCTGCTCTCCGTGCTGGCGATCATGCTGATCACCGAGATGGCGGCGCCGTGGTTCGGCGAGCCGAAGGGCCCGCCGCTGCCCTTGCCGGCCGAGCAGGCCCTGACCCGACCGCTCTATCTGTTGGTGCTGGTGCTAGGCGGCGCCGTGATCGGGCCATTGATGGAGGAGATGGTGTTCCGCGGCCTGCTGTTCGGCTGGCTGCGCCAGCGCTTCAATTGGTGGCTGGCCGGCGCGGCGGCGGCCCTGGCGCACGCCCTCCTGCACTTCGACCCCGGCGCCCTGCCCGGCCTGTTCGTGTTCTTCCTGTTCCTGGCCTGGCTCTACGAACGCGCCGAAAGCCTCTGGGTCCCGGCGATCGTCCATGGCACCCATAATTTCGTGGTGTTGCAATTAGGGTAGAGCCAATATCGCGCATATGGGCATAGTGTCGGCCTATCCCTGGCTGCTGTCACCGGAAGCCAAGCGTCCGGGCCACAACGAGATTGCCGGGTCAAGCCCGGCAATGACCATTATGTATTTGATTTCAACACCTTACCGTCATGCCCGGACTTGATCCGGGCATCCATCCGCGATGCCGTCTATGATGCTCAGAGACAAGTTGATCTGCAAAACTCCTTGCAGTCCCGAGTGAGCTTTGATCGCTGAAGTTCGCGGAATCCATGCCTGCGCGGGATCGTTGACGACCATTGAGGAACAGGACCATGGCCATCAAACGTGACGTCGTCGTCGACCGGCGGGTGGATTTCTCCGATATCGCCGCTGGCCGCCGGCTGCCGCCGGTGCATCCCGGCGAGGTTCTGCGCCTTGAATTCCTCGAACCGCTGGGCCTCAGCGTCTACCGGATCGCTAAGGCCATCAAGGTGCCGCGCTCGCGTGTCAACGACATCGCGCGCGGGCGCCGGGCGGTCAGCACGGATACCGCCATGCGCCTGGCGAGGTATTTCGGCACGTCGGCGGAGTTTTGGATCAATCTGCAGGCCCGCCACGATCTCGACGTCGCCGATCGCACCGTGCGCAAGAGGATCGAGCGGGAGGTCGCGCCGCACGCGGCCTGAGCGGCCATTGGCCGGGAGCTGATCGGCCTAGGCCGGCTTCGACACCCCGTCGGGGTCGGGCGCCGCGGCCGGGCCCTCGCCGTAGACGGCGCGGGCGCGGGTTTCGAAGGCGCCGACCATGCGGCGCACGGCTTCGTTGAAGACGGTGGTGGCGACCGCCTGCAGCATGCGTGAGCGGAACTCGAAATCGATGAAGAAATCCACCTCCGTGCGCCGGCCGTCGTCGATCGGGTTGAACTGCCAGTGGTTGTTCAGATAGCGGAACGGCCCGTTGATGTATTCGACGTCGATCCGGTCCGGCGGGTGCAGGGTCACTTTCGAGGTGAAGGTCTCGCGAAAGACCCGGAAGCCGACCATCAGATCGCCCCAGACCACCGGCCCCTCGCGCTTGGTCACGCGGCAGGCGACGCACCAGGGCAGGAATTCCGGATAACGATCGATATCCGCCACCAGATCGAACATCTGCTGCGGCGTGTAGGGGAGAAGCTTACGTTCCGCGTGGGTCGGCATTGTCTTGCGGTTGCTGTTGCCGGCGGCGGCGCAGTTCGGCGAAATCGCGGTCGGCGTGATAGGACGAGCGGGTCAGGGGCGATGCCGCGACCATCCCGAAGCCCTTGCCCCGGGCCATGGTTTCGTAGGCCTTGAACTCGTCCGGGGTGACGAAATCGACCACCGGATGGTGTTTCGGCGTCGGCTGCAGGTACTGGCCGATGGTCAGGAAATCGACCCCCGCCGTGCGCAGATCGTCCATCACCTGGTGCACCTGCTGGCGGTCCTCGCCCAGGCCGACCATGATGCCGGACTTGGTGAACATCGCTGGGTCCAACTCCTTGACCCGGGCCAGCAACTGCAGCGAGGCGAAATACCTCGCACCCGGCCGCACCTGCGGATACAGGCCCGGCACGGTTTCGAGGTTGTGGTTGAAGACGTCCGGTTTGGCCGCCACCACCACTTCCATGGCGCCCGGCTTGCCCAGGAAATCCGGCGTTAGCACCTCGATGGTGGTACCGGGCGCCAGCTCGCGCAGGCGGCCGATCACCTGGGCGAAATGTTCGGCCCCGCCGTCGACCAGATCGTCGCGGTCGACCGAGGTGACGACCACGTGGTTGAGGCCGAGCTTGCTCACCGCCTTGGCGACGTTCTCGGGCTCGTTGGGGTCGAGGGGTGCCGGCTTGCCGGTGCGCACGTTGCAGAAGGCGCAGGCCCGGGTGCAGGTATCGCCCATGATCATCATGGTGGCGTGGCGCTTGGCCCAGCATTCGCCGATGTTGGGACAGGCCGCTTCCTCGCACACCGTGTGCAGGTCATTGTCCCGCATCAGCTTGCGGGTCTCGAAATAGCCGGGCGACGTCGGTGCCTTGACGCGGATCCAGGCCGGCTTGCGCCGTGGCGGGTTGTCCGGGAGATGCTGCTTTTCCGGGTGCCGGGGCCGCTCGGCCGCCAACTCTATATCCGCTTTGTTTGACATATCCCCCTAGAAATGGATGGCCCGGCCGTAGGCGTCAAGCACCGACTCGTGCATGGCCTCCGACAGGGTGGGATGGGGGAACACCGTGTGCAGCAATTCCGCCTCGGTGGTTTCCAGGCCGCGGGCGACGGCGTAGCCCTGGATCATCTCGGTCACTTCCGGCCCGATCATGTGGGCGCCGAGCAATTCGCCATTGCCGGCGTCGAACACCGTCTTGATCATCCCTTCCGGCTCACCCAAGGCAATCGCCTTGCCGTTGCCGATGAAGGGGAAGCGGCCGACCTTGACCTGGTGGCCGGCGGCCTCCGCCGCCGCCTCGCTGAGGCCGACCGAGGCGATCTGCGGCGAACAGTAGGTACAGCCCGGGATATTCAGGGTATCGAGGGGATGCACGTCAGGCACGCCGGCGATCTTCTCGACGCAGATCACGCCTTCGTGGCTGGCCTTGTGCGCCAGCCAGGGCGGCCCGGTCAGATCGCCGATGGCATAGACCCCGGGCTCGCCGGTGCGCAGCCATTGATCGACCACCACATGGCCGCGATCGTGGCTGACCTTGGTGCCTTCCAGGCCGATATCCTCGACGTTGCCGGCGATGCCGACGGCCATGATCACCCTATCGGCGGCCAGATCCTCGGCCTTGCCGTCCTTTTCCACCGTCGCCGTGACCTGCTTCGAGGTGCGTTTCAACACCTTGACCTGGGCCGAGGTGATCAGCCGCATGCCGCGCCCCTCGAAGGCCTTGTGGGCCAGGGCGGAGATTTCCGCGTCCTCCACCGGCAGGATCCGGTCGAGCACCTCGACCACCGTAACATCGGCGCCCAAGGCATTGAAGAAGCTGGCGAATTCGATGCCGATCGCGCCCGAGCCGACGACCAGCAATTTCTCCGGCACGATGTCGGGCACCAGGGCGTGGCGGTAGGTCCAGACCAGCTTGCCATCCGACTCCAGGCCCGGCAGCTCCCGGGCCCGGGCGCCGGTGGCCAGGATGATGTGCGGTGCGGTCAGTTCGGCCACCGCCTGGCCGTCCTTTTCCACCGTCAAACGGCCGCCGCCGGCCAATCGCCCATGGCCGTCCAGCACCGTCACCTTGTTCTTGCCCAACAGGTGTTTGACGCCGCCGTTGAGCTGCTTGGCGATCTTCCGGCTGCGCTCGACCACCGCCTTAAGATCGACTTCCAAACCACTGACTTTGAAGCCGAATTCATTTGAACGTTGCGCCAAATGGTAGAGCTCGGCCGAGCGGAGCAGGGCCTTGGTCGGGATGCAGCCCCAGTTCAGGCAAATGCCGCCGAGATGCTCCCGTTCGACCAACGCGGTGTTGAGGCCCAACTGCGCCGCCCTGATCGCGGCGACATAGCCGCCGGGGCCGCCGCCCAGGACCACCAGATCGAAGGATGTCTCTGCCATGGCGGCGATCCTGCGGCTACAACAACATGGTCATCGGGTCCTGCACCAGCCCCTTGAAGGCGGCCAGGAATTCGGCGCCGATGGCGCCGTCGACGGCGCGATGGTCGACCGACAGGGTACACGACATCACCGTCGCGGTGGCCAGCGCGCCGTCCTTGACCACCGGCCGTTGTTCGCCGGCACCGACGGCCAGGATGCAGGCCTGCGGTGGGTTGATCACCGCATCGAACTGCCTAATCCCGTACATGCCCAGGTTGGAGATGGTGAAGGTGCCGCCCTGGTACTCCTCGGGCATCAATTTGCCGTCCCTGGCCTTCTCCGCCAGGGCCCTGGTCTCGGCCGAGATCGCCTCCAGGCCCTTGCCGCCGGCATCCCGCACGATCGGGGTGATCAGGCCGCGGTCGGTGGCCACGGCGACCGAGACATCGGCCCGGCGGTAGCGTTTCAGGCCGTCCTCGGCATAGGAAACGTTGGCGGTCGGCACCTTGGCCAGGGCCACCGCCACCGCCTTGACCAGCAGATCGTTGACCGACAGCTTGAAGGCACCGTTGGCCCGCTGGTTCAGTTCCGCCCGCAGGGCCAGCAGGGCGTCGAGTTCGCAGTCCACCGTCATGTAGAAGTGCGGCACGGTCTGCTTGGCCTCGGTCAGGCGCCGGGCGATGGTCTTGCGGATGCCGCTGTGGGGCTCCAGTTCGAACGGCGGCTCCAGCGCCGCCGCCTCGGCCGAAATCGGTACGGCAGGTGCGGGTACGGGCGCGGCTGCCGTCGCCGGCGCCGCGGTTGGGGTCGGGGGTGCCGCCGCGGCGGCTGCGACAGGTGCTGCCTGTATCGCCGCCTCCACGTCGGCCTTGACGATGCGTCCGTTCGGCCCGCTGCCGACGATGCTGGCCAGATCCAGGCCGGCCTGGGCCGCCATCCGTTTGGCCAGCGGACTGGCCGCCACGCGGCCGGCCCTGGCCGGGGCCTCCGCTGTTGCCATGGCTGTTGCCTCCCCTGTTGTCGATGCCGCCGCCACCGCCACCTCGGCCGGCGACTCCTCCGGCAGCGCTTCCGTTGGCGGCGCGGCGGCGGTGCCGGCCGCGGGCGCATAGTCGTCCAGGGCCGAGGCATCCTCGCCGTCCTCCAGGATGATGGCGATCGGCGTGTTGATCGCCACGCCCTCGCTACCCTCGGCCACCAGGATGCGGGCCAGTACGCCCTCGTCCACCGCCTCCACCTCCATGGTCGCCTTGTCGGTCTCGATCTCGGCGATGACGTCGCCGGGGGCGATGGCGCCGCCCTCGGCCACCAGCCATTTGGCGAGCGTGCCCTCGGTCATGGTCGGCGACAGGGCGGGCATGGTGATGGTGATCGGCATCTTCGAATTCCTGTCGTTTTGACGTTGTCGGTGGACCTTAGCGGTAGCAGGTCGCCCGGGCCGCGGCGGCGATCGCCTCGGCGTCGGGCAGGGCCAGTTTTTCGAGGTTGGCGGCGTAGGGCATGGGCACATCGGCGCCGCCGACCCGCGCCACCGGCGCATCCAGGTCGTCGAAGGCCGCCGCCATGACCCGGGCCGCGACCTCGGCGCCGATGCCGCAGCCGAGCCAGCCTTCCTCGACGGTGACACAGCGGTTGGTCTTGGCCACCGATTGCAGCAGCGTCGGCAGGTCCAGCGGCCGCAAACTGCGCAGATCGACGACCTCGGCCGAAATGCCCTCGGCCGCCAGCAGCTCGGCCGCCTGCAACGACCAATCGACGGCGATCGAGAAGGCGACGATGGTGACGTCGCTGCCGGACCGGACGATCCGGGCCCGGCCGATCGGCACCACGTGGTCGTCCAGGTCCGGCACCTCGAACGAGCGGCCGTAGAGGATCTCGTTCTCCAGGAAGATCACCGGATTGGGCTCGCGGATCGCCGATTTCAACAGGCCCTTGGCGTCGGCCGCGTCGTAGGGCGCGACCACGCTCAAGCCCGGGCAATGGGCATACCACGAGGCATAGCATTGCGAATGCTGGGCGGCGACCCGGCTGGCGGCGCCGTTGGCGCCGCGAAAGACGATCGGGCAGTTCATCTGGCCGCCCGACATGTACAGGGTCTTGGCGGCCGAATTGACGATCTGGTCGACCGCCTGCATGGCGAAGTTGAAGGTCATGAACTCGACGATCGGGCGCAGGCCGCCGAAGGCGGCGCCGACGCCCAGGCCGGTGAAACCGTGTTCGGTGATCGGCGTGTCGATCACCCGCCGCGGGCCGAACTCGTCCAGCAGGCCCTGGCTGATCTTGTAGGCGCCCTGATATTCGGCGACCTCCTCGCCCATCAGGAAGACATTCCCGTCGCGGCGCATCTCCTCGGCCATGGCGTCGCGCAGGGCATCGCGCACCGTCATCGCCACCATGGCGGTGCCGGCCGGCACCTCGGCCTCCAGGGGCGGCGGCGCGGCGGCGACCGCGGCGGGCACGGCCGGCGCCGGCGGTTCGGCCACGGCGGGCGCGGCGGGTATGGCCGGCGGCGGCGGCGCGGCGTCCAGGTCGCTGGCGGCCTCGCCGTCCGCCAGCAGTAGGGCGATCGGCGTGTTGACGGCGACGTTCTCCGTCCCCGCCGGAACCAATATGCGGCCGACGACGCCCTCGTCCACCGCTTCCACCTCCATGGTCGCCTTGTCGGTCTCGATCTCGGCGATGAGGTCGCCGGGGCCCACCTTGTCGCCCTCGGCCACCAGCCAGTTGGCCACCGTGCCCTCGGTCATGGTCGGCGACAACGCCGGCATCAGAATACTGATCGGCATGGCGTGCCTAGGCCTCCAGCAGAACGTCGGTGTAGAGCTCGGCCGGATCCGGTTCCGGGCTCTGCTGGGCGAATTCGGCGGCCTCGGTGACGATGTCCTTGACCTCGCGGTCGATCTCCTTCAGGGCCGCCTCGTCCGCCTGGCCGGCCTCCAGGATGTTCTCGCGCAACTGATCGATCGGGTCGCGTTCCGAGCGGACCCTTTGGACCTCCTCCTTGGTGCGGTATTTCGCCGGGTCGGACATCGAATGGCCGCGGTAGCGGTAGGTCTTCATCTCCAGCAGGATCGGCCCCTTGCCGGCGCGCACGTGTTTGACCGCCTGATCGCCGGCCGCCCTGACCTTCAGGACGTCCATGCCATCGACCTGCATGCCGGGGATGCCCATGCTCTCGCCGCGCCGGAACAGCTCGGTCTGGGCCGAGGCGCGGCCGACGGCGGTGCCCATGGCGTATTGGTTGTTCTCGACGATGTAGACCACCGGCAACTGCCACAAGGCGGCCATGTTGAAGGATTCGTAGACCTGGCCCTGGTTGGCCGAGCCGTCGCCGAAATAGGTCAGAGACAGCCGGTCGGTCTCGCGGTAGCGATGGGCGAAGGCCAAGCCGGTGCCGATCGGCACCTGGGCGCCGACGATGCCGTGGCCGCCGTAGAAGTTGCGTTCGCGGCTGAACATGTGCATCGAGCCGCCCTTGCCCTTGGAATAACCCCCCGCGCGGCCGGTCAACTCAGCCATCACCCCCTTGGCGTCCATGCCGCAGGCCAGCATGTGGCCGTGATCGCGGTAGCTGGTCAGCACCGTGTCGCCCTCGCCGATCGCCGCCTGCATGCCGACGACGACGGCTTCCTGGCCGATGTAGAGGTGGCAGAAACCGCCGATCAGGCCCATGCCGTACATCTGCCCGGCCTTCTCCTCGAAGCGCCGGATCAACAGCATCTCGCGGTAGTAGCCCAGGACCTCGTCGACCGTCGCGGCCACCGCCGCCGGGGCCGTCTTGCGCCTGCGGCGCGTCGTTTTCGCCATCGCGTCTCGATCCCCCAGCACACCGCCCGCCGACCTCTCGGGCGCCTATTGAAACGGCAAAAACCCTTTACAGACAATGAAAAAGTCGTGATTAACTGAATATCAGTTAATTTGAGTGGACATAGGCAAGGGATCGCGAAAGCGCTGATCGCGAGACGCTGCCCTGGGGCCTGAAACTGGATCGGGATTGATACTCCCGCTAGCATCATTGCCACCGTGCAAATGGCACAAATGGAGGCGGGCGTGATCGATCTGTTGCAGGTTTCGCTGTTGCCGCCGTTCCTGGTCGAACGGCTGCAAGAAGAATTCAGGCTGCACGACTTCGTCGATCCGGCCGACCCGGACAGGCGTCTTGCCGACATCGGCCCGCGCATTCGCGACATCCTGGCGGGCGGCATGAAAGGCCCAAATGCCAACCTTATCAACCGATTGGAGTGCCTGAAGATCATCGCTTCGTTCAGCGTCAATTTTGACTCAACGGACGTGGTCGCGGCCCAGGCCCGTGGCGTCATCGTGACCCATACGCCGGAAGTGCTGACCGGCGATGTCGCCGATCTGGCCATGACCTTCATTCTGATGGCGCCGCGACCGATCGGCGAGGCCGAGCGCTATCTCCGTGCCGGCAACTGGCTGCGGGGCCGAATGGACCTTGGCACGACGGTGCGCGGCAAGCGGCTCGGCATCCTTGGTCTTGGTCGAATAGGCACCGCCGTTGCCTGTCGCGCCGAGGTCTTCCGTCTCAACATCGCCTATCACGATATCAAGCCGATGGGCGACCTGACGTACCGATCCTATCCGACCTTGCTCGACCTAGCGGCGGCCAGCGATATCCTGCTGGTCGCCTGTGACGGCGGCGAGGCCAACCGCGGGCTGGTCGACGCCGTCGTGCTGGACGCGCTGGGGCCTGCCGGGTTCCTGATCAACGCGGCGCGGGGAACCATCGTCGATCAGCCGGCCTTGGTCACGGCCCTGCGGGATGGTCGCATCGCCGGCGCGGCGCTCGACGTGTTCGACGGCGAACCTGAAGTCCCGGCCGAACTGATGGCCATGGAGAACGTGGTGCTGACACCGCATATCGCCGCTTCCACCCACGAAACCCGTCGCGCCATGGCCGACCTGGTCTACGACAATCTGCGCGCGCATTTCGCCGGCAAGCCGGTGTCACTCCTGTGCCACCGCAGGATTAGGGCCAGACCGAAACGACGCGGCGGACCCAGAGACGGTTCGCTCGGCTATCGATGTTTCGTTCGACGCTGCCGCGCAAGCCCACCCACTAGCCCGGCCATCGCCAATGAGAACAGGGCCAAGCTCGCCGGCTCGGGTGTCGCCGTCGCGGCGACGGTGAAACGGGCGTAGGTGGCGGTCGTGGAGGTGCCGGTGTCGATGTTCGGGCCGACCGAACCGGCAAGGCCGAAGTTATCGGATGCTTCCGGTACGGAGTTGATCGCCGCCGCCACGTTCGGGTCTCCAGGTAGGACATCAAAACCGTACGGTATGATCATTACGCATTGTAAACCGACCTCGCTGCAGCCGCTGGTCAGCGTGGGATCTGTATCGAACAGGCCCAACCCGACGTCCAAAAGAACCTGATCAAGCAGCGCATCGGCAGCGGCCAAGGCGGTACTGGCATCCGTAATGGCAAAATCCGACAGGGCGTCACAACCGTCGAAAAGGCCGACGCAGGTTCCATCCCCAAACGTGACATCATAAAGCGTACCGCCGACGTCCACGTTTTCCGCGCCAACCAATTGGCCGCCGGAAAACACGTGAACGACCGATGCCCGCGCCGGAAAAACCATCAGCATTGCAGCGAAAATCAGTACGATTCCAGCCAAAACCGGCTTGACAGAGACACGATGGCCGGCCGGCCCCATCGTCCATTGTAATTGGATAGACATTCTTGAATCCCCCCTCTCCTACAGGCTCTCCACAATGGCTCGCCTGCTGTAGGAGTATTGCAAATCATCTACCAATACAATTATGACAATTGGCGGATCACGTTGTGGTTGCGGTCGAAACCGTTACTATTGCTAAACATCCGCCGGGTCCTGGACGGCGAATCGCGGCTGGTTCGCGCCTCGTCTATTCATCGGCGACTTGCCGTCAACATGGGGCGAGGCACCGCGCCCCAACGAAGACTGACCCACGATCAGAGCCCTCAGCGATGCTTGATCCTGATGAAAAGCATCAACGGCAGGGCGACGACGCAGGCCATGGCATACATCACGATGGCGTTCGTGTAGCCGATCAAGGTCGCCTGACGGCCGATCTCGCCGGCCAGCGCGCGATATGGACGTACCGGGTGTTGACATCCTTGTGGGTCCCCGGCCCCTTGAGGATTTTTTCGCCCTCGGACTATGGTTACCCTGCGGGGAACAACGTGGCGACGAAAATCTTGTCAGCCGTCCCGGCTTCTCGGGCGACCAATCGAAGGATGAGCGGAACTTGGGCGAAAGCAATCGCAGCGACGACCGGGCGGCGCTGGATCGGCTGACGGCCCGGATCGGCGATCGGCGGCTCGAGGCGCGCTTTCTCGCCGGACGGGCGGAGCGGGACCTGCGGCAGATCCGGTTCGCCATGTTGCTGGGCGGCTTCCTCAACCTCGGATTCGCCGTTCTCGATTCCCTGGTGATCACCGAGAACCTGGCGCCGGCACTGACGATCCGCATCGTCTGGGCGGTGCCGGTGACCGCGATCGGTTATGCCGCCTCGCACCTGGCGTATTTCGAGGCGCGCCTGGACGCCCTGGTCTGGATCGTCATGCTGACCGCGACCCTGCTTTTCGCGGCCCTGAATGCCGTCTCGAATACGCCGGATGTCTATCTGTCCGGGTTCGTCATCGTGCTGTTCTTCCTGCAGCTCCTCCTGCCCATGAGCTTTCCGACGACCCTGGCCGTCGGCGTCTCGTGCACGATGGTCTTTGCCGTCATCATCACCCTGATCAGGGAAATTCCCATCGGCCACCTGCTCACCATCTACTCCCAGTTCCTGGCGACGCTGGTCGCCGGCACCTTTGCGGTCTACCTGATCAACGGCTTTCGGCGGCTGGAGTTTTTGGCCGGCGAGCGGGTCGGGCAGCAAAGGAAACAATATTTCGATCTGCTGACACGGATCTTACCCAGTAGCATCGTCGCCCGCATGGAAGGCGGCGAGGCGGAGATCGCCGACGACGTGCCCGACGCGGCCGTGCTGTTCGCCGACATCGTCGCCTTCACCGAGACGGCGGCACGGCATCCGCCCGGCGTCGTCATCGCCGCCCTGAACGCTCTGTTCAAGCGGTTCGACGAGCTGGTCAGCCGTCATGATCTGGAGAAGATCAAGACCATAGGCGATGCCTACATGGTGGCGGGCGGCGTGCCGGAACCGCGCCGGAGTCACACCCACGCCATCGCCGAGCTGGCTCTCGACATGCTGCAGGCGGCCGCGGCCCTGCCGGGCCCCGACGACGAGCCCCTGCGGGTGCGGATCGGCATTCACGCCGGCCCCCTGATCGCCGGCGTGATCGGCGAGAGCCGCTTCGGCTACGACCTCTGGGGCGACACCGTGAACCTGGCCAGCCGCATGCAGAGCCATGCCGAACCCGACCGTACCCAGGTCAGCGAAGCGGTCTGTCGCGAGCTGGCGGACGCCTTCGAGTTGGAGCCCCGCGGCCCGATCGAGGTCAAGGGCAAGGGAGAGGTCAACGCCTGGTACCTCACGGGACGAAAGCATTGACGGCGGCACGGGATCAGCCGCTTATTCAGCTGGTATTGGATTGACGAAGATGGCCGGCCACCTTGCGCCATTGCCCACCGGAACTTGCGCCCGCGTGCAGCAGGACCACGGTTTCACCCGAACCGGCGGCGGTGAAATGCACGGATGATTTGCCGTATTGAAGTTCCATCACATTGGACCGAGTAGCAGCGAAGGACACTCGTCATTGCCTAGCTGCGGTACTATGGCATATCAGCATGGTTGGCGCGTTGGCGCCCGTGCGGGACAGGTCGAGCGATGAATGATTTCCCAGGGCGATTGCTGGACGGCTACCGGGCCTTCAAGGACGGCCATTATGGCCGCGAGCAGCGACGCTATCGGACACTGGCCGATCAGGGACAGGCGCCGGCGACCATGGTGATTGCCTGCTGCGATTCACGGGCCGCGCCCGAGACCATCTTCGATGCGGCGCCGGGCGAGATCTTCGTCATGCGCAACGTCGCCAACCTGGTGCCCCCCTATGAACCGGACGGCGCCTTTCACGCAACCTCCGCCGCCCTCGAATTCGCGGTGCAGAGCCTGAAGGTGAAGCACATCGTGGTACTCGGCCATGGCCGCTGCGGCGGCATCCGGGCGGCCCTGAACCCGGCCGCCGAGCCACTGTCGCCGGGCGACTTCATCGGCAAATGGATGGACCTGATAGCGCCGGCGGTCGCGAACGTCTCGGCCATCGGACTCGACGGCCCGGAACAGCAGACCGAACTGGAGCGCGCCGCGATCCGCAATTCGATGGCCAACCTGCGCAGCTTCCCCTGCGTGCGGATCCTGGAGGACCGGAACCGCCTGACGCTGCACGCCGCCTGGTTCGACATCGCCGACGGCGAACTCTGGGTGATGGACCCCGAGACGGGGGAGTTCGCGCGGGCGCCCTGAAACCTGCCGGATCGTTACCCCAGGACCAGCCGATACAGGCCGCCGATCAGGAAACAGCCGATCAGCGTCGGGATCATGCCGAATTGCAGTCGCATCATCGCGACGGCCGCGCCGAGAGCCAGCACGGCCGCCGCCGGATCCAGCGAATTGACGTCGGGTACCAGCAGGCGCAGCGCGCCCAAATGCAGCGTCTCCACCCGTCCGAACAGGACATGCAGGGCGAACCAGGCCGCCAGGTTCAGGACCACGCCGACCACGGCGGCGGTGATCGCCGACAGGCCGGCCGCGATCATAGGATTGTCGCGCAGGCGCTCGACGAATGGCGCGCCGAGAAAGATCCACAGAAAACACGGCACGAAGGTGACCCAGGTGGTCAGCACCGCGCCCAGCACCCCGGCCAGCAGCGGATCGAGCGTTCCCGGATGGCGGTAGGCGCCCAGGAAGCCGACGAACTGCGTCACCATGATCAGCGGACCCGGCGTCGTCTCGGCCATGCCCAGGCCGTCCAGCATTTCGCCAGGCGCGAGCCAGCCATAGGTATTGACGGCTTCCTGCGCCATGTAGGCGAGCACGGCATAGGCACCGCCGAAGGTCACGGTGGCAAGCTTGCTGAAGAACAGGCCTTGCTGGACGAAGACGTTGTCGCCGCCCAGGGCGACGGCCAACAGGGCGATCGGTCCGAACCAAAGGAAGCCCATGACCACCGCCACCCACAGGGCCTGGCGCAACAGTGCCCTGCCGGGCGTTCCGTGTTGATCGGCCAAGGCATGGTCCACGGCCGTGTCGCCGGATGCGGGGTTGCCCGGGCCGTGCCCGGAGCCGCCACGAAAATGGCCGGGCGCCAAGCGGCCACCGAGCAGACCGGCGACCGCCGCGCCGATGACGATGGCCGGAAACGGCACATCGAAGAAGAAGATGGTGACGAAGGCAAAGGCGGCAATGGCCCAAAGCGCCGGGCCATGGAGCGCCCGCCTGCCGATCCGCAATACCGAGGCGACGACGACCGCCAGCACGGCCGCCTTGATGCCGAAGAACCCGGCCTGCAGATAGGCGGTGTCCTGGTAGAGCGCGTAGACGAGACTGAGCAGCAGGATGACCACGGCGCCGGGCAGTACGAACAGGATACCGGCGACCAGGCCGCCGGCGGTGCGGTGCAACAGCCAGCCGACATAGACCGCGAGCTGCTGTGCCTCCGGCCCCGGCAGCAACATGCAGAAGTTGAGGGCATGCAGAAACCGGCCCTCGCCGATCCAGCGCTTCTCCTCGACCAGGATGCGATGCATGGTCGCGATCTGGCCGGCCGGCCCGCCGAAGCTGAGCAGGCCGATCTTCAGCCAGGTCATGAACGCCTCGCGGAAACCGACGCGGGCAATGCCGTCCGAGGTCGCCGGCTGCCGGGTCGTGCCAGTCTCAAAAGTGGCGCCGATCGTCATGGCGCCGCCTTCCGGACCAGCGCATCCAATGGGCGGGTCGGCGCGCCGATCGCGTTCCAGGCCGCGATACCGCCGGACAGGATGCGGGCGTCGAGGCCGCGCCGCCGCAGTTCCGCGACCGCGTCGCCACTGACCTGGAAGCCGTAGACGCAGTAGGCGACTATCGGCCGATCCCTCGGCAATTCATCCGCCCATTCCGCCAGCCGTTCCGGCGGCCGTACCGAGGCGCCGGGGATCGTGCCATGGCGTTCGAAAATGAAGTCGGCCGGCCGGACATCGAGGACGAGCAGGTCCCCATGGCGATCCAACTGCTCGCGCAACGCTTCCGGCGAGACCGAGGCGGGCTGCTCCTCGGACGTTGAATTGCCTGCCGCGAAACCGGTTGCCTGGCGGAAGCGATCGGCGGGGCGCCCCCAGTGGATGTTCTTCATGAAGGCATCGACATAGGCGGCGGCATCGCTGCCGAAATCGAGATGATAGGCATGCTCGTACATATCCAGCGCCAGGATCGGCACGCCGTCCGCCAGGGCGTGGGCATGGTCGGCGCCCCACTGGTTGACCAGGCGCCCCTGTCTGGCCGACCAAGCCAGTACGACCCAGCCCGAGCCACCCGCCAGCGCCTTGCCCATGGCGACAAACTCGGCCCGCCAACCCTCAACGCCGCCGAAGTCCCGCGCCAGCGCCCCGGCCAGATCGCCTGGCGCCTCGCCCGCCGGGCTGCCCAGACCATCCGCGCCGCCCAGGCCGTCGAAATAGACCTCGTGCAGCAGCATCGAGTTGGCCGCGATCAACTCCTCGCGCTTGAGGCCGTTGATGTCGAACGGGCCGGCGGCGTTCCAATCGAGATCGTCCAGGCGTTGCTCGATGGCGTTCAGGCGCCGAACCGCGCCGCCGTAATTGTTCTCGTAGTGGCTGCCGAGAAGCCGTTCCGAAAGCTCAATGAGGTAGGGCGGCTTGAACGGCAGTGGCTTGATGGCATGCGGCATCGCGATTTC
>JASLMH010000239.1 GCA_030746635.1 Alphaproteobacteria bacterium | reverse complement strand
AATTGGGAGCTGTCGTCGGATCGGGCCAATGCCTCGCGTCGGGCGCTGACCGGTTTCGGGGTGCCCGCCAGCCGCATCGCTTCGGTATCCGGCAAGGCCGACACCGAACCCCTGGTGCCGGAGGATCCGACCCTGCCCAGCAATCGGCGCATTTCCATCGTTCTGCTGCGCGACGCGCCGACCATGCCGTCGGCGCCGCCCATGCCCAACGACTAGCCCACCCGCAACCCTTCGGCCGCCGGCCGAACAGCCCCTACACCCGGCCCGCCGGGGTTGCTACGATGCCAACCTGACAGCGATCAAGGCGACGTTCATCGCGAACATCTAATATTGCTCCCTTAACGGTATTAAGGGATTGGCCATGTCCAACGAGTGCAGGTTTAACCGCTGGGCGCCGCTCGGCGCGAGCCGTATCGCCGCGGCGCTGGTGCTGTCCGTCGCCGTCAGCGCGGCCGGCCATGCCGCCGACGATCTCGAGGGCCTGCTGGAGGATGGCAAGCCCATTCTCGATGTGCGCTATCGCCTGGAAAGCGTTGACCAGGCTGGCCGTGTCAGGGATGCCACGGCCCACACCGCCCGGGTCCGCGCCGGCTATGAAACCGGCCGGATCAACGGCATCGGCGGCGCCTTCGACGTCGAGTGGGTGGAAACCATCGGTGATAGGAAATTCAACGACACCGTCAACGTGGATGCCCGCTATCCGGTGGTCGCCGATCCCGATGACCTTGCCCTGAACCAGCTATACCTGATCGCCGACGGCACGATCCCCAAGACCAGGTTCAAGCTGGGTCGCCAGCGTGTGATCTGGGACAATGCCCGCTTCATCGGCAATGTCGGCTTCCGGCAAAACGAACAGACCTTCGATGCCGGGCGGATCAGCACCACCCTGTTGCCGGACAGCACCCTGGAATACCTCTACATGGAGAAGGTGCACCGGATTTTCGGCCGCGATTCGGCGGCCGGTCGGCTGGATTTGGCGGGCCATGGCCTGCGGGCGCAATACCGCGGCTTCGATGGCTGGCGGCTCACCCCCTTTGCCCTGCTGCTGGACTATGACCGGGCTGCCGTGGCGGCCAATTCGACCGCCACCTACGGTCTTTGGGTCACCGGCAAGCGCAAGTTCGGCGATGGGTTGACCGGTTTCCTCGGCGTCGGTGTGTCCAATCAGAAGGATCGCGGCAACAACGCCGGCAGCGTCGATCTCTGGTACTACCACCTGGAACCGGCTCTCGGTTACCGCGATTGGCGGTTCATTGCCGGCTTCGAGCAGTTGAACGGCGATGGCGCCACCGGTTTCCGCACGCCGCTGGCGACCTTGCACAAGTTCAATGGCATCACCGATCAGTTCCTGGCGACGCCGGCCGGCGGCCTGCGCGACCTCTACGCCAAGGTGAAGACCACCCTGCCGGCGATCGGCGGCGTCGGCGGCATCAAGTTCGGCGCCGCCTATCACCGCTTCACGGATGATGACGGCAGCGTCGATTTCGGTGATGAATGGAACGCCGGCATCAGCAAGGCCTTCCCCACCAGCTACGGTAGGTGGATCGTCGGTCTGCAATACGCCGACTACGGCGCCGATACCTTCGCCGCCGATATCGACAAGCTCTGGGTGACCGTCGGCTTCAAGCTATAGCCGCGCGCCGGACCAAGAATACCGCGATTTCGCAGCGTCCGGACTAAGCCCCGGCAAGTCCGAATGCGGCTCGGCGCCGGCATTCCCATCTGTGCTTCAGGACACGGAACAGGGAAGGAATTCGCGGTGTCGACCGACGAGACCAGCCTATCACCCATTCAGCGCTCGTACTGGCAGGACGAGGCGCCGGATCCGCTCGATGTGCCGGGGCTGTACGAGGGCGTGCGCCTACGACGCATCTTCGCCTATCTGATCGACCTGGTGATCATCGGCGCCCTGCTGCTGCTGCTGTGGTTCGTCGGCATGTTCTTCGTGGCGCTCACCCTGGGCCTGCTTTATCCCGTGCTGATGGTGGCGATGGCGTTGGTGCCGTTTCTGTACCACGCCACCACGATCGGCGGTTACCACGACGCCACCGTCGGCATGCGGCTGATGGATCTGCGGGTGGTCGCCTGGGACGGCTATTCGCCGGGTTACGCCCAGGCGGCACTGCAGACTATCCTGTTCTACGCCAGTATCGCCCTGACCAACACGCTGATCCTGTTGGTGTCGTTGTTCAACGCGCGCGGCCGCTGTTTGCACGATTTCTTCGCCGGCACCGTGGTGATCAACGACGACCGGCCGTACTAGAGCATGTCGGGGGTAATCTGATTCATTTGATGGCGCTAGCAAGCCATTGGGGTAGGCGCGTG
The DNA here is from genome assembly GCA_030746635.1 of Alphaproteobacteria bacterium. Taxonomy (GTDB): domain Bacteria; phylum Pseudomonadota; class Alphaproteobacteria; genus JASLMH01. The sequence continues at coordinate 3,801 of JASLMH010000239.1, read as the reverse complement.
GCGCAGCGCGATGTGGGGCATCGGGCAAGCCTCGCAACGCCGCCCAATGGCTTGCTAGCGCCACCGAAGGCCGGCCCTCCAGGCCCCGTGGCGGCGTTGCGGCTCTTGGCCGATGTCCCACATCGCCCTGCGAACCGCGCCTACCCACGGGGCCTGGAGGGCCGGTCAAATGGTTCAGATTACCCGCGACATGCTCTAGGTGCGCTGAAGTCGATCGGAATTGCTCGACGACCGGGCGCCGGCGGAGCAGCCGGCGCTTTGGTTCATTCGGCCGACGGTGTAGAACATGCCCCTGGGGCTGGGTCCCCGCGACCCTGATCAAAAATGGAGAATGGCATGAGTGAAAAGGTCGCCTTCATCGGCCTGGGCGTCATGGGCTATCCGATGGCTGGACATCTGGTCGCCAAGGGCCATGACGTCACCGTATTCAACCGTACGACCGCGCGGGCCGAGAGTTGGGCGGCGGAACATGGCGGCAAGATCGCCGACACGCCGCAGGCGGCGGCCTCGGGTGCCGCCGTCGTGTTCGCCTGCGTCGGCGCCGATGGTGACCTGCGCGAGGTGGTGTACGGCGAGGCGGGAATTTTCGCCGGCATGTCGGACGGGGCGGTGTTCGTCGATCACACCACGGCCTCGGCGACCATTGCCCGCGAACTGCATGCCGCCGCCAAGGAGCGGGGTTTGGGCTTCATCGACGCACCCGTTTCGGGCGGTCAGGCGGGCGCCGAGAACGGCGCCCTGACGGTGATGTGCGGCGGCGACCAGGCGGATTTCGACAAGGTCGAGGCGCCGATCCAAAGCTATGCGAAGATGTGCCAGTTGCTGGGGCCGGCCGGCTCCGGCCAGCTCACCAAGATGGTCAATCAGATCTGTATCGCCGGCATCGTGCAGGGCCTGGCCGAGGGCCTGAACCTGGCGGTTTGCGCCGGCCTGGACGGCGAGCAGGTGATCGAGGTGATTTCCAAGGGCGCGGCCCAGTCCTGGCAGATGGAGAACCGCTACCAGACCATGCTGGCCGGCGACTACGAGCACGGCTTCGCCGTGCAATGGATGCGCAAGGATCTGGCGATCTGCATCCAGGAAGCCAAGAACCTGGGCATCTCGCTGCCCATGGCGGCGCTGGTCGATCAATTCTACGCCGAGGTCGAGGCCCTGGGCGGGACGCGCTGGGATACCTCGTCGCTGCTCGCCCGGCAGGTGGCTGCCCGACCGAAAACCTGAGCGGACCGTACGGGCAAAAAAGGGGCGCCGTGAGGCGCCCCTTTTTCCTTCAATGCGTTGATCTACTGCTTCGCGCCGGCGCCGGCGCCAATGACGTAATAGCTGCTGCCGGTAGCGTAGAACTGTACCGCCACCTCGCCGGTGCTGTCGGAAGTTGACTGCATGAACGAGCCGTCGATGGTGCCGCTCCGGCTGCTGGGCCCGCTCAGGGTGCCGGTGAATTCGCGCTGGTTGGCATTGCCCGAGGGCAGGCCGAGACCGTCGGCGCCGGTGTCGTAAGTCGCGCCGTCCAGGTTGCTGATGATCGCCCGGCCCTTGTCGGTGGCGAAATTCCAGGTTTGGGAATAGTTGCCGAAGGCGACGTAGTTGTTGCTGCCGTTCAGGATGTTGGCCATCACGTGGCCATCGAAGGTCGCGGTCCCGGTTTTCGCGGCGACGGTCGCTGCGTCCGCCAGCTTGCCCGCCGCCCAGGGCATCAGATGGAAGCGATGCCGTTCGGAATAGTCCGATTTCCGCACTTCACCAGAGATGATGCCCCACTTGGTGTAGGTGCAGGTGCAAAAGGTGATGCCCGAGGTCAGCGCCGACGAGGGCATCATGAAGGCGGAAGTGAACAGGGCGATGCGGCTGGTGCCCGCGACGCCGTCGAAGGTCGGGTCCGATTTGTTCGAACGGCGCAGGCCGAAGCGCTCGTCGTCGATGAAGGCGGAGCGGGAGGCCGAGGCGCCGGTCAGGCTGCCGAACGGGATGACGAGGTCCGGTCGGACGCCGGCGTTGTCTTCAAGACTGGCGCTGGCCGAGGCCCGGTTGGTGGTGGCCGCCGTGGTGATAGTGAAATTGGTTGGATCGGGAATGTCGTAGCCGCCGTTGCTGCCATTATCCGTCTTGACCAAATGATGGCCAACGACGCCGGACACCTTATTGGCGACCATGCCCGCCGTATAGCCATAGAGGGTTTGCGAGGTGCGGGTGGTGCCGACGCTGCCGACCGGCGCGGGCCGGGTATAGGTCTCCATGAAGAAGGTGGTGACCGGGGTGGCGGTATTCTCGAGGCTCTGGACGAAGGCGGCGGCGTCATTGAATTTTCCGTCATCGAAATCGGAACTCAACACGAAATGGTCGGGATCGTTCAAGCCGAAGAACGAATTGCCGTCACCGTCCCGGGAAGTCACGCCGGAGGCGCCGTCGACCCGCAGCGGCGTCCCCGTGGCCGAAGATCGCACCGAGCCTCGGGTGGTGCCGGACAGGATGATTTTGTTATTGGTGAAGGCAGCGCCGTAGTAGACGCCGGTGTACATGACCGATGCCGATTTCTGATTGCTGCCAGTGCCGTCGATCGCCACCAGGGCGTACAGGCCCACGCTGCGGGCATCATCGGGAAAGGTGGTGGAGTTCGCCGACCAGGCGGAGTACATCATCGGCGTCGGCGCGCCCTGGAAGTCGCCGCCGTAATCCTTCGGCAGCATCGGGATCGTGTTATCGCCCGGGAAGCCCGGAAACACATCATGGGCGGTCACGCCGGAGGTTGGGAAACTGCCGGTGAACGCCACGCCGGCAAACACGCTGGCCGGATTGCTGCCTTGCGTGGTCTCCTGCAGGTTCCAATAAAAGAACGAGCCGTCGGGGGAACCGAAGCCGGTGCCCGAAACCGCGCCGAACGGACTTTCCGTTTCGCTGTCGTTAACGTCGAAGTTGTCGGTCGTCTTGGCGGGCAGTCGCAACGTGCTGCCGTCGACCAACGTCGCCGTGAAAAAACCGTTGGAGACCGAACCGTTGGAATAGTCGGTGTTGCGGCTGGTCACCCGAGTGGTCAACCCGGTGTCGAAGTCGAAGCTGCTGAACGGCGTCTGGCTCAGGTAGCGGCCGCTATAGACAAGATCGTTGCTGATCCCGGTGCTGCGCTCACCGCCCGTGGTACCCGTGGTCTCGTCCAGGGCGGTGTTTTGCTGTGCCGTTTCGACGGCCGACGTGGTGTCGTCCGTCTGATCTTGCAACACTGCCGTGTCCCCGACAGCGGCGCTCAGGCCGGTACCCGGCGCGGCCGGCGGCGCCACGGCCGCCGGTGCGTTGGATGAACCCAGGTCGGCGATCTGGGTGTCCGCCACGTCCTCGTTGGTGGGCGCATCACTGGCGCCGCCGGTGTCATCACCGCTGCCTTCCAGGCCGGCCAGGCTGTCACCGGCATCGGCGGCCCGGGTCGGCTGGCCGGGCGGCGCGTCGGGGCTGGTCGCCTCGACCTCGAAACCCGGAATGTCGATCACCCGCTGGACGCCGCCCGAGGTTACCGTCATCACGCCGAAGGCCAGTTGCGCGGTGGTTACCACCGGCGCGCCACCCGGCGCCTGGGCCAGGCGCAGCGGCGCGTCGTCGGCCACCTTGGCCGCATCGTCGCCGGCGCTGAGGCCGCCGCCCGCGTTGGCCTGCCGCTTCACCTCGCGCACGCTGATCAGGCCGATACCGCCGCGGATGCCGATCACCGCCGTCGGGGTCTTGAAGGTCACCGGCGTGGTCTTGGAGATTTTGCCGCCGACCAGGCGGAACAGCCCCTTGGTGGCGCTGAACGCCAGCTTGCCGGTCTTG
>JASLMH010000238.1 GCA_030746635.1 Alphaproteobacteria bacterium | reverse complement strand
CTGACCGGCTGGGTGCACGGCGACTACATCGCGCCGGCCGACGCCGAGGCATAGGGTCGGGCGGAGGGGACGGCATTGTGGAACCAGCAAGCTCGTGCCGCGGGAAGGTTGCTGGCCGCGCTGCTTCTTCCGGCGCTGACCGGATGCACCGAAGTAGCGATCCATGCCGAAGACGGCAGCGTTCGGACGGAGTGGCACCTGGGCCTGGTTTCGATCGAAATGACGCCGCGAGAACGCGCGCAACTGCTGGAATTGCGGGGTGTTGGGCTGACCGCGATCGGCGGCGGCGTCACCTTTGGCTATCACGACGAAACCCTGGTCAGCATGCCCGTCGATGATTGTCGCATCGTCGTCTGGATCAAGACCCAGGCGGAACTGGAATACATCACCGACTTCGCAGCTCGGAATCCGCACGTCTGCCTGGTCGGCAAGGCGAATGAGGCGAATTAGAGGAGCACGGAATATGAATGTAGGACGGACGTTCGTTGCGGCCGCCTCGGTTCTTGTACTGACGGCGTGCGGCAATCTCGAAGGCGCCAATCTGATATTCGGTCAAAAACACACCGTCGGGCTGACCGTGGCCGGATCATCATCGTCGGCCGACGCCGAATTGACGCTCGGCTACAGCGACAGGGATATCGCCTTCGTACCCGTAGCCTTGAAGAAGCCCGATGGCAGCTACGAACTCATCACCGCCGAGACCGAAGGGGCGAACGGCGGCGAACTGACCGATGCAATGTCCGTGTTGGGACAGTTCGAATTTCAAGCCGGCAGCGGCGGTGGCAATGTCGGTGGCGCGGGGCCAAGCGCGGTACTGGGCAAGTTCTTTGCCACCGGCGCGGCCGCGCAGGTTCTGGCCCAGGGCTTTGCCAACAAGCTGTCGGGCGGCGGCGCGGCGGACGCCAATTCGCAATAGCGGCCGCCATGGACATTCCGTTGAGGCGATGGCCTAGCGGGTGACGGTCTTAGCGGGAGGCTAGATGGCCAACGGTCAGGAGAACCCGGATGCCCGCGAGCGACCTGATATGCCGCGCGTTCCGGGAGGACCAAGAGCACCCGGGGTACCACGCATACCAGGTACGCCTCGGGTGCCGACAGTGCCGACAGTGCCGACGGTACCACGAGTACCGAGGGTGCCACGGGTCCCGAGAGTACCACGGGTCCCATAGGAATATGGGCGATCCGTTTCTTTTCCTTCGTTTCAGCGCCCGCCTTTCGAACAAGGGAATCCAACCATGCCCGCAATAGCCAACATCTTCGACCGACCCCCGGCGCCGGTACGGCGGGACATGGAGGGGCTGCGGGCAGCACTGGATCAGGCCATTCCGGTCCGGCAGGTCGACCGTAACCTGCTGATCGCCAGCTGGAACATCCGCAAGTTCGGCGGCCTGACACGCAAATGGACGGCCGGGACAAACGACAGCCCGAAGCGCGACCTGCGCGGCCTGCTGGCGATCGCCGAGATCGTCTCGCGCTTCGACGTGGTCGCGGTGCAGGAGGTCACCGGCGATTTGCGCGCCCTGCGGACGCTGATGAAGGTGCTTGGGCCGAACTGGGGCTTCATCATGACCGACGTCACCCTGGGCAAGGCCGGCACCGGCGAGCGCCTGGCCTTCGTGTTCGATCAGCGGCGGCTGCGGCTATCGGGCCTGGCGGCCGAACTGGTGGTGCCGCCCGAGCAGATCGCCGCCGGCGTCGGCCAGGACGCCCTGGCCCGGCAGTTCGCGCGTACGCCCTATGCCGTCAGTTTCCGGGCGGGCGGCGATACCTTCATCCTGACCACCCTGCACGTGGACTATGGCGACGACGCCGCCGACCGCATTCCCGAACTCCGGGGCATCGCGGATTGGATGGCGGCCTGGTCCGGGCGCACCAACAAATGGCACCAGAACTTCATCGTCCTGGGCGACTTCAATATCGACCGCAGGGGCGACGAATTGTGGCAGGCGTTTACCGATACCGGCCTGGTGGTGCCCAAGGAATTGCACGACGCCCCGCGCACCCTGTCGGCGGATCCGAACAACCCGCAGAAGGAAAAGTTCTACGACCAGATCGCCTGGTTCACCGGCGCCGGCGGCGCCCGACGCCTGGGCCTGAAATACGCCGAGCGGGGCGGCTACTTCGATTTCGTGCCACACGTCTATGGCGGCACCGGCCTGAACCGCAATTCCGTCTCCTACCGCCTGTCGGATCATTTCCCCCTATGGGTCGAATTCAACCGCACCAGGCGCGTCGGCGGCTAATCGCAGCGACGCCGCGCGGTCGTGGCGGCGGTATCGACCGCACCGGTGGCCGGATCGATCACCACCCCGAAATGTTCCAGGGCGAAGTCGCGGCTGATCTTTTCGTCGGCGACGTCGGCGGCGACCAATTCGGGGTCGCGGTCGAGGGGGTCGCCGTAGCCGCCGCCGCCGGCCTGTTCGTGGCGGATGACGTCGCCCGTATGGACGGTGCGGGTCAGCTTGCTGGGCAGGGCCTCGGGCGCGCCATCCGGGTTCAGGACGTTGCGGCTGGGTGCGGCCGGGCCGCCGCCGAACAGGCCGTAGGGCGGGATGGCGTGGCGGTCCGAACGCAATTGCAGCATCGCCTCCGCCGCCAGCACCCGGTACTGCCGAACCAGGCCGAGGCCGCCGCGATATTGGCCGGGGCCGCAGGAGTCCTCGCGCAGGGCATATTCCTCGATGCGCAGCGGATACTGCGCCTCCAGGGTTTCCACCGGCATGTTCGACATGTTCTGGGAGGGGTTGGTCACCCCCTCGATGCCGTCCTTGTCGGCCCGGCCGCCCCAGGCGCCGTTGATCATGTCGACCAGGATGAAGGGTTTGCGGCTGTCGCCGTCGTAGCCGCCGATACAGACCACGGTATTGCCGCCCTCGCCCGCCGCCGTCACCCGCTCCGGGGCGATCTGGGCCAGGGCGCCGAGCACGGTGTCGACCACGCGGTAGCCGGTCAGTGCCCGGGCCGCCACCGGCGCCGGCATGGTGGGGTTGAGGATCGAGCCCTCGGTCGCCGAGATGTCGATGCAGCGGTAGACGCCGGCGTTGTTCGGCACCGCCCGCTCCAGCACGCAGCGGATGGCCAGGTAGGTCGAGGACTTGGTGTAGGACAGGGTGCAGTTGATGGCGCCGCGCACCTGCGGCGAGGAACCGGCGAAATCCACCTCCAGGTGGTCGTCGCGCACGGTGATGGCGCAGACGATCGGGATCGGGCCGCTGTCAAAGCCATCGTCGTCGATATGGTCGGTGAAGCGGTAGACGCCGTTGGGCCAGGCCCGGATGGCCTGCCGGGTCAGCCGCTCGCCGTAATCGATCAACTCGTCGAAATACGCCGTCAGCGCCGCCTGGCCGTGCTTGTCGATCAGCCTGGTGAATTCCCTTTCACCGATGTTGCAGGTCGCCAACTGCGCCTCCAGGTCGCCGACCACCATGTCGGGCAGCCGCACGTTCTTGCGGATCAGGGCGAACAGGGCCGTGTCGGGTTCGCCGGCCCGGTACAGCTTCAGGGGCGGGATGCGCAGGCCCTCCTGAAAGATCTCGGTGGAATCGGAAGCGTTCGAACCCGGCACCCGGCCGCCCATGTCGCAGTGATGGGCGATGACCACGGCGAAAGCCTGTAATTCACCGGCGTGGAAAATCGGCTTGAACATGAAGACGTCGGGCAGGTGCATGCCGCCCTCGTAGGGGTCGTTCAGGATGATCACGTCGCCCGGCACCACGTCGTCGCGATATTGCGCCAGCACCACGGCAATGGCGTCGGGCACCGCGCCCAGGTGCAGGGCCACGGTCTTGGCCTGGGCCAGGACGCGCCCCTGGCCGTCGCAGATGGTGGCGGAATAGTCCAGGACGTCGCGCACGATCGGCGAGCGGGCCGTGCGCATCACCGTGTAAGCCATGTCGTCGACGATGGTATCGAGGCCGTTCTTGATCACCGCGAAGGTGATCGGATCGATCGGGATTTCGGTCATGACGCCGCCTCCAGATCGACCAACAGGTTGCCGAAATCGTCGGGCCGCAGGCGGGCGCCGGGCGGCAGCACGATGGTGGAATCCGGGCTTTCCACCACCAGCGGGCCGACCGCCGCATCGCCCAACGCCGCCCGCCCGACCACCGGCGCCGGCAGCCAGCCCTCGCTCGGACCGAAATAGATTTGGCGCTCGCCGGCCTCATTGCCTTCGGCGCCCGCCGCCGCCCCGGCCAACGATCGGAAATCCAGCTTGTGCGGCTGGATGCCCCGGGCCAGCAAGCGCAGGTTGACCACCTCGACCGCGTCGGCCGAGGCATAGCCGTACTTGCGGCCGTAGTCCTCAAGGAAGCGGACCCGCAAATCGTCCGTCGAGAAGGCCGCCGGCTCCTCGGCCAGGGCGATCGGCAGTTCGGAATCCTGGCCCTCGAAACGCAGGTCCAGGGCGAAACGGAACTCGGTCCGCTCGGGGCCGAATCCCTCGTCCTGCAGCGCCGCCGCCGCCCTGCGCCGCAGATCGGCGAGCACGGTCAGCGCCGCCTCGGCCGACAGATCATCCAGCAGGCCCGGCAGGGCGGCCAGGAAATGCCGCTCCACATCGCCGGTCAGCATGCCGACGGCGGTGAACACGCCCGGCATGGCCGGCAGCAGGATGCGGGTGATATCCAGGCTGGCGGCCAGTTCGCAGGCATGCACCGGGCCCGAGCCGCCGAATGCCGCCAGGGCGAACTCCCGGGGATCGACCCCTCGTTCGACGGTCACGGCGCGGATCGCCCGGGCCATGGTGGCGTTGACCACCTGGCGCACGCCGTGGGCGGCCTGCTCCACCGACAGGCCCAGCGGCGTGGCCAGGTCACGGGCGATCACCGCCCGCGCCCGTTCGACGTCCAGGGGCAGATCGCCTCCGGCCAGGGCGGGCGGCAGATAGCCCAGCACCACGTTGGCGTCGGTCACCGTCGGCCGATCGCCGCCGATGCCGTAGCAGGCCGGGCCGGGATCGGCGCCGGCCGACAGCGGCCCGACGGACAACAAACCGCCATCGTCGATCCAGGCGATGGAACCGCCGCCGCCGCCGACCTCGGCGACGTCGACCGTGGGCACCCGCATCATGTAGCCGCCGGCCTTGATGAAGCGGCTGGGGGTGGAGATACCGGCGCGGAACTCGTACTCGCTGGCCCGGGAGATCTCGCCCTGGTGGACCAGCGAGGCCGAAGCGGTGGTGCCGCCCATGTCGAAGATGATCAGGTCGGGCCGATCAGCCGCCCGGCCCAGGCGGGCGGCACCGCAGACCCCGGCGGAACGGCCCGAGGAGACGAAGAACACCGGTTTCTCGCGGGCCGTCTCGGCCGCCGCCAGGCCGCCGTTGGAATCGCTGACCAGCAGCGGCGCCGCGATACCGATCTCGCGCAGCCCGGCCTCCAGCCGCCGCAGATAGCCGCGCATGGCCGGCAGCACGTAGGCGTTGACCACGGCGGTGCTGGTCCGCTCGTACTCGCGGATTTCCGCCAGCACCGAGACCGAGGCGGTGACGGCGACATCCGGCAGCGCCTCGCGCACGGCGGCCTCGGCGGCCAGCTCGTTGACCGGATTGCGATAGCTGTTGAGGAAACAGATGGCGATCGATTGCACCCCGGCGTCGGCCAGGTCTCCGGCCACCGCCATGACTTCCGCCGGATCGATCGGCCGCAGCACCGTGCCGTCGGCGGCGATGCGCTCGTCCACCTCCCGCCGCCAGCGGCGCCGGACCAGGGGTTCGGGCTTGTCCCAGCCCAGATCGAACATGTCCGGGGTGCGCACCCGGCCGATCTCCAGGACGTCGCGGAACCCGCGGGTGGTGATCAGGCCGGTGGCGGCGCCGACCTTCTGCAACAGGGTGTTCGACCCCACCGTGGTGCCGTGCAGCACCTCCCCAACCGCGCCGGTGTCCAGCCCGGCCCGCGCCAGGATCTGGCCGATGCCGTCGATCACCGCCAACTCCGGCCGTTCCGGCGTCGAGGACAGCTTGCGGAACAGGCTGCGGCCGTCGGCGGTGCTGAGCACCAGATCGGTGAAGGTGCCGCCGATATCCACGCCGATGCGTGCGCTGGTGCCGCCCGCTGTCCCCATTCCCGACCTCTCCTACAAACGCCGGCCGACGGTAGCAGAGCCGGCGGCGGCGGAATAGTTAGAGCATGTCGCGGGTAATCTGAACCATTTGACCGGCCCTCCAGGCCCCGTGGGTAGGCGCGGTTCGCAGGGCGA
>JASLMH010000237.1 GCA_030746635.1 Alphaproteobacteria bacterium | reverse complement strand
TCGACCCGCGAACCGCGCCTACCCTCGGGGCTTTGGTAGGCGGTCAAATGGCCCAGAATATCCCGGATACGCTCTAGGGCCGAGATCCAGCGGCCAACCGGCCCTTCACCGGGCCACCCGACACCTTGGCTGGCGGGCAGAGGGAGGGGCGGATGACCACATCGGACCGGGCGCTTTGTGTCGTGGGGGCGAGTGGCTTCGCGGGTTCCCATATCGTCAGGGCCGCGCTGGGGCGGGGCTACGCGGTTCGCGGCACCCTGCGGGACCGGGACGCGCCCGACAAGGCGCCCTATCTGATGGCGCTGCCGGGCGCGGCCGAGCGTCTGACGCTGTACAGCGCCGACATGGCCGATGCAGATGCTTTCTCCGAACCGCTGGCGGGGGCCGATTGCGTGTTCATCGCCTGTCTGGTGCCGACCTATTTCGGGCCCTCGGGCACCCCGGCCCGCGAGATGGACGACCACCAGGGCTATGCCGAGATCATCATGCCTACGGTGAACGGTTGCCTGAACATCATGGGCGCGGCGGCCGGGCAGGGGGTGGCCAACGTGGTGATCTGCTCCAGCACCTCCAGCACCAATCCGGTACCGCCGGTGCCGCTGAAGAACGAGGTCGACCACTGGTCGGACGAGGCGGAACAGTGCCGGGCGAAGAAGTATACTTCCGCCACCAAGACGGTGATGGAAAAGGCCGCGTTCAGGTTCGCCGAAGAGAACGATATGCGCCTATCCATTATCCTGCCGACCGGCATGTTCGGTCCGGTGATCCTGCCGGAGCACATGGACCGCAGCCCGCATGCCTGGCTGCGGGCGTTGATCAACGGCGAAACGGGCCGGCACGAGAAGATCCCCAACGACTCCTCGTCGATGATCCACCTGCACGACCTGGCGGCGCTGTTCCTGGCGGCCTACGAGAACCCGGCCGCCTTGGGCCGCTATTTCGGGGTCTACGACAGTTGGCACTGGCAGGACATCTATGCCGAGCTGCACAAGATCCTGCCGGAGTTGCGGATGCCCGCGCCGCTGACCGATCCGGCGGTGGCGCCGACCGGCTTCGACTTCACGCGCCGCGACAGCCTGGGCGTTGCCGTCCGCGATATCCCGACCATATTGCGGGAAACGGTGGACTGGATCAGGTCGGAGCCGTTTGCCGAGTAGGGCCCGTGCCCGGCCGGATGTCCGCCGACCGGTTAATTGGTGACGGAACCGCACTATGAGAGGAGCGAGCATGGCCGACGACGCGATGAGCATGCCCCTTTGGGAGCGATTGAGGACCCGGCGCGGCGGATTGAGAGAGGAGGAGTTCGCCCGCGCCGACCCCTACGTGCGCGAGGCCCTGAGCGAGAACAAGCACACCGGTCTGGTGATGGCGGTGCGGGCACGCTGGATCGCCCTGGCCGTGATCGCCGTGCTGATCCCGTTCCTGAACCCGCGCTGGGAGGTGCTGTACTATGAAGTGGCGCTGATCGGTTTCGCCCTGATCGGCTGGGCGCAACTGCGTACCGGCCGGGTCGCCCTGTCACGACCGGAACTGCTGCTGATCTTCTGCGACCTGGCGCTGATGACCTTCCTGTTGGTCGTGCCCAATCCGTTCCGGGACGAGGTCTGGCCCACGGCGTTCCAGTACCACCTGTCGGATTTCAGCTATTTCTATGTCCTGCTGGCGGCCGGCGCCCTGGCCTATTCCTGGCGCACGATCTTCGCCTTCGCGGCCTGGACCACCTGTCTTTGGCTGCTGGCCTTGATCCCGGTCGCCCTGTTCGGGGCCGAGATACCGGCGCTGTCGGCGGCCGCGGCCGCGGCCTTCGCCGGCCATGAAAGGATCCTCGAGGTATTCGACCCGAACGATCCGGTTGTCCCCGCCCGCATCCAGGAAGTCGTGGTGTTTCTGATCGTCGCCGCGATCCTTGGCGTGAACGGGCGATTGAACAATCAACTGGTGTTCCGCCAGGCCGAAATCGCCCGCGAACGCGGCAACCTGGCCCGGCATTTCCCGCCGACCATCGTCGACCGCATGGCCGAACAGGACCAGCCCCTCGGCGCCGTGCGCTCGCAAGACGTCGCGGTGATGTTCGTCGACATCGTCGGTTTCACCCGCATGGCCGAACGGCAGACGCCGGAGGAAGTGGTGGCCCTGCTGCGCCAGTTCCATGGCCGCCTGGAGGTTCTGGTGTTCGAGCACCAGGGTACCTTGGACAAGTTCCTCGGCGATGGGCTGATGGCGACCTTCGGCACGCCGGAACCGGGGCCGGAGGATGCGGCCAACGCGCTGCGCTGCGGCCGCGACATCCTGGCCGACATCGGCGAATGGAACCGCGAACGCCAGGCCGCCGGCGCCGCGCCCATCGAGGTCTCCGTCGGGCTGCATCACGGCCCGGTGGTGCTGGGCGATATCGGTTCCGAACGCCGGCTGGAATATGCCGTGCTGGGCGATACCGTCAATGTCGCCTACCGTTTGGAAGCCCTGACCAGGGATCTCGGCGTCGGCATGGCGGTGAGCGATGCTCTGGTCGCCGCCGTTCGCGGCGAAGTCGGCACCGATGGTGAAACCATGCTGTCGGCGCTGGATCGTTCGGGATCGCAAAGCCTGCGCGGCCGGGACGAGCCCATCGAGGTCTGGACCTGCTAATGCTGCGGGTGGTGGCGGGTCGCATGTCCCGTCCCATGCGTCCTTCGAGACGCGCCTGCGGCGCTCCTCAGGACGAGGGCGAGAAAAAGAGACCCTCATGGTGAGGAGGGCGCGAAGCGCCCGTCTCGAAGCATGTCTAGGGGAAATGGTCGATGGTGCCCACGCCGCCCGTGTCTACAGGCTCAGGCCACCGTCGAGGGCGAGGGTCTGGCCGGTCATGTAGTCGGAGGCGGGGGAGGCCAGGTACAGGGCGAGATAGCCGACTTCCTCGAGGCGCCCGGTACGGCCCAGCGGTACCTGCTGCTTGGCCCGCTCCTCGGTCAGCCGGGCCCGTTCCTCGCCCACCGTGACCACGTCGGGGAACAGCCCCGGCGCGATGCAGTTCACCTGGATGCCGTGCGGCGCCCATTCGAGCGCCTGGGCCCGGGTGAAGCCTTCCAGGGCCGTCTTGGCCGTGGTGTACAGCACCATTTCGCCGCCACCCTGATGTCCGGTCCAGGATCCGATGTTGATCACCTTGCCGGCGCCGCGCGCCAGCATGTGCGGCCCGACCGCGCGGCTGCACAGCAGCGCCTCGGTCAGGTTGATGTCGATGATGAAGTCGAGATCGCCATCGGCGATCGGCGCACCGGCGCAGTCGCCGCCGGGCAGGCCGACCAGCGGCGTGCGAATGGAATCGCCCAAGGCGTTGACCAGCACGTCGATGCGCCCGAATTGGGCCAGCACCTGGTCGATGGCGGCCTGGGCGCCGTCGGCCGTGGTGACGTCGGCGACCGCCGGCACCACGGCCCGGCCGGTGTCCGCCGCCAGCTCCGCCGCCAGCGGCACCACGTAACGATCGGTCAGGGCGTTGATGGCGACGTCCGCCCCGGCCGCCGCGAACACCCGGGCGATGCCCTTGCCGATGCCGCGGCCGGCCCCGGTGATCAGCACCGCGCGATCGGTGATATCGAACTCGGTCGGCAGCATGGCGTCGCCTCCGGCAGATTGCGGCAATGGATCGTGGGTATTATCCGATGTGCCCTCGGACCGGCACAAGCCGTTGCTCCCTCGCACAATGCCTTGACCCCGAGGGCGGGCTGCCCTCTGATCGTTGCATCGGGGCTCGCTACACCGCCCTGCCTTCGCCCCGGTCCTCCCGAACCTGGATGTCCGCCATGTGTATGGTTCTTCGGTGATCGCCCGTGTCGACAAACGCTACCTGATCGTGTTGGGCGCCTGCCTGACCCAGTTCACGGTCGTCGGGCTGCTGTTCTCGTACGGCCTGTTCTTCAAATCCTTCGAGGTGGAGTACGGCTGGTCGCGCACCCTGCTGTCGAGCTGCCTGTCCTTCGCCTTCGTGGTGATGGGTGTTCTGGCGTCTTTCGGCGGCTACCTGAGCGATCGCTACGGCCCGCGGCTGGTCCTGGCCGTGGCCGGCGTTTTGTGCGGCGTCGGCTATGCCCTGTTGTCCCAGGTCACCCAGCCCTGGCAACTGTTCGCGGCGTTCGGCCTGTTCATCGGCGTCGGCATGGCGGTCCACGATGTGGTCACCCTGTCGACCATCGCGCGGCAGTTCGAGCGCCGTCGCGGCATCATGACCGGGGTGGTCAAGGTAGGCACCGCTGCTGGCCAGATGGCCCTGCCGCCCCTCGCCGCGTTTCTCATCGCGCTTTACGACTGGCGCCTGGCGTTGATGGCTCTGGGCATCGGCGCGGCCGCCGTGTTGTTGTTCGGCGCGCTGTTGATGAAAAGCCCGTCGACCAGCGGCGGATCCCTCGACAAGACCGAGGCCGCCGGTTTCCGTCTGCGCGACATGCGCGGCAACCGCACCTTCTGGATGCTCTGCGCCATCCAGTTCGCCTACCTCTCAAGCCTGTCGACGATCCCCTTGCACATTGCCGTGCACGGCATGGATCTCGGCATGACCCCCGCCCTGGCGGCGATGCTCCTCTCGGTGATCGGCGCGGCGAGTGTTCTGGGGCGGCTGACGGTGGGCGCCCTGATCGACCGGATCGGTGGCCGGCGCGCCCTGATCGTCTGCTTCCTGCCGCTGACCGCCAGCCTGCTGTTGTTCCTGTCCATCTCGGTACCATGGGCGCTGTTCGCCGGCGTCGCCGTCTATGGCTTCGGCCATGGCGGTTTATTCACCGTCATGTCACCGACGGTGGCCGAGTATTTCGGCCTGAAGGCCCATGGCGCGATCTTCGGCGGCGTGCTGTTTTTCGGCACCATCGGCGCCGCCTCCGGTCCGGTCGTGGCCGGCCGCATCTTCGACCTGATGGGCGGCTATGCCCCGGCCTTCGCCACCCTCGCGGCTCTGGCGGCCGTGGGGCTGATGCTGGTTTTGAAACTGCCCGCATCGAGGCCGGGCGTACTTGGCTAGAGACGGCGGGGCAAGGACCCGACATCTTTTGCGGGCTCTTTTTCAGGAAAACAAGGTGCGTTCGCGGCGGCCCGCGTCGGCTCGGGCCGGGCGATCCGCGCGGTCGCCTTGGATTGGACAGCCAATCTACGGGCGCTGACGTCCACTTGCCGAGCCGGGGCGTCCGCTGCCGGCAGAAAGCTACCGTGCGAGCGGCCACCCCGGAACCGACGCGAAAGACCCACAAAAGACATTCCGACGGGTCCTTCCGCAGGTTGGTGGAGCGGCATCCACCGATCCGCTAAGCTCTCGCTCGACGATGCCTTGAGGGGGCGGATGCGCATGGCGGAAGGGGAAGTCACCCGCCGGCTAACGACGATCGTTGCAGTAGACGTTGTGGAGTACAGTCGGCTGACCGCGAGCGACGAAGAAGGGACGGTCGCCGCTCTGCGCGCGCACCGGCGGGAGCTCATCGACCCCAAACTCGAGGAATATGGAGGCCGCGTCGCCAACACGGCGGGCGACAGCTTCCTGATTGAGTTTCCGAGCGTGGTCGAAGCGGTGCGCTGTTGCCTCGACATCCAAGACGCCATGGTTGCGCGCAACGCCGTGGTGCCGGAGGAGAAGCGCATCCGCTTCCGGGTCGGCATTAACCTGGGCGACGTCATAGAACAGGATGGTGATCTGTTGGGCGATGGCGTCAACGTCGCCGCGCGTCTGGAAGGCTTGGCGGAGCCCGGCGGCATCTGTCTCTCCCGCGCGGCGCGGGACCAGGTCCGGGATCGGGTGGATATCGTCCTCGAGGATTTGGGCGAAGTGGAGGTCAAGAACATCGCCCGGCCCGTGCGGGTGTTCAGGGTGTATGCCGACGGCGTGATGGCGAAGCCGGCAAAGCGCCCAGGCGCGTGGTGGCAGAGCCGAGTTCGACTGATCGCCGCCGTTGTCATCACGCTCTTGATCGCCGGCGGCGGCATCGGGCTCTGGCTGAAGCCCTGGGCGCCGGCACACGACAGCACTTTCGCCGGGGGCACGCCGCCGCCGCTGCCCGACAAGCCTTCGATCGCCGTCCTGCCGTTCGCAAACGTCAGCAATGACCCGGACCAGGAGTATTTCGCCGACGGCATGACCGACGACCTGATCACCGATCTGTCGAAAGTCTCCGGCTTGTTCGTCATCGCCCGCAACTCGGTCTTCACCTACAAGGGCCACGCCCAAAACGTACAAACAGTAGGCAAGGAACTCGGCGTCCGCTATG
>JASLMH010000236.1 GCA_030746635.1 Alphaproteobacteria bacterium | reverse complement strand
GCTCGAACGGCAGCGAAATGTTCAGGCCGATGTTCAGGCCCTTGGCCTCGGAGGCGCCGCGGTTGGCCGCCTCCATGATGCCGGGGCCGCCGCCGGTGCAAACGACAAAACGCTTATCCTCCCGGTCCAGGCCCTTCGACCACTCGGTCAGCCGCCCGGCCAACTCCCGCGATTCCTCGTAATAGCGCGACATGGCCAGTTTGCGTTCGGCCGAGCGGACGTCGCCGCCGCCGGCGATCTCGGCATCCAGGGCGGCCGAGGCGGCCTCGGCCGAGGGCACCCGGGCCGAGCCGAAGATCACGATGGTGTCGCGCACGTGGCTCTGCGCGAACACGGTTTCCGGCTTCAGGTATTCCGCCAGGATCCGCAACGGCCGGGCGGAGACGCCGTTCACGAAATCGGCGTCGTGATAGGCCTTGCTCGGGTGGAAATGTTCCTCGTTCATTCTCGCTACCTGCTGCTTGTCGGCCGATCTGCTATGATAGCCCGTTCTTCGTGAGCTCGGGTCCGGTATGTGAGGGGCGTCACTGGCGCCCGGCCGCCGGATCACCAGATCTAAGGGCCAGGAAGGAGAACTTCGCGTGACGCAATTGGCCTGCCAGACCCAGGTGGAACACATCGACGCCGGCGAACTGCCGCGATACTTCGTCGTCAGCGGTGTCGCCCTGGCCGCCGACGTGACGGCGTTGTACCTGCTGTCGCAGTGGTTTGGCGCGCACTATCTGATCGCCAATCCGATCGCCTTCATATTGGGCGCCGTGGTCGCCTATCTGGGCTCGGTGCATTGGGCCTTCCGCAGCCGGCGCCTGCAAAACGCCGGCTTGGAATTCGCCATTTTCGCCGCCATCGGGGTCGCCGGCCTGGTCGTCAACGAGGCGGTGTTGTGGCTGGGCATCGAAGTCGCGGCGCTGTCGTTGCTGTTGGCGAAGTTCGGCGCCGCCGGCGCCTCCTTCGCGTTCAATTTCGTCGTCCGCAAGCTGCTGCTGTTCAGCTAGCCGCACCATGGGCGAGCGCAAGGCGATCATCATCGGCGGCGGACCGGCCGGCCTGACGGTTGCCCTGGAACTGCTGGAACGGACCGATATCAAGCCGGTGGTCTATGAAGGATCGGACAATGTCGGCGGTATCGCCCGGACCTTCGTGCACAACGGCAATCGCATCGATATCGGCGGCCATCGCTTCTTCTCGAAATCGGACCGGGTGATGGACTGGTGGTCGCGGGTCTTGCCGCTGCAGGGCCGGAACGACGGCGATACCGGCGGGCAAATCCACTACCAGAACCAATCCCGCTGGCTGGACATGCCCGGCGACGGCCCCGATCCTGACCAGGTCGACGAGGTGATGCTGGTGCGGGCGCGCAAATCGCGCATCCTGTGGGGCGGCAAGCTGTTCGACTACCCGCTGTCGCTGAACCTGGAAACCCTGCGCAAGCTGGGCCTGGCGGCGACCGTGCGCATCGGTTTCTCATTCCTGCGGGCGCAGATGCTGCCGATAAGGCCGGAAGAGTCCCTGGAGGATTTCTTCATCAACCGCTTTGGCCGGCGCCTCTACAACACCTTCTTCAAGGACTATACCGAGAAGGTCTGGGGCGTGCCGTGCGGCGAAATCTCGGCCGACTGGGGTGCCCAGCGGGTCAAGGGCCTGTCCCTGCTGGGCATCCTGACCCACGCCCTGGGTTCGCTGTTCCGCCGCCGCGACGGCATCGCGCAGAAGAACGTCGAAACCAGCCTGATCGAGCAATTCCTTTACCCCAAGCACGGCCCCGGCCAGATGTGGGAACGGGCGGCCGAGTTGGTGCGGGAGAAGGGCGGCGAAGTGCATTTGAACAACCGGGTCACCGGTCTGCGGCACCAGGACGGCCGGATCGTCGGCGCCACCATGACCAACGGCAGCGGCGAGGCGCGTTCGATCGACGGCGATCTGTTCTTCTCCACCACCGACGTCCGCCACCTGATGGCCGGCATGCAGCCGCCGCCGCCGCGCGATACCCGCGAGGTCTCCGAAGGCTTGGTCTATCGCGATTTCATCACCGTCGGGCTATTGCTGAAGCGGCTGAAGCTGGGCGGTGACGCCACCGGCCGGGATCTCGCGGACAAGATGTCCGACAACTGGATCTACGTGCAGGAGTCGGGCGTCAAGGTCGGCCGCCTGCAGTTCTTCAACAACTGGAGCCCCTATCTGGTCGCCGACCCGGACAACGTCTGGCTCGGCCTGGAATACTTCTGCGACGAGGGCGACGAGATGTGGTCGATGGACGACGACGCGCTGACCGCCTTCGCGATCGAGGAGTTGCGGCGGATCGGCGTGATCGAGGCCGAGGCAGTGCTGGACCAGGTGGTGATTCGCGTGCCCAAGACCTATCCGGCCTATTTCGGCACCTACGACCGGTTCGATCGGGTGCGCGAGTTCACCGACGAATTGTCGAACCTGTTCCTGTTGGGCCGCAACGGCATGCACCGCTACAACAACATGGATCATTCCATGCTGTCGGCCATGGTCGCGGTCGACAACATCGTCGCCGGCAGGACCGACAAGTCGAATATCTGGTCGGTCAATACCGAAGCCGAATACCATGAGGAGAAATAACCTCTCCGGGTTCTGCTCTTCGCCACCGGTATGCGCCGACCGACCATCCTGATCCTGCCCTTTCTCGCACTGTTGGCCACGCAGTGGTGGATGGTGGATCGGGAGCGCAGCGCCCTGTTCGCCGGCGAGTTGTTCGACTCCGATGCCTACATGCGCCTGGTGCGGGTGCAAAAGCTGATCCGGGGCGACGGCTGGTACGATGCCCGCATCCGGCGCAGCAACGCCCCGATCGGTGAAACCCTGCATTGGACCCGGCCGCAGGACGGCCTGCTGCTGGCCGGCGCGGCGCTGCTGGCGCCGATGCTCGGTTGGCCGGCCGGGCTGCACTGGACCGGGGTATGGCTGTCGCCGGTGCTGCACATCCTGGCCCTGGCCCTGATGCTGTGGGCGGCCCGGCCGCTGCTGCCAACGGGTGGGCTGCTCTGGCTTGGTTTGTTGTTCCCGGCGCAATTGCTGCTCGATTTCCAGTTCGCGCCGGGCCGGCCGGACCACCATGCCCTGATCATGCTCCTGTTCATCTGGTTCCTGGGCGCCCTGATACGGGCCTTGGCCGACGACGCCGGGCCCGGGCGGATCGTTCCCGCCGCCATTGCCGCCGCCCTGCTGCTCTGGGTCAGCGTCGAGGGGCTGCTATCGGCGATGCTGCTGTTTCCGCCACTGGCGCTGGCCTGGCTGGTTCGCGGCGGGCCTTGGGCGCTACGCGGTCTGCTGGCGGCGGCGGTCATGACCGCCGGCGCCGCCCTGGCGGTGGTCTTGGAATATCCACCCGGAGCCTGGTTCACGGTCGCCCACGACCGCATCTCCATCGTCCACGTGGTGCTCCTCGCCCTGCTCGCCTGCGCCTTTGCCGTCGCTGCCGGCAGCCAACGGCGCCTACCGGGCCTGCTTGGCTTCGCCGCCGTGCCGGCGGTGCAGGCACTGGCCTTTCCCGGCTTCTTCGCCGGGCCGCTGTCGGCCGCCGATGACACTTTTCGGGCCGCCATCTTCAACTATGCCGGCGAGACGGCGCCATTGACGGCGCCGGCCGATTTCCTGGCCTTTCTGGGCCCCGCGCTGATCGCCCTGCCGGTATCGCTATGGCATCTGCGCCGGCCCGGGGGCCGGCCGGCCTGGGCCATTCTCGCCCTCGGTCTGCTGCTGTTCGGGCCGCTGGCGGTGATGCAGATGCGCTGGACGAGCTATGTGGCGATCCTGGCCCTGCCCGGCTACGCCTGGCTGCTGGCCGGGATTCTGGCCCGGCTGGACCGGCGCCGGCCGCTGTCTCTGCTGTTCCTGTCCAGCCTGGGCCGCACCGTCGCCGTGCTTGCCTTCGCCGTGGGATTCTTCCTGGCCTCGAGGCTGGTCCCCGGCCAAGGGTCCCAGGACCCGAAATGCCCCCTGGATGGCATGGCCCGGCACCTGGCGACCGAGGGATCGGCGGAGCATGGCCGCCTACGCATCCTGTCGTACCTGACCGTGGCCTCTGCCATTCTCTATCGCGGTCCGCACGAGGTGATCGGCACGCCGTATTTCCGCAACCGGGAGGGCGGCCGCGACACCCTGGCCTTCTTCGGCGCCAGCGATCCCGAGCGGGCGCGCGAGATCGTCGACCGCCGCCGGGTCGATCTGGTGCTGGCCTGCCCGGCCGACCGGGAAAGCCGCCTCTACCGCGGCGACGGCGCGAAACCGACGCTGCTGGACAGACTCGCCGCCGGCACCGCTCCCGCCTGGTTGCGCCCCATCCCCCTGCCGGCCGACCTGGCCGCCTGGTACCGCCTGTACGAGGTGCGGCGATGACGGGCCGGCGCCTGCTGCTGATCGGCCTGATGCCGGCCTTGATGCTGGTCGGCGTGCATCTGCTGCTGCAGGAGCTGGCGGATTGGCGAATCCTGGACGGCCGGCTGGTCGGACCGGACGCCTACATGCGGCTGTTGCGGGTCCAGGAACTGGCCGATACCGGGGTCTGGTTCGACCCGGTGTCGGAACGCAGCAACGCGCCCTATGGCGAGGTGCTGCATTGGACCCGGCCGCTGGATCTGTTGCTGCTGTCGGGCGCCGCCGTGGCGGCACCGCTGCTGGGTTTCGCGGGGGCGCTGTTCGCCTGGGCGGCGGTGATGGGGCCGTTGTTGCACATCGCCACCCTGTTCCTGCTGTTGTGGGCCGTACGGCCGATGCTCGAGCCGCGCGGCCTGATCCTGCTCGGCCTGCTGTTCCCGGCGCTGTTCTTCATCGCCTTCGTGTTCGCCGTCGGCCGCCCCGATCACCATGCCCTGAACATGATGCTGTTCGTGGCGCAGTTGGGCTTCGCCGTCCGTCTGGCGCGGTCCACCTGTCTCGACAGGTTGGCGATCGCCGCCGCCGCCATCGGCGCCCTGGCGCTTTGGATCAGCATCGAGGGCATGGTCGGCATCGGCCTGACCCTGCTGGCGCTGGCCGCCGGCTGGATCGCCGATGGCCGCCTCGCAATCCGCCGGGCGGTGATCTTCACTCTGGTCCTGACCGCCGGACTTACCGTGGCGTTGGTCCTGGAACGGCCACCGACCGACCTGCTGGCCATCGAGTTCGACCGGATTTCCGTCGTCTACCTGTGTTTTCTGGCCATGATCGCCGGTTTCTGCCTGCTGCTGGTGGTGGCGCCGGACGGCCGCCCAGGCACCCGTCTGCTCATCGCCGGCGCCGCGGCCGGCGTCATCCTGCTGGCCGTGAAGCTGCTGTTTCCCAACTTTTTCCTGGGTCCGATGGCGGAGATGCACCCCCTGGTGCGCGAGGTCTGGTTCGCCAACAACGCCGAGGTCAGCCCCTTGCTGGACCCCCGGCACCTGGTGCGCAGCCTGCCGAAAGCGGTTGCCCATCTCGGCCTGATCCTGTTCGCGGTGCCGGCGGTGATCCTCTGCATGGCCCGCAGTAGCGGCGAGTACCGGCGCATCTGGGCGCTGCTGGGGCTGTTCCTGACCCTGACCTTCGCCCTGACCCTGCGGGAGGTGCGGTGGATGGGATATCCGCAGATCCTTTGCCTGCCGCCCTGCATCGCCCTGCTGCAGGGGTTGTTCGCGCGCCGTCCCGTTCGCAAGCGGGGCCTGGCGGCGGCGCGCGCCGCCGCCGTCATCGCCGTCGCCGCCGGGCCGTTGGTCCTGGGCGGTCTGCTGCGCCTGGCCCTGCCGTTACCGGAAACGGGCAAGGCCTGCGAGATGCCGGCGATATCCGCCTGGCTCGACAGCCACTATGCCGAGCGGCCGCAACGCATCGTCAATTTCATCTATCCCGGATCCGAGTTGCTGTATCGCACCCGCCATTCCGTGGTCGCCACGCCGTATCACCGCAATACCGCGGGCATGGTCGACACCATCCAACTGCTCCGGGCCAGCGATCCGGCGGCGGCCCAGGCGATCGTCGAGAGGCGGCGGGCGGACCTGATCCTGATCTGTCCGGAGAGCCCCGAGGCCACCAACTACCGCCGCACCGATCCGCCCAGCCTGCTGGCCCAACTGGAGGCCGGCGCGCCGCCCGACTGGCTGGTGCCGGTGGCCCTGCCGCCTGCCCTGGCGGCTGATTTCCGGCTGTTCCAGGTCCGTCGCGGCGGCTTTTGACCCACCCCGCCAGCGCCCCTATGCTAGAGCATGTCGCGGGTAATCTGATTCATTTGATGGCGCTAGCAAGCCATTGGGGTAGGCGCGTGGCGCAGCGCGA
>JASLMH010000235.1 GCA_030746635.1 Alphaproteobacteria bacterium | reverse complement strand
CGCTCCCTGAACCAACGTTCGCTCATCCCCAACCCCCGCTGTCGCGGCCGATGGTGGCGGCGGTCAATTGACCTGCCGCTCCCGGTCCCGCCAATAAGCGGCCCGCAGCGCCTTCTTATCGGGCTTGCCCAGGGCCGTCACCGGCAGTTCGTCGACGAAGTCCACCGATTTCGGCGCATAGACCGCGCCCTTCTTGTCCTTCACCAGATCGATCAAATCCGCTTCCTCGATCTCGACGCCGGGGCGCCGGACGACAACCGCCTTCACCGCCTCGCCCCATTTCTCGTCCGGCACGCCGATCACGCCGGCGGCCGACACCGCCGGGTGACTGGTCAGCACGTCCTCGATCTCGCGCGGATAGACGTTGAAGCCGCCGGAAATGATCATGTCCTTGGAACGGTCGACGATGTAGATGTAGCCGTCCTCGTCGATCCGGGCCATGTCGCCCATGTGGTACCAGCCGTGCTTGAAGACCGCGGCGGTCTCCTCCGGCCGGTTCCAGTAGCCGGCCATCACCGTCGGCCCGCGCACGCAGATCTCTCCCACCTGCCCGGTCGGCACCTCGTTGCCGTCTTCGTCGAGGATCTTCAGGCGGATGCCCGTGAGCACCTGGCCGCAGGAGGAAAACCGGTGCGCCTGGTCGACGTCGTGCTGCCCCTTGCGCATCACCGTGACCGTGGTCGTGGCCTCGTAGGAGCCGTAGCCCTGGGAGAAGATCGGCCCCAGCAGCGCCAGGCCCTCCTTCAGGCGGCTCGGTGACATCGGCGCGGCGCCGAACATCAGGGTCCGCAGGCTGGATAGATCGCGGCCGGGCAGATCGGGATGGTCCAGCACCATGTAGACCATGGTCGGCACCAGGAAGGTCATGGTCGCCCGATGTTTCTCGACTGCGGCGATGAAGGCGCCGGCGTCGAAACCCGGCTCCAGGATGACGGTGCCGCCCAGCAGCATGCAGGGCACCAGCATGAAGCCGGCGGCGTGGCTGATCGGCGCCACCACCAGCAGCCGGGGATCCGGCATCCATTCCCAATCGGCGGTGCAGATCAGCGCGTTCGCCACCATGGTGCGCTGCAGATGAACGACCCCCTTGGGCCGACCCGTGGTGCCGCCGGTATGGGCGATGAACAGGATGTCGTCGGGCCCCACGGCCGTCGCCAGGGGTTGGGCTGGATGCCGGGCTCGCGCGGCCAGCAGATCGACCGCGAAATCCGCCGGCCCCAGGGCAAAGGCGCCCTGTAATTCGGCCGCCGCCGCGACGATCTCGGCGCCGCGCTCGGCGAAGCCGTCGGGATCGACGACCAGGTGGGAGATCTGCACGTCCTGGATGGTGTAGAGGTGATCGTCGAGCGAGCCCAGCGGATGCATCGGCGTATAGCGGATGCCAGAGAGGTAGCAGGCGGCGACGGTGACGAAGGCGTCGACGCGGTTGAGCGATAGCTGGGCGATGCCGTCGCCCTTGGCCAGGCCGTGCTCGGCGAAGCACTGCATGGTGCGGCTGATCCGCTCGCCCAGCTCCCGATAGCTGACCTGCTCGCGGCGATCGATCATGGCGGTCCGCTCGGGCCAGCGCCTGATCGCCTGGATGATCAGGTCGGCGTAGGTGCAGCTTTGGTTGAGATCGGCGTCGGCCATGTCGTCACGCTCCGGTTACCGCCCCGGACGCCCTTTGGGCGACCGTGGCGCGGCCGATTGTAGGCGAGCCCGTTGGCGCCGCAAAGCCGCCACCGATTGCGTTGAATCAATCCGTTCGCCACGGCCCGTGGCTATCTTGTATTCGGAGGATCATGTGTCCAGGGGAGAACACTCATGGCCTACAGCGAAGCTTCCTGCGCCTATTGCCCGCCGACCATGCGTTCCTGCCGGCAGGGCGAGAGCGCCAGCAAGGGCCCGGCCTATTGCCCATCGAAGGTCGATCAGCCGGGCATCGACACGGCGCGGGAGAAATACGAGGACGACTTCCTGGGCAAGGTGGCGCGGGAATCGGCGCGCATCGAGGCCGAGGGCTATTGCCGCTGGACCCGGGTGGAGGAAATCTGCCAGTTCGCCAAGAAGATGGGGTTCACCAAGCTGGGCATCGCCACCTGCATCTCGTTCGTCGACCTGGCCCAAACCATGAGTCAAATCCTGGAGAGCCATGGTCTCGAGGTGGTTTCGGTCAGTTGCAAGAACGGCGGCGTGGCCAAGGAGGACATCGGCCTGCGCGACGACGAGAAGATCCGCCCCGGCGGTTATGAACCGATGTGCAATCCGATTTCGCAGGCCGAAGTGCTGAACCGGGCCGGCTCGGAATTCAACATCGTCCTGGGCCTGTGCGTCGGCCACGATTCCCTGTTCTTCAAGCATTCCGAGGGGCTGGTCACCACCCTGGTGGCGAAGGACCGGGTGCTGGCCCACAACCCGGTCGGCGCCCTGCATCTGGCCGAAACCTACTACAGCGGTGTTTGGGGCCCGGATCGGCCAACCAAGCATACCGGGCTGCCGGCCGAGGGCCGGCGCAAGCTGGCCGTCAACGAGGAAGCCGAGTAGGACATCAATCGGCGGCGGCCGGGATATCCAGGGCATGATCGACGATCGCCGCCGCGCAGGCGGCGGGGTCTTCCTGTGCCATCAAATGCAGGCAGCCCGGCATGGTCCGGCATTCGCCATGCGCCATGCTGGCGGCGATGTCTCGCATGGTCACCGGTGTCCACAGGTGCCCGTCCACCGCCGCCGGGTCGGAGACATAGATCCGCGTTCGGGTCGCCACCCCGGCGGCGGCCTGAAAAGCGCCGCCATTCGGACAATTGCGGTAGACGGCCGCCTCGATATCGCCGGGGCAGCGCAGAACGAAGCCGCCGCCCTCGGCCGGCTCCAGCGCCGCCTCGAGGTAGGCCGCCATCATCTCCGGCGCGAACCGGCGATAGGTAACGATGCCTTCCGCCTCGGCCCGTAGCGCCTCCCGATCGGGGAAGCGTTGCCGCCGTCTGTCGGCCCAACGCGGGAAGGCCGCCGCCACCGTCAAGCCGGCTTCCCGTTCCTCGTGCCCCGGTGGCGGATAGGCCGGCGGCTCGAACAAGGTCAGGCTGGCAAACGGCGACAGGCCCAGTTCACCTTCCAGCATCAGCACCGCGTTACCGCCGAGGGAATGCGAGGCGTAGTGCAGCGCCGGTGCCGGACCGATGCACTGTCTGGCCCAGTCGGCGACCGATGCGAGGTCCTCGGCGAACCGGCGCATGGTGTAGTCGGCGGCCAGATCGCCCCGCGGCTTGTCGGCGGCGCCATGACCGCGGGCATCGAAAGCGAAGACCTGGAAATGCTGGCTCAGCCGATCAAGCAGCGGCCGGTAGCAACCGGCGCTGAAACCATTGGCGTGACCCCACAGCAGCGCCGGCGCCGCCGGCGATGCGCCCCGCAGCCGATAGCCAACGACCGTCACCCCGCCGGCCGCGGCGATTGGCCTCGCCTCGGCGAATTCGGGCGGCAGGCTGGGCCGAAAGCCGGTGGTACCCGTTACTTGCATGGACGGCGGACCGATGGCCGGCTCAATAAGCGCATTCTTCGTAGACCGGATCGACCGAGCCGTTCCACGGACCGTGGAAACGGCGCAGCAGGTCTTCGGCCGGCGTCACGCCCGAGTCCGCGATCTCCCGCAACGCCAAAAGGTACTCCGTCTCGTCACTCGAGGTCTTGCCGGCGCGGCCGCGCCGCCGCAGCCCGTCCTCGGCGATCCGCAGGACCTCTCGGGCCAGATCGCCCACCGTGCCCTTGCCGAGCGGCGTGCCCAAAGCCTGCCGGGGCACCTCGTCGCGCAGCCGGGCCATCTCCTCGATATCGAAGTCCTTGACCAGGTCCCAGGCGGCGTCCAGGGCCGTCTGGTCGTACAGCAGGCCGACCCACAGCGCCGGCAGGGCGCACAAGCGCGCCCACGGCCCGCCATCGGCGCCGCGCATCTCCAGGAACTGCTTTAGCCGCACCTCCGGGAACAGGGTCGTCAGATGATCCTCCCAATCCTTCAGGGTCGGGCGTTCGCCGGGCAACGCCGGCAGCCGGCCGGCCAGGAAGTCGCGGAACGATTGACCGGCCGCATCGATGTATGTGCCCTCGCGATAGACGAAGTACATCGGCACGTCCAAGGCGTGCTCGGCGTAGGCCTCGTAGCCCATGCCGGCGTCGAACACGAACGGCATCATGCCGGTGCGGTCGGGATCGGTGTCCTTCCAGACATGGCTGCGATAGGAGAGGAAGCCGTTGGGCCGGCCCTCCTTGAAGGGCGAATTGGCGAACAGGGCGGTGGCGACGGGCTGCAGCGCCAGGCTGACGCGGAATTTCCGCACCATGTCCTGCTCCGAGCCGAAGTCCAGATTGACCTGCACGGTGCAGGAGCGAAACATCATGTCGAGGCCCAGATCGCCGCGGGTCGGCATGTAGCGCATCATGATGCCGTAGCGCCCCTTGGGCATCACCGGAATGTCCTGGCGCGACGATTTCGGGTTGAAGCCCAGCCCCAGGAAACCGGCGCCGATCTCCTCGGCCACCTCTTTCACCTGGGCCAGATGGGTATGCACCTCGTCGCAGGTCTGGTGCAGGTTTTCCAAGGGCGCGCCGGACAGCTCGAACTGGCCGCCCGGCTCCAGGGTGATCGAGGCGCCGTTCTGGCTCAAGGCAATGACATTGTCGCCTTCCATCACCGGCTGCCAGCCGAAGCGCTGCAAGCCCACCAGCAAGGCCCGAATGCCCTGCTCGCCGCCATAGTCCAGCGGCCGGTGGTCATCGAGGCGAAAGGCGAATTTTTCGTGCTCGGTGCCGATGCGCCAAGCCTCGGGCGGCTTGGCGCCGCGCTCGAGATAGGCGATCAGTTCCGAATGGTCCTCGATTGGTGCCCTCGAGCCAGCGGGCGTCTCTGACATACGCGTCGACCTCAAACTGAATCCGTCATTACGGCGCGCAAGGCCCCTTTGCGCCCGGTCGTCGCTTTCGAGTTAATGGATGGCGCGGGCGGATGCAAGTCTCGCCGCCGTTGGCCACCGCGATTTATCGGCAATCGCCCAGCAGCGCCTGCCACAGCGCCAGGGCCGCGACGGCCGCCGTTTCGCTGCGCAGGACCCGCGGTCCCAGCGAAACCGGCACGACGAACGGCAGTCCGCGCAGCCATCGCCGCTCGTTTTCGTCGAAGCCGCCTTCCGGCCCGATCAGGATGGCCCAAGGTCCCGCGAGGTCGGCCGGCAGTGCCTGGACCGGCGGCGGCGCGCCGGCCTCGTCGCAAAACAGCAGCCGCCGCTCCACCGGCCAGCGGTCGACCAGCCGGTCCAGCGGCTGCACCGACCGCAACTCCGGCACCGAAAGCCGCTGGCACTGCTCGGCCGCCTCGGCCGCGGTGGCGGCCAGCCGGACCAGATTGATCCGTTCCACCACGGTGCGTTTGGTGCTCACCGGCTGCAGTACGCCGACGCCCAGTTCGGTCGCCTTCTGCACCAGGTAGTCGATGCGGCCGCGTTTGATCGGCGCGAACAGCAGCCAGATGTCCGGTGCCGTCGCCTGCGGGCGCAGCCGCTCGGCAACCTCCAGGGAAACCCAGCCCTTGCCGATGCCGTCGATGCGAGCCCGCCACTCGCCGTCGCGGCCGTTGAACAACGCCACCTCCTGGCCGGGCCGCGCCCGCATCACCGAGCGCAGGTAATGGGCCTGATTGGCCGGCAGGCCGAGCACCCCGCCGGCGTCCAGGTCAAGTTCCACATAGAGGCGAATCTTCGGCTGTTTTTCTTGCATTCACGCCGCCAAAATACCGGCCAATCCACGGCCTATCGGGTATCCTAAGGTCAGGATGGGCAGGATGGAATTACAGAGATCGTTCACCGACATCCCGCGGGACGGTTGGATCGATCGCCGGGCGCCGCCCCGCCTGCGGCCGTATCTCCGGCTGGCCCGCGTCGACCGGCCGATCGGTACCTGGCTGCTGCTTTGGCCGTGCTGGTGGTCGGTGGCGATGGCCAGCCCGGCTTGGCCGGAGCCGCTTTTGTTGCTGCTGTTCGCCGTTGGCGCCCTGGTGATGCGCGGCGCCGGCTGCGCCTGGAACGATATCGCCGATCGCCACTACGACGGCCGGGTCGAACGGACCCAAACCCGGCCTATTCCGAGCGGCGATCTGAGCCTCGCCCAGGCCGCCGGCTTCATGGTCCTGCTCGGCCTGATCGGCCTCAACATCCTGTTGCTGTTCAACACCTTCGCGGTGCTGGTCGGTATCGCCTCGCTGGCCTCGGTGGTGATCTACCCATTCATGAAACGGCTGACCTGGTGGCCGCAGGCCTTTCTCGGCATCGCCTTCAACTGGGGCGCCCTGTTGGGTTGGGCGGCGGTGCGGGGCGAGTTGGGCCTGGCGCCGGTGCTGCTCTATCTGGGCG
>JASLMH010000234.1 GCA_030746635.1 Alphaproteobacteria bacterium | reverse complement strand
GAGAAATGCCCGGTCGAGGACTGGGCCAGCGATTACGACATCTTCGATCCGCAATACGTTGACGACCCGTTCAGCGTCTGGAACGACCTGCGCGAACGCTGTCCGATCGCCCATACCGAGCGCTGGGGCGGCTCCTGGTTGCCGACCCGCTACGAGGATCTGCAGGCCATGGTGCGCATGGTGCCGGCGCTGTCCAACTCATCGCCGGTGGTGGTGCCGCCGTCGCCGGAACTGCGGGACGAGCTGCGGGCCGAGCGGGCGGCATACGGCAGCGAGAACCCGCCGATCACCGCCGATCCACCGGAGCAGAAGCCGTTCAAGCAGTTGCTGTTGCCGTTCTTCTCGCCCAAGGCTGTCGAGGGTTACCGGCCGATCACCGAGGCCCTGTGCCATTCCCTGATCGACGGCTTCATCGAACAGGGCACGGCTGACGCGGCCGCTGACTATGCCCAGCAGATCCCGCCCCGGGTGATCGCCCACATGATGGGCATCGATGTCGGCCGGGCCGACGAGTTCGTCGATTGGACCCGCGGCGCCCTGGAATTCGGCCAGACCCAGCCGGAGTTGCGCCTGCGCTATCGCCGCATCATTCGCGACTTCTTCACCGAACTGGTGGCCGAACGGCGCCGGAACCCGGGCGAGGACATGATCTCGACCCTGATCGCTTCCGAGGTCATGGGCGAAGCGTTGAGCGACTACACGGTGATCGGCATCTGCAACCTGGTACTGGTGGCCGGCATCGACACCACCTGGAGTTCGATCGGCGCCGGCTTGTGGCATCTGGCCGGGCATGGTGAGCATCGCCGCCGGCTCTATAACGAGCCGGACCTGTGGCCCACGGCGATCGAGGAACTGCTGCGCTTCTATGCCCCGGTGACCATGGCCCGCAAGGTGACCGAGCCGGTGAGCATCGGCGATGTCACCTTCCGGCCCGGCGACAAGGTGCTGATGAACTTCCCCGGCGCCAACCACGACCCGGCGGTGTTCGAACGGGCCGACGAGGTGGTGCTGGACCGCGCCCGGAACAGGCACATCGCCTTCGGCATCGGCATCCACCGCTGCGCCGGCTCCAACCTGGCCCGCATGGAGATGGAAGTCGCCCTGCGCACCTGGTTCGAGCGCCTGGCCGATTTCGAGCTGGCCGACCCGGAAGCGGTCACCTGGGCCGGCGGCCAGGTCCGCGGCCCGCGCCAAGTGCCGGTGACCTTCACCGCCTGATCCTTCGAGACGCGCCTACGGCGCTCCTCAGGATGAGAAAAACCGTGTAATTTCAAAGCCTTAGCTTCATGCTGAGGAGGGCGCGGAGCGCCCGTCTCGAAGCATGTTGGTGACCCCACCCGGTGAGTTCTCCGACGAACAGAGACTGTTAACTTTTCCCCTTTAGCCTCGATCCGGCATCGTCGCGACGACACAGGTGTGACGGAGCGCCCCTTGCCTGCGGCAGCATGGCTGGGGGCGGGAACACCTGGACTCGAGGGCATTTTGGGTGGTGCATGAAGACGGATACGAGGCTCGATCAGATCGACCTGGACGCGATGGTCGTCGACCATGCGCGTCATCTCAAGGGCCTTAAGGACGGCCGACGCCTGTTCCTGAACTTCCGACACTGCAGCGGTCTCGATTTTAGCCGCAAGGACCTCTCGTGGTCGGAAATGGTCGGCTCGCGCCTCGATCATTGCCAGTTCGCCGAGGCCAGCCTGGTGGGCGCCAATCTGTTCGGCTCCAATCTGTCCCATTCGAACATGCGCAAGGTCGATTTCACCAAGGCCGACCTGCGCGGCACGATCCTGCGCGGCACCATCCTGGAGTACGCGAACCTCAACGAAGCCAACCTTGGCAAGGGCGAGATCGTCACCATCGACGGCAGGGGCGATCTCAAGCGCTCCGGCCGGAAGAGCGCGATCATCGAACTGGCCCGCCTGGCCCATGCCGATCTGACAAACGCGAAGGTCTACCGCGCCTTCGGCTCCAGCGCCGATCTGACCAACGCCAATTTCAGCCATGCGAAATTGAACGACGCGGATTTCTCCAACTCGACGCTGCGCGGCGCGATCTTCATGGGCGCCGATCTGACCAACGTCAACTTTTCCGGCTGCGCCATGAACGGGGCGGTGTTCACCGGCGCCATTATCGACGGCACCATTTTCGACGAGGCGGACCTGACGGCGGCCCTGTTCCGGATCGAGGAATTCGACCGCTCCGATATGTCCAAGGCCCTGTTGGCGAAGAAACTGGAAAACCTCGACGTCGACATTCAGCGGATCATTCAAAGCCACCAGGAATGGGTCGACAGCATCGGCCGTTCCGGCTGCCAGGCGAATCTGTCCCGGATGGACCTGACGGGCATAAATATGCCGGGCGTCAATCTGGCGGCGGCCGATCTGTCGCTGGCGACCTTGAGCCAGATCGGCCTGTCCGGCGCCCGGCTGTCCATGGCCAATCTCGAACGCACCTTGTTGAACGAGGCCGATCTGGCGGCGGCGGATTTGCGCGGCGCCAACCTGACGGAGGCCAACCTGATGGACGCCAAGCTGCGCGGCGCCGACCTCTCGCCGATGCCGATCACCGGCATGGTCGGGCGCGATATCCCCACGCAATTGCGCAACGCCAATCTCACGGCCTGCAACCTGCAGTCGGCGAACCTGAGGGGCGCCGGCCTGGAGGGCGCCCACCTCCGTGGCGCGGATATCCGCCAGGCCAGCCTGGTCGACGCCGATCTCGTCGACGCCGACCTGACGGGCGCGGACCTGCGAGGCGCCGATCTGGCCGGCGCCGATCTGCGGGGCGCCATCGGCGTCAAACTGTAGGTAGCGAAGGGCGCGCATGCGCGACCTGGCGACCACGAGTGCGCGGACTGGCCGAAGTCCCCACGGTCATGGCGATCGGGAAGAGCTCCTAGAGCCGGCGTGCTCTCCTGGGCCGCCTGCTCGATGAGCCGAAATTTCCTGTCCCTACAATATGTGCCAGTTCAGGCAATCCGGTGTTCCGCGGACCGGCCGGCCCGACAATGCAAAAGTGTCGGTCTTCTTTACATTTGCTGGCCCAAAATTATGAAAAATGTGCCTTAAGTGATTGATTTCATGGTGCGTACATATCCTGGCATGGATCTTGCATAGGTATGCAGAAGTACAGCAAAGATGCCGCAGGAGAGCCAACCATGTTGCGATCGATCATTGGGTTAGTCGTCTTGCTCGCGCTGACGAGTACCGCACAGGCAGGATATGTGGCCTATCAATTTACCGGTGCCCCGCAGCAATTCATCGTGCCGACCGGCGTTACCGCGGTCAACGTATTGGCGATCGGCGGCGGCGGCGGCGGCGCCAACGGCCACCAGGGCGGCGGCGGCGCCGGCTACCTCGTGACCGGAACCTTCACGGTCGCTCCCGGTGCCATCATCCCCATCACGGTCGGCGCCGGCGGTTTGGGGGCGCTGGACGCGAATTCCAGCAACGCCATCGTCGGCCTGACCGCGGGCGGCACGTCCATGTTCGGCGCCTTCATGACCGCCGGCGGTGGCGGCATCGTCACCGGCATCAACCAAGGTGGGCACAATGGCAGTTCCGGCGGTGGCGCCGCCTGTAACAGTGGCAGCCCTGGCGGCGATGGCGGCAGCGGCGGCAGCAACGGCCAAGCTTGTCAGTCCGGCTACAGCATGCCCATCGGTTCCGGTCAAGGCAGCTACGCCAGCCTTCTGGCGCTGTTCACCGAGAATATCTTGAGCGCCGGCGCCGGCGGCGCCGGTGGCACGGGGTCCCATGCGGGCGGCGGCGGTGCCGGCGGCATTCTGATCAGCGGCCTGGGGCTGATCGCGGGTGCCGGCAACGCCTTCTTCAGCGGTCAAGGCGGCGTCGGCTACGGCGCCGGCGGCGGCGCTGGCGGCCTCGATACCAGCATCAATAATATTCGCTATGGCGGCGGCGATGGCGCCGGCGGTCTGGTTTATGTCGAGTTTCTCGATGCGGTGCCGGCTCCCGAACCGTCGACCATGGCCATTTTCGGCCTTGGCCTCGCCGCCGTCGGCTTTGCACGACGCAAGCGGTTGGTCTGACAACAGACCCCCACGCGACCTATCGATGACCCACGGCGGCCCTTCGGGGCCGCGGTTATCGTCGTGCGATGGAATGATCGGATAGGTCAAAAGCAGCGTTCAGCGCCCTCCACCCGGGATGACCGTTTTCCGTGAAAGCGGTCTCCGGCGCCGTCGAACCATGGGCTTGCGACGGGGCCGGGGCTGCCCCTTCTTTTGGTCCGCGCCAGCCGAACGGCTATGATCAAACAGGTGAATGAACCGTCCGCGCTGCCCCGGGACGAGGCGCGGTTGGCCGAACTTGCCGCCGAGATCGAGGGCGCCGGCGCCCATGTCTGCGATGTTGCCGATCTCGACGCCCTGGTCGTTTCTGGTCGAGCTGCGGCCGGATGGCGAGAACTGGTAGGACGGCAGCAAACAATAGGATCGAACCATGAAACTCTATGATTTCTCCCTGGCGCCCAATCCGCGGCGGGTCCGTATCTTCCTGGCCGAGAAGGGCATCGAGATACCGATGGTGCAGGTCAACACCCGCGAGGCGGAGCAGTTCAGCGACTGGTTCCAGAAGATCAATCCGCGCGGCACCATCCCGGTGCTGGAACTGGACGACGGCACCCTGATCTCGGAATCCGTGGCGATCTGCCGCTATTTCGAGGAAACCCAGCCCGAGCCGCCGTTGATGGGCCGGGATGCCACCGATCGTGCCGTGGTCGAAATGTGGAACCGCCGGGTCGAGATCGAGGGCATCGGCGCGGTCGCCGCGGTGCTGCGCAACACCCTGCCGATGTTCGAGGATCGCGCCATCGCCGGCATCCCCAGCGGCGTGCCGCAACTGCCGGCCCTGGCTGAGCGCGGCCGGGGCGGCTACGGTATTTTCCTCGAACGCCTGGACGAACGCCTGGGCGAGAGCCGGTTCATCGCCGGCGACGGCTTCACCATCGCCGACATCACCGCCTTCGTGGCCATCGATACCGCCCTGCGGGTGGAGATGGGCGTGCCGGAGGCCCGCGCCAACGTCCGGCGCTGGCAGGCCGAGGTGGCCGCCCGGCCCAGCGCCTCGGCCTGAGCTCAGGAAAGGTGGGACCCCACAACTGCAAAGGAAGGGGAGGCCATGCCGGTCTTGAGCCAGGAAGAACGCGAGGCGTTCCTCGCGGAACGCCATATCGTCATGCGGATCGCCGTTGTGCGTCCGGACGGCAGCCCGCTGGTGACGCCGATCTGGTTCCTCTACCAGGACGGCGCCATCCATTTCACGCCCCGGGAGCGTTCCGAGTGGTTCGCTTGCCTGCGCCGCGACCCGCGCGTCGCCCTGTCGATCGACGAACAGCCCCTGCCGTATCGCAAGGTCGTCATCGAGGGCGCCGCCGAACTGCTCCACGACGTCGGCGCCGATGCCGAATGGCGGGATCTGTATTTGCGCATGGCCCGGAAATATATCTCGGACAGGGAGGCTGACGCCTATATCCAAAACACCATCGACGAGCCCCGCGGCTTGTATCGGGTGGTGCTGGCCGACGCCAAGGTGCGAAGCTGGCGCATGCCGGTGAAGGGCGAGGCCGGCGAAGGGGTCTGGCATCAGCGCTACTACCGGGACCCGAACGTCCAATTCGATGGCAGCGCGCGGTCCTGAACCGGCCGGAATGGAGGAATGACCATGAGTGATCTCTTGATCGAACGGGACGGCGATCTGCTGCGCCTGACCCTGAACCGGCCGGAGCAGATGAATGCGATGTCCGGCGAGCTGGTCGAGGGGGCGCTGGCGGCGGTGTTGGAGGTGATCGAGAACCGCTCGGCCCGGGCCATCCTGATCACCGGGGCGGGGCGCGGCTTCTGCGCCGGCGCCGATCTGCGGGGCGACGGTTTGGCCAGCCGGCGGGAGAGCATCGAGGGCCAGATGATGGCCGGCATCAACCGCCTGATCCTGGCCCTGCGCGAGGTGCCGGTGCCCGTGGTGATCGCCCTGAACGGCCCCGCCGCCGGCGCCGGCTGCGGCCTGGCCCTGGCCGGCGACATGGTCATCGCCGCCCGCTCGGCCAAGCTGCTGACGGCGTTCTCCCGCATCGGCGCGGTGCTCGACGGCGGCATGTCCTGGTCGCTGACCCACAAGCTCGGCCCGGCCCGGGCCATGGGCATGGCGCTGCTGGGCGAACAGGCGATCGACGCCGAGACGGCGAAGGACTGGGGCCTGGTCTGGGACGTGGTCGATGACGACGAGTTGATGGCGGAGGCCCTGACACTGGCCCGCCGCCTGGCCGCCGGTCCCACCGTCGCCCTCGGCCTGATCAAACGGCAGATCGCGGCGGCCCAGAACGGCTCCATGGCCGAGGCCCTGCGCTTCGAAGCCGCCTGCCAGGGCCAGGCCTTCCGCAGCGACGACTTCCCCGAGGGCGTCAAGGCGTTCCAGGAGAAGCGGCCGGCTGCGTTCAAGGGGCGGTGACCGCCGGGGGCGAGGTAGTTTCGGGGACAGGATTAGATCCTGTCCCCGA
>JASLMH010000233.1 GCA_030746635.1 Alphaproteobacteria bacterium | reverse complement strand
CCGGCAGAGTCAAGGCGTCGGCCCCCGCTTCAATCTGGGCCTGGCCGAAGTCCAGGGTGGCAACCTTGAGCCTGTCCAGGATCAGTTTCGTCTTGCCAGGGTCGTCCAGGGACAGCAGCAGGAAACGCTCGACTCCGAAGCAGTGGTAGGCCAGTGACCAGGGACCCATGGTCTTGCCGATCACCGCCACTTCGTCGCCAAACTCCCGCCGCAGCAACCCGATCGCGTCCAGCACGCAGCGGAGATCGGGATGGCTCAGGAAATCGTTGGGTATGCGGATGTCATCGGCGTCGCGCCAGATCGGCTCGGACATCCGCACGGTGGGCCAGTTGTCCTTGCCCTCCCACTGCATCTTGCAGCCCAAGGCCGAGGACTCCTGGATGATGCTGAACACCGGCATGATGCTATCGAAGCCCAGCACCGTGTACGAGGTTGCCGCCAGGCGGGCCATCGGTTCGGCCTGACGATTGGCGTTGGGGAACGGCGCGTCGACCAGGTCCATCAATTCCACCGTCGCCACCGAGGTCGGATTGCACACCGGCGTGCGGTCCACCGGCTCGCCGGCCAGGGCGGCCAGCACCCGCTGGCGGGAGGTCATCGGCGCTATCTGGGTTTCGTTCATCGGCAAGACCTTCCCTATTCCTGGCTACCGGGCGCGGCGAGGACGCCGCGGGCCGCGTTGGCCGCCAGTTCGCGCATGGCGACGCGGACATCGGGCGCGTTCTGCAGCAACAGCCCGACCAGGGCATCGTGGCCCCGGCCGCAATCGAAACTGAACCGTCCATCGGCCGCCGCGTCGGGCGCCGCCCCACTTAACTTGACCAGGCCGTTGCGGATCGCGGCGATGCGCCGGGGTCCATGTTCGGCCGCCGCCTCGCCGCTGGCCGAAATGCCATAGCCGCCCGCACCATCGTGCGCGGCGGAGGCGGTCAACCCGGTCTTCCGGTCCACCACCGACAGCGGCCGGGCCGCCGGCGCCTCGGTTGGATCCAGCTTGCAGGCCTGCAGGAACAGCCGCCGCACCGCCAAGGGATGGGCCGCGCCGCAGGGGAAGCGCAGCAGGCCGGGCGTCGGGCCAGCGTCCATGCCGCCCAGGGTCTTCATCGCCATGACAATGGAATCCAGGCGCGCCGCGGCGCCGTCATAGCCGGCGTAGCTGTGCACGCGGTAGAGCCAGCCGCCGGCAGTTTCCCGGGCGTACAGGCCAATGGAAATATCGCGGAAATACTTGTCCGACGAGACCAGTTCGACCCGTGTGCCGATATCGGGCAGTTGCTCCACCAACCACCTCCTTTTGCCTCGGCGCCCGTGGTCTTGACCGAAACAGCGAAACGGGCGCACAATTGGCCTGATGGTCAGACCAATTCTAGAACAGGCGACAGGCCCTGTAAAGATGCCGGGAGTGGCGGATGGCGACCCCGCCTGAAGCGGCGGGCGCGACGGCGGACCCGTTTCGCCATGTGGTTCGGGAAACCGTCAGCGACGCCATCGTCGATCAACTGGTCCGGCTGATCGCCGACGGCACCCTGAAGCCCGGCGATAGGCTGCCGTCGGAGCGGGATCTGTGCAAACGTTTCGGCGTCGGCCGCACCTCGGTGCGCGAGGCCCTGAAGCCATTGATCGCCATGGGCATGCTGGAAGGCCGGGTCGGCAGCGGCACCTTCGTGGCCTCTGACCAGCAGTATTTGCAACGGGCACTGGAATGGGGCTTGCTGCTCGATCCGGAGGGCAAGGAGGATCTGGTGGAAACCCGGCACATGTTGGAAACCAACGCCGCCCACTGGGCCGCCCGGCGGGCCGGCGCGGACAACCTGGCCGCCATCGCGGCGACGGTCGAGGGCATGCGGGCGACCCTGGACGACCGGGAAAGATTCCAAACGTACGATGCCGATTTCCATTTCGAGATCGCCCGGGCGACCCAGAACCAGATCCTCTATCGCCTGGTCAACCTGATCCGCCGGCAGGTGCAGGCCTGGATCGGCGGCCGCCTGACCCTGTCGCCGGATCGGGCCGGCGAACTGGCGCGCATCTCGCTGGCCCAGCACGAGGAGATCCTGGCCGCCCTGCGGGCCCGGGACGCCGACGGCGCCCGCGCCGCCATGGACCGGCACATCCGCACCGCCAGCGCCGATCTGCGGGCCCTGATGGGCGGCGCGGCCGGGTCATCGGACAACAAGGGAGAAGGCGTATGAAGTTCGGCGGCATGGTGGCCACCAAGATCGACGATTGGCAGATCTTCCCCTACCTGGAGGGCCTGGGCTACGACAGCGGCTGGGCGCCGGATTCGCAGATGATCTGGTCCGACTGCTACGCCACCCTCGGCCTGGCGGCCTGGCACACCTCGAGCCTGCGGCTCGGCACCGGCGTGGCCATCGCCGGCACCCGGCTGGCACCGGTGACGGCCCATTCCATCGCCTCGATCAACCGGATCGCGCCGGGCCGCACCTTCCTCGGCATCGGCACCGGCCACACGGCGATGCGGGTGATGGGCCAACAGCCGGTGCAACCCTCGGCCTTCCGCGACTACCTGCGGGTGGTGCGCGGCCTGCTCGACGGCGAGGAGGTCGAATACAGCCTGGACGGCGAGAGCCGGCCGATCCGCTTCCTCGACCGCGAGCTGGCCTGCATCAACGTCGAGGACCGGGTGCCGATCTACGTCGCCGCCAACGGACCCAAGGCGCTGGCGGCCACCGGCGCCCACGGCGACGGCCGGATCAGCGCCGGCAACGAGCCGCTGCCGCTGTTGAGCCGCAACCTGGAGCGCATTCGCCAGGGCGCCGCCGAGACCAACCGCGAACTGCCGGCCGACTTCCACGCCGCCGTGATGACCTTCGCCTGCCTGCTGCGGCCCGGCGAGGATCTAACCTCGGAGCGGGTGATCGACGAGACCGGGGCCGAGGTCGTCTCCTCCCTGCACTTCTGGTACGAGCTGTACCTGCAGCGGGGGAGCGACGCCTTCATCTTGGACGAGATCCGCGAGCTGTGGGACGACTACAAACGCTATGTCGAGGCGGAGATGCCGCTGGAGCGGCGCCATCAGATGCTGCATCGCGGCCATTGCGCCTTCCTGCCGCCGGAGGAACGCCGTTTCATCACCCCGGAACTGATCCGCGCCTCGGGCGGCCTGGTCGGCGAAGCCGACGAGGTCATCGCCCGCATCCGCGAGTTGGAAGGCGCCGGGCTCAACGAGGTCGTGCTGCTGCCGCCCCGGGCGGCGGCGCGGAGCAACTTCAAGGATTTCGCCGAACAGGTGATGGCGCGGTACTAAGCCAGCCCGCCGCCGGTGATCGCCCCCGGCTACTGATCGGGGTTCAGGATGGCCTCGATGATGGCCAATGCCTCGTCCAACAGCTCCCGCGGCGCCTTGGAAGCGAAGTCGGCATTGCGCGCCAGCCAGTCGACGGCGCGAAGCTGATTGGCCAGCACGACGCCGCTGATCCGGGCTCCCGGCGGTACGGCCACTTCGAACACGCTGCCCTTGGCCTGGTTGGTGACCGGGCAGACGAAGGCCAGCGAGGTCGCGATGTTGTATTGCTGCGGTGACAGCACCAAGGCGGGACGCCGGCCAGCCTGTTCCATGCCGGTCGTCGGAGCGAAGTCGAGGAAACAGAAATCGCCCCGCTCCGGTTGGTAAAGGCTCACAACTCCTCGTTCCCGACCGGCTCGCCCCAGTCAACTTCGGCGTGACGCTGGCGCTCGCTCTCCTTGGCCAGCATATCGCTGAGCCGGTAGCGTTTCCGCGCCGGCGTGATGACGATGCGCTGATCCTCGACCTGGATATCGACCAAGGAGCCTTCCGCCAAGCTCGCGTCCGCCAGAATTTGGCGTGGCAGCCGTAGCGCCAGGCTATTCCCCCATTTCGCGATCGAAGTCTGCATCCATCCGCTCCATGAGTGCTAAACCCCAATTTGTATATACACAGTATATACCAAGGCCTTCGTCTGGAGTCAATATCGATATTCAGATCGGCGCCGTTGCCTCGGCCAGCCACGCTCGCTCGTCGGCGTCGAGCTGCTCGGCCAGGTCGTCGTGGACGGTCTGGTGATAGGCGTTCAGCCAGGCCTTCGCGGCCGGCGATAGCAGGGCGGGTTCGATGGCATGGCGGTCGATGGGGGCGCGGGTCAGGGTTTCGAATTCCAGCATCTCCCGCTCGGCGCCCACGATCGCCGCCTCGCGCACCGCCAACAGGTTCTCGATACGGATGCCGTATTCGCCGGCCTTGTAGTAGCCGGGCTCGTTAGAGACCACCATGCCCGGCTCCAGGGCCTGGGTCTGGCTGCGCTTGGAGATGCCTTGCGGCCCCTCGTGGACGTTGAGGTAGTTGCCGACGCCATGGCCGGTGCCGTGGTCGAAATCCAGGCCGGCCTGCCACAGGGCCTGGCGGGCGAGCGTATCCAGTTGCGCCCCGGTGGTGCCCTTGGGGAAGCGGCAGGTGGCGATGGCGATGTGGCCCATCAGCACCCGGGTGAAGCGGTCGCGCATCTCCGCCGTTGGCTCGCCGACGGCGACGGTGCGGGTGACATCGGTGGTGCCGTCGAGATACTGGGCACCGGAATCCACCAGGTACAGGCTGCCGCCCGCCAATGGCCGGTTACTGTCGGCGCTGACCCGGTAGTGCACGATGGCACCGTTTGGGCCGGCCCCGGTGATGGTAGGGAAGCTCAGGTCGCGGAACAGATCGCCCTGGCCGCGGAGCTCCGCCAACGCCGCCTCGGCCGCCAGTTCGTCCACCCCCTCCCCCGGAGCGCTATCGGCCAGCCAGCGCAGAAACCGGGCCATGGCGACGCCGTCGCGGCGATGGGCGGTGCGGGCGCCCGCCAGCTCCACCTGGTTCTTGATCGCCTTCGGCAACTGGCAGGGATCGGCCTCGCGGGCGATCTCGGCCCCGGCCGCCGCCAGCCGCTCGAACACCCAGGCCGGCGCCAGGGCCGGGTCGACCCGCACCTTGGCGTCCTTGAGGTCGTCCAGGGCGGCGGCGAAGTCGGCGGGCGCCCGGCAGGTCACCTGGTTGCCCAGGTGCCCTTCCAGACCCGGGCCGTGCTTGGCCGGTTCCAGGAACAGATCGCAGTGGCCGTCGGCCTGCAGGATGGCCCGCGACAGGGGCAATGGCGAATGGGCCACGTCGCCGCCGCGAATGTTCAACAGCCAGGCGATGGAATCCGGCGCCGTGATCACCGCCGCCCGGCAACCCGCCTCGGCCAGCGTCTTGGCCAGCCGCGCCCGCTTGTCGCCGTGGCTTTCGCCGGCATGGGCCAGGTCGTGCGGCACCACCGGGGCCATCGGCGGTTCCGGCTGGTCGCGCCAGACCGCGTCGAGAGGATTGTCGGCCACCGCCACCAGTTCGCCGCCGGCCTTCGCCACGGCCTTGTCGAACCGCGCCACGCCGTCGGGGGTGAACAGCCAGGCGTCGTAGCCGACCTTGGCGCCGGCGGCCAGGTTATCGGCCAGCCAATCGGTCGGCGGCTGGTCGGTGATGTGCAGGCGCTGGTATAGGCCACCATCGACCTGTTCCTCCATTTGCAGGGTATAGCGGCCGTCGGTGAAGGCGGCGGCCCGCTCCGCCAGCACCACCACCAGGCCGGCCGAGCCGGTGAAGCCGGTCAGCCAGGCGATGCGGCGGGCCCGGTCGGGCACGTATTCGTTCTGGTAATCGTCCGCCATCGGCACCAGGAAGCCGTCCAGCCCCCGCCGCGCCAATTCCGCCCGCAGGTGGCCCAGCCGTTCGGCGGCATCGTTCCTTGCTTTGTCCATGGGCCGGATTATGCCGTCCCGGCGGTGCCGGGCGCAACGCCGCCGGCGGCGCCTCGAGGCATGCCGGAAACGCAATGCTGCATTGCAAAATTAGCAAACGAAAATAGGCTGCAATGTATTGATTTTATTAACGAATATCATACATTTATAGCAACGGAAGCCGATCGCACGGGGTGCGAATGGGCGATTACGGACTAGATAAGGCAGCATTGACCATGAGTTACCATCAGCAATTCCAGTTGCAACTGGAAAAACAGTTTTCGCCGGCCCAGCCGGCGGTGAACGTCGACCATCGCGACGCGGTGCGTTACGGCGAGCAATTGCAGGCCGCCCATATGGGGCGTTGGCAAAAGCGGGTAGTCAGCGGCCTGGCGACCTGGCTGAAGGCCCTGCCGGGTCGTCTGCTGGCGGCTTGGCGGCAGCGGCAGGCGGGACGCGACTTGCGCGTCTTGGGCCCGCATCTGTTGCGCGACATCGGCGTCGGGCCCTCCGGCGCGCCGTACCGGGTCGCCGACCACGCGACGGGCATCCAGCGGGAGGCGTTCGTACCGACCTGGCCCCGGGACGAGACCTGGCGTCACGCCGCCTGAAGCCACGACATTCGCAATACGCAAGGCCCGCGCCCCCGGCGCGGGCCTTTGTCGTCATGGCCAAGACCTTGCCGGCTAGCGGGGCCGTGCGGTACCCCAGTAGTTGAAGCCCATCGGCCGCGGCGTGCCCGGCAGGTACATGGTCTCCAGGTCGTCGACCGCGAAGCCGCCTTCGTCCAACAGACCGGGGATATCCCGGTTCAGGTTGCAGCCGCCGGTCAGCGGCCGCCAGAACGGGT
>JASLMH010000232.1 GCA_030746635.1 Alphaproteobacteria bacterium | reverse complement strand
TTATCCCGAAGAATTGTCAACAATTCGCAAATGCCGGCGGGATCTTTCGAAGGCGATGGACGCAGACAAGCTGGATAAACGCCGCGATCAGGGAAACAGCGAAGACAACCTCGAGTCCCACAAGGGCGGCGATCGCCCCGCCCAGCAGAGGAAACAGGAAGGCCGGCGCCGTCAGGGCGTTGAAATAGCCGCTGTATGATGGCCGCCGGTCCGCCGGCGAGATCTCCATCAGGTAGCCGATCACGGCGATGGTCAGGCCGTTCGCCAGCGCCCCGAGCAGCAGGAAGACACCCAGGAAAACACCGAACAGCAGCGCTGCCGGTAAATCCCCGAACAGCGGCAGCAACAGGATCAGGCCGGGTGGCAGGAGGCGCCCGCCGGCGACGGCGCGCAGCAGGCTGCCCTTGCCCAGCCGGTCTCCCCACCAGCCCCACAGGGCATTGGACGCCAGGGCCCCGGCCGTCTGCGCGCCCAGCAGCCAGGCCACGTCCATGATCGCGAAACCCGCCGCGAACGCCCCGACGACATAGAACGGCAGGGCCAGCAGCACCGCGCCGCCGGCCCACTGGGCGAACACGAACAGCCTAAAACGCCGGTCGCCGCGAAACGTCGCCATGCCTTCGCGCAGATAGTC
This sequence comes from Alphaproteobacteria bacterium, assembly GCA_030746635.1. GTDB lineage: Bacteria > Pseudomonadota > Alphaproteobacteria > JASLMH01. The sequence continues at coordinate 5,978 of JASLMH010000232.1, read as the reverse complement.
GGCGAACCCGGTCCGTCGGCGCGCCGGCGCCGTCGTCCGAGGTTCGCCCATGGCCACGAATGCGGTGGCCGATATCAGCATCAGACCCGCCGCCAGGGCGATGATGGCGGCGTACGATTGCGGAAACGCTAGCCGTCCGACCAGGACATCGGCGGCGGCGGCAACGCCAAGGGCCAGCACGCCACCGCCGAAGAACCGGACGGCGAGCAGGCGGCTGCGCCGTTCCGAGGCGACGGCGCGGGCGACGATGTCGTTGTAGGGCACGGCGACGATGCCGCTGACGAAGGCATAGGCCGTCCAGGCCAGCAGGACCAGCGCACCCAGGGTGCCCCTCGAAAGGCCGCCGCCGGCATACAGAACCGCCGCCAAGACCAGCAGACAACAGGCGCGGCCGTAACCGCCGATCAGGTAATAGCGCATGCTCGATGCCCGCCGCTCCGCCAGGAAGCCGACGATGAGCTGCGGGAACAGCCAGCCGAAGCGCAGCACGGCGGTCACCGCCCCGACGGCCAGGGGGTTGCCGGTCAACTGATAGACCAGGGCCGCCATGATGGTGGCGGAATCCACCGCCGCCGAGCCGGCCTGGAAGGTGATGCCGGCCCCGGCGATATGCGCGAACCGGCGTCGCTCGTCCGGCGCGGGCGGTTCCTGGTCGCAGCCGTTGGCCTGGCTCATATCGAAGCCCAGTCGGCCGGATCGACGAACAACCCGAACCAAAGCGACCAAACGCCGAGCAGCAGAAAGACGGCGGCAAAAATCCATCGCGACGCCGCTCCGCCACCTGCGAACCTATGCGCCAATGACGGGCCGAGGGGCGAGGCGGCCAGCACCGCCAGGGGAAGCGACAGCGCCGCCCCGAACACTGCCATCGTCGCGAACCCCAACGAGGCCGCGCCGCTGCCCGCCGCCAGGCCGACCAGCCCGAACAGGATCGGTGCCGCGCAGGCCGGTATGTTCAGGCCGAAGGCGACACCCAGGAGCCACGGGTTCGCGGTCGCCCGCCAGGCCCGCGGCGCCACATCGATGCGGTGCTCGAGCGCGCCGGCCCGGCCAAAGGCGTAGACCAGGCCGATCAGGACGTAGATCAATCCGAAGATCGCCCAAAATACCGTTTGCGCGACGATCAGATGTTGGCCGATCAGGGCGATGACCGCGCCGAACAGGCCCATCACCATGGTCCGAGACAGCGCGAAGGCGAGCGAGGCGCCAAGTCTTGCCGGTAGCGGACGGGTGGTGACCCCCCGCAGGAAGATCAGGTGACCGCCGACCGTGCAGGGCTCGATGAATCCGAGCAGGCCCAGGCCCAGGGGAACGATCAGGACGGTTGGATAGCTGAAGTCCATGGCTCGGGATCGTGCATCGCGGAACGTTGTCGGTCCGGCATTGACTCTAAGGTCTGCGGTAACGGGAAGGTAAAGGCCGAATTTCAGGGCGCATTGAAGCGCGACGGCGACTCGCATAGATTGACCCGACCTCGATGGTGGAGCGGTATGGAATGAACGAGTCAGCGACCTCGCGGCAAGTGGAACTGGCGCCTTTCGCGGCTGCGGTCTACACCCCGCACGTGCGCGAACGCGATGCCCTGGCCCGCTTCGCCGAGGAACTGCGGGCCGAGGGGGTGCGGGTCGGCGGCCTGGTGCAGGAGGCCTTCCGCGACGAGCAGGGCCGTACCTCCGGCATCGACATGGTGGAAGTGGATACCGGCCGGCGCTTCCCGATCAACCGGCCGACAAGGGAGAACCTGGAGAACCACACCTGTTCCCTGAACACCAACGTGCTGGCGGACTCCACCGAGGCCCTGCGCCGGGCCGTGCGCGAGGGGGCCGACCTGATCGTGCTGGAAAAGTTCGGCGAGCAGGAGCAGAAGGGCCAGGGCCTGATCGACGAGATCTTCCTGGCGATTTCCGAGGAAATCCCCCTGTTGATCGCCGTGCCCGAACCGGCCCTGGAGCTTTGGCAGGAACGCAGCGGCGACCTGGGCGATACCCTGGCCTTCGATCTGGCGGCCTTCCGGGCCTGGTGGTCGGGGGTGCGTTCCCGAACCTGACCCGCAGCGAAAGACGATGCCATGAAATTCGGACTGATCCCCATCAATGTCGGCATGCCCGGACTCAAGGCGATGGTTGGCCTGGCCCAGGCGGCGGAGGCGGCCGGCTTCGAAAGCGTCTGGACCTTCGAGCACGTGATCGTGCCGCTCGACTACCAATCCAAATACCCCTATGCCGCCAGCGGCAAGATGGGGGCGGCACCGGAAACGCCGTTCATCGATCCCCTGATCGCGCTGAGCGCCGTGGCGGCCCAGACCAAACGCATTCGCCTCGGCACCGGCGTCAACATCGTCGCCCAGACCAATCCGATGATGCTGGCCAAACAGGCTGCCAGCCTGGACGTCATCTCCAACGGCCGTTTCATGCTGGGGGCCGGCATCGGCTGGCTGCGGGAAGAGTTCCAGGCCATGGGCACGCCGTTCGAGAAACGCGGCGCCCGCTTCGACGACTACATGGTGGCGATCAGGAAGGTCTGGTCCGGCGAGGTCGTCGATCACGAAAGCGAGTTCCTGAGCTGGCATGATTTCAAGAGCTACCCGCTGCCGGTGCAACGGCCCGGCGTGCCGATCATCATGGGCGGCAACACCGGCAAGATCTTCCAGCGCATCGCCCGCCATGGCGACGGCTGGTTCATCCCGCCGTCGCCGGCCGAGGACCTGCCCGGCCAACTCGACCAGCTCCGCGCCGCCTGCGCCGAAGAGGGCAGGGACTTCGACGAGATCGAACTGACCACCTTCTGGAACCCGAAGTACGGCGCGGACTCGCTACAGGCCCTGGCCGACCAGGGCATCGAGCGGGTGGTCACCCTGCTGACCATGCTGGGCGGCGACAATCCGCTGGCCGGTATCGAGGAGTTCGGAGCGGCCTACATTCGGTAGGTGCCGCGATCCGGCGTTTCCAAGATTGAGGTTGGTGCTGTTCAGGCGCCCTATTCCACCTTGGCCCGGCCGTCTTCGTGTCCGACCAGATGGTCGATGGTGTTGGCATAGTAGGAAATGAGCCCGGTTTTCTCCGTGTTGACCGTATAGGACCGACCGCCCTGGTGGCGCAGCATGCGGCGGGCGCAGAGCTGGTTGAGGGCGTGCAGGAGCGCCAGTCGTGAATCGTTGCGGGGCAGGATGATGGTCGCGCCAATCTCGTCCGCCCGCTCGACCCGCGCTCGAAAGTCCTCCAGCAGTCGATTTTCGTCATACGGCTCGTCTTTCGCCTCGCGCAGCACGTGGCACAGCACCGGCACCGGGGTCACCGGTATCAGGTCGCGGATCTCGGCCATGATGCCGTTGCCGAATTCGCTCAGGGCCTGATAGCGTGCCGGGCTGTCCATTGCCGTCCAATTCAGATCGCGTTCCCGCAACCAGGCGGCCAATGAAATCGGCCGGCCGAAGGCGGCGCAGGCGAAGCCGTAGGAACGGCGCCAGGCGAGCATTTCCCAGATCGTGCGCAGGGCGAAGACGACGCCGGAGCGGACCACATAGCGCCGGCCCATGCGGCGGAACTGGAAGGTGTCGTGCTCGATGACGTTGATGTCTTCGGGCACCCGGTCGTAATTGCAGGCGATCGGAATGAACACCAGGTCCGGAGACTCGCCGGGCACGAACTGCCGGGAGATATAGGTCAGGATGCCGAACTTGGCCGGCGACAGGCGTCCGTCGGTCGACAATTGCCCTTCCGGGAAGATGGCGTGGGGCACGTTCGCTTCCGAGGCGACCTGGACATAGCGCTCCAGCACCCGCCGATACAGCGGATCGCCGGAATCGCGGCGGACGAAATAGCCGCCGGCGCTGCGCACCATCTGTTCGATCGGAAACACCTGGCTCCACTCCCCGGCGCCGAAGGACAGCATGGTCCGCTGCGATGTCAGGTAGGTCACCAGCATATAGTCGACATTGCTGCGGTGATTGCTGACGAACACCACCGCGTTGTCGCCCGACACCTCCTCCAGCGACTTTTCATCGCGGAAACCGACCCGCACCCGGTAATAGGACCTAAGCGCGTGGCGCGCCATCCAATAACCGAGGCGGAAATAGAAGAACGGATTGAAGGCGGGCACGATCTCATAGGCCATGTCCTCGATTTCCGCCTTCAGATCGCTGACGCTGACGCCGCGTTCCTCGGCGATCGGCTCGATCGATTTCAACAGGATCGGGTCATGGGCGACGCGATCGGCCAGGCTTCGCCGTCGCATCAAGGTGATCGGCGACAGTTTCAGTTGCAGGTTGGGATTGACTTCCTCCAGGGCGCGCACCGACCAGCGCCGCCAGGTCCGCCGGATCAGCGGATCGATCACCAGCCGATACAGGCTGATGATCAGGCCAAGCAGCAAAACGAAAAACAGCCAAATCGGAATTTCGACCGTGCCGCCCACCGCCCCGATCTCCCCTAGGCCGCCGCCATGAGGCCGGCGAAACGGTGCAGCGGCGCCGGGTCGCGGGCCAGGTGGATCGGCACCGTGAAATGGCCACAAGGCCAGATGAAGGAATTCTCCTCGGGTACCTGCCAGCGCGCCAGCAAGGCCTGGCCGCTCTCGAAGGGCGTCGCCGTATCGTATTGGCCGAGGATACCGACGATGCGTTCGGCCGGCATCACCGGACCGCGTTTCGGCTCCAGGATACCGAGATAGCGTTGCAACAGATCGTCGCTCCAGCCGGCCCGTTTCTTGCTCTCGTGCGAGCCGAACAGTTTCGCGATCGAGCCGCCGACCAGGCCCTCGATCGGCCGTTCGCACTGGGTGATCATGATCAGTCCGTCGGGCCGAAGCGCCGCCGGCCAGTCATGGGACCGATCGGCCGTGAGGATCGCCATCATCGCGCCCAGGCTGGAGCCGCCGATCGCCACCGGGCCGTGATTTTGCCGGCGACACCAATCGATCAGAACCGCGCGCTCATGCACGGCGCCGACGAAGGTGTCGAGGGAACTGAGCGGCGACTCGGCGATGATCTGTTCGCCGCCATAGTATCCGGCGTTGCGGCGGCGGCCGTGGTAGGGCGCCTCCGGCCGCACCACCCGCATGCCCTGCTGGCACAGCACCGCCGCCTCGTCGAGCAGACCCTGCCAATGATCGAACTCGACGCAGATACCGTGGCCCAGGATGACCGTCGGCGGATCCGCCGCATCGATCGGTTCATAGACATGGGCATAAACCTGGTCCGCCAGGCGGTGATAGGGCGAGGTGAAGCGCAGCCAGTAGTGACGGGTGTTGCCGATCTCGATGGACTGCGATCGGCTGACCGCGGGCAGTGCGCCGTCGGGCTGGAACAGCGCGGCCGGATCATCGAGGCCGTGGCCGTAGATCCCCCGAACCTCTTCGGGATCGACCAGGCGCCGCCGGGTCAGGGGAATATCCTTGAACAGCAGAAACCGAAACAGGGCCCGGGCGGCATTGTAGTGATGTCGGGCTCGCCGTCGGTCCGCTTCGAGCTCGGCGCGCGCCGACGGGTTGGCCGTCCGCCCGCCGAAGAACACCGCCTCCCATGCCCCATCGATCCGCCGCGCCGCCGCCCGGCGCCGCGCGACCTCCTCCAGGGTCTGGTCCAGGCGTCGCATCTGCCGCGGCGGCAACCGCAGGCCCAGGTCCGAACAGAACCTCTCGCCATCGAGGCCGGCGGTTTCGGCCGCCGCCCACAGGCGCGATGACGGGAAATAGAGGCGTTTCAGCGCCCACAGGGTCAGGCGATCGACCCAGGGCCAGGTCGCGGCCGCCCCGATCGGCCCTCTGACGAATTGATGAATGAGGTTCCCCATAGACTTGGCTGCCGATTAGCAGCGGGAGTCGTCCCGCCGGCCGTCCGGCATGATGGTGCGGCAGAACCGGGTGGCGCGGATTGCGGCGCCGCTGAGGAAGGCATCCGTCAGGTCGAGACGGAGCTTCTGGCGACCGATGCGAACATTGAAGTTCTGGCCGACATGAACGGGGCGTGGATCGACAAGGTT
>JASLMH010000231.1 GCA_030746635.1 Alphaproteobacteria bacterium | reverse complement strand
CCCGGTCGCGGTTGGCGATCAAGAAACTCAGGACATCGAACACCTTGGCTCGGGTGTGCGCAATTCTGCCGTCCCGGCGCAATTCCCGCCGTTCCAGATCCAAGACACAGTCACCGAAGGCCACTTGCATTGTCGATCTATCTATTCCCGGAAGGCGCATGCAACTCCAGGCACCGCCCAAACACCAAGAAACCCCCACAGGTACGCCACGACCGTCATGTTCAAGGCCGAAACGGCAATTTTATGTCAAAATTGCAAGATAATTGCACAAAAGTGTCAAGCTTATTCGCGCGTTTCCCGCCAAGGTAATTGCGAGTCGGAGTTGAAATGCCATGCCGACGGCATGGCGCAGGCGCAGGGGGACGGTTTGAACCTATTGCCGTCGCGGTGATGCCCGATCGTTTCCTTGCCACGAGGGAGAAGCGTCATGGCTAGTTTCTTGCGGTTCCAGGCGATAACGCGGGTCCGCCCGCTGCCGCCGATCCTGGCTTCCACCGGGCCGGGGCGGCGGGTTGTTCGGAGACTGAGGGGCCTGGCAAAGGCCGGAGTGATGGGCGGCTTGGCGGCGATGTTCCTGCTGTTGGCGGCGACCGGCGCGAACGCGCTGGTTGTCATACCGGTATCGGTCGACCCTCTATGCGCCGGCGATACCTGTCAATTCGTCGGCCATGATCTGGGCACCACAGTGTTGAATGCCAACAACGCCTACCGGTTCCAATTCGAAAATGGCCAGCATTTGACGACCAATGGGCCGTTCACCGTGCGGACAGACGGCACCTTGTTCATGAAACCGCCTGAGTTCCTTGTAGTCAGGTTTTTCCCGCGGCTTCGGCTGATCGACGAGAATGGCGATGTCATCACGGATACTGGCTTTTCCGCCGTACCCTCAATAACCACGCCCAACTACGGCAACCACCCTGAATCCTACTTTTATTATCCTTCTCCCTTTTGCTGCTTCTTTGATTTTGCTTTGGGGACCCCGCCAATCGGTCCGGAGGTGACTTTCCACGCCATCGACATCGTATTTGGCATTATTGGAACGACGGCCGAGCCGGCGACCTTCACCTGGACGGCCGACCAGGTCTATTTGATCGGCCAAAACAGCGATCCGGTATTGGGGTCGTCGGCGTCCGCGGTCGCGGAACCGGCGACCCTGGCTCTGCTGGGCTGCGCGCTTGTGGTACTCGGACTTGCCCGGCCCGGGCGGTCACGTTAGTTCCGATCCAGTATCGAGCCGTGTGGTGGCCGGCGCTGGCCGCCATCGCCGGGATGCGATATGAAACGGCCTCTTCTCAGTCAAGGAAGGATGCCGCGCCGTGCCCGGTCCCCTGGATGGAATACGCGTTATCGACGTCACCACCGTGCTGCTCGGCCCCTACGGCACCCAGATGCTGGGCGACATGGGCGCCGACGTGATCAAGGTGGAGGGGCCGCCGACCGGCGACATCGCCCGCAACATGGGCACCGTGCGCAACGTCAACATGGGCGGCATCTTCCTCAACGCCAACCGCAACAAGCGCTCCCTGGCCCTGGACCTGAAGCAGGAAGGCGCCAAGGAGGTGCTGCGGCGGCTGATCCCGACGGCGGACGTGTTCGTGCACAACATGCGGCCCCAGGCCATGGCCGCCCTGGGTTTCGATTACGACGCCGTGGCGGCCCTGAAGCCCGATATCGTCTATGTCGGCGCCTACGGCTTCGGCCAGGACGGCCCCTATCGGGCCAAGCCGGCCTATGACGACGCCATTCAGGCCGCTTCGGGCCTGGCCAGCCTGTTCATCCGCCAGGACGGCCAGGCCCGCTACGTGCCCGCCACCATGGCCGACAAGATCGTCGGCCTGACCCTCAGCCAGGCGGTCGCCTTCGCCCTGCTGCACAAGGAACGCACCGGGGAGGGCCAGTTCGTCGAGGTGCCGATGCTGGAGACCATGGTCTCCTTCAACATGGTCGAGCACCTGAACGGCTGCGCCTACGAACCGCCGATCGGCACCATGGGTTATCAGCGGGTGACGACGCCGTCGCGCCGGCCGTTCCCGACCAAGGACGGCCATGTCTGCATCCTGCCCTACAACGACCGCCACTGGCGCAGCTTCTTCACCGCCGTCGGCCGACCGGAACTGATGGACGACCCACGTTTCGCCACCTACCGCGCCCGCATCAAGAGCGTCGACGACCTGTACGGTTTCATCGCCGAGGTGACGCCGGGGAAAACCACCGCCGAATGGCTGACGATCTGCGAGGAGGCGGAGATCCCCTCCATGCCCATCGTCGATATCGCGGAGCTGATGGACGACCCTCACCTCAAGGCGGTGGGCATGTTCGAACGCCACCCCCATCCGACCGAGGGCGAGACCGTGCTGGTCCGGCCGCCGGTGAAATACGCCAAGACACCGGGCGGCATCACCAGTCACGCCCCCCGCTTCGGCGAGCACGGCGGGGAAGTGCTGCGCGAACTGGGCTATGACGATGGGGCCATCGCCGAATTGACGAAAGGCGGCGCGCTGCTGCGGGATGCCGAGGAGTAGCGGGGCGCCGCCGTCGCTCAATGCGAAATGTTTTCGATGGCCGACGGATCCGGCTGGAAACGCAGGTCCGTGAAGTCTTCGGCCCGCATCGGCCGCTCGATCCCGCCGAACTCGTACAGCATGTCCACCGAAGCCTGCAGCCCGGATAGGTCGATCTGACAGTCGAGCTGGTAATGCGGCAGCTCCCGCGCCACCGCGCGCTGGGCCGCCCGCTCGCTGGTGCCGTAGCGCCGCGCCACGAATGCCGCGAATTCGTCGGCATGCCGGGCCGCGTAATGCGCCGAGCGCCGGCAGCCGCGCAGGACGGCGGCGACCAGATCAGGCTCGTTCTCGATGAAATCGGCGTGCGCGACACGGACGATCCACTGGTAGTGGGGCAGATAGGGCTCGTCGTAGGCGGCCGCCCAAATGTCAAGGATGCCCTTTTCCTCGCCGATGGAGAGGTTGGGCTCGGTGGCCAGGCAGGCGTCTATTCGCCCGTCCGCCATGATCTCGATGATGCGCGGATAGTCTTCCAACAGTGGCACGAAGGTGATGTCCTTGTCCGGGTCCAGCCCCTCGTGGATCAGCATCTTGCGCGCGATCCATGACGGGCAGCTGCCGATGCTCAGCAGGCCGAGCCGCTTGCCGCGCAGCTCCTGGAAACCGCCGATGCCCTTGCGGACGCCAAGGAACATATGCGCCCGCTGGCGGCAGCCGCTGGCGATGATGCGGAAGTTCCCACCCGCCGCGATGGCATTGAGCCCCGACGGCGAGCCGATGTTGCCGATCGGCAGATCGCCCGAATGGTAGGCGGCGGCGACCTCGGGCCCGCCGAACACGATCCGTACCGAAAGGTCCAGCCCTTCGGCCTCGAAGATGCCCTTCTCGATGCCAAGCCTGACCGTGAGGGCGTCGTTTCCCGACGGCAGCCCGTATTCGATCTTCCTCAGTCTGGCCATTTCCCCGCCTCTTTCACGATGACGGAACCCGGATCGATCCTGGCGAAACCAACCCACGCGCCGGCCATGTCCGTATCCTGCCCCATAACGACCGGCGCTGGTGCAAGTTCTTCGCTACCGTCGGCCGGCCGGAACTGATGGACGACCCCCGCTTCGGCGAGCACGGCGGGGAAGTGCCGCGCGAACAATTTGGCGCGTTTGTTCAAGACAATAGCGGCGATCGTCCCCACATTTGTCCCATCTACGTTGCCTGACATGGATGGGACGCATGGACTTCTCGCTCAACGGTCGCCGGGTGGCATCGCCACCGGCAATGGACGACGACCCGCTGCTTTATGTCTTGCGGGACCACTTCGGCCTGAACGGGCCGAAATTCGGCTGTGGCGTGGGCGCCTGTGGTGCCTGCACGGTGCATGTCGATGGCGCGGCCCAACGGGCCTGCCAACTTACGCCACGGGACGTCAAGGGCCGGACGGTCGTCACTCTGGAAGGGCTGGGTAGCGGCCGGCCCGACGGCCTGCATCCCGTGCAGCGAGCCTGGATCGACGCCAGCGTGCCGCAGTGCGGCTACTGCCAGAACGGTCAGATCATGACCGCCGCCGCGCTGCTGGCCGCCGACCCCGGCGCCGGCCCGGCGGCGGCGGCCGCCGCCATGGACGAAGTGGTCTGCCGCTGCGGCACCCAGGCCCGTATCCGCCAGGCGCTGTCGAAGGCCCAGGCCGTCATTCGGGATGGCTCGTGATGACCGAGCTCTCTCGCCGTTCCCTGCTGAAGGCCTTGGGTTGGGCTACCGGCGGCATTATCGTGTTCGGCGGCGCCGGCGGCGCCCGGGCCTTCCCGACTTTTCCCTATCGCGGTGCGCCGACTCCCGAGGATGCGGCGGTTTGGTTGAGTCTCCGCCCCGGGGGGGAGATCGAGGTGTTCTCGCCGCGCGCCGAATTCGGCCAGGGCATCGCCGTCGCTTTGCGCCAGATCGTTTCCGAGGAAACAGGTGTCGGCCTGGAGTTCGTGCGCTGTCGATTGCCCGGCACCGGCATGATCAGGCCGGCGCGGGCCACCGTCGGTTCGGACTCGATCAAGGATTTCGGTCCCCTGCTGGCCCAGGCGGCGGCGGCGCTGGCGGCGGCCATGCGGGCGCGGGCCGCGACCCTCATCGGCGTGCCGGCGGAGTCGCTGACGCCCTCGGGGGACGGCTTCAAGGCCGCTTCGGGCGCAACGGTGACGCTGTCTCGTCTGGCCAAAGGCAAGCCCCTGATCATCGACGAACAGGCCGTGGCGACGGCCGAACCACACAGCCTGCGGCCGGGGCGCGCCCACACCGTGGTCGGCCAGGCCCAGCCCACCGACGATATCGACGCCATCGTCACCGCTACCCGGCCGATCTACGCCGATGATATTCGGCTGCCGGACATGGTTCATGGCGCCGCGATCCGGCCCGAGCTGGTCGGTGGCCGGATCGAGGCGGCCGACGATACGGCCTGCCGCGCGGTCCCCGGCTATCTGGGCCTGCACCGGGACGGCGACTTCATCGCCGTGCTGGCGGAACGGCGCGGCGCCCTGCGCCCGGCGTTGGCGGCGCTGGAGGTCACGACGCGGGGCGATGGCAAGGTCGACGACGCCACCATCGCCGCCGCGCTGGATGTGGATGCGGCGCTGGCCGGCGGCGCGTTGGAACACGTACTGGAAAGCGATGACATGGACCCGGCGGCGGACTACGACGTCGATCTGACCCTGGATGTGCCGATGGCCGGCCACGTGCCCATGGAACCGCGCACCGCCGTGGCCCGTTTCCGCGACGACGGCAAGCTGGAAATCTGGACCGGCACTCAGGATGCCTTTTTTGCGCGCGCCGTGGTCGCCGACGAACTGCACCTGGACGAGGACGATGTCGTGGTCCACGGCCTGCGGACGGGTGGCGCATTCGGCGGCAAAACCCTGTGCACGGTGGAATTGGAGGCGGCCCGTCTGGCTCGTGCCGCCGGCCGTCCGGTCAAGGTGCAATGGTCGCGACGGGACGAGTTCGCCGGTAATTTCCAGCGGCAGCCGTCCCGGCATCGTATTCGGGCGCGGCTGGCGCCGGACGGCGGCATCGACGCCTGGTGGCATGCCTTCCGGGCGGGCCACGTGATCTTTACCTCGGCGGCCTTGGGTCCAATTCTGCAATTCGCCACCAGTTTCGTCCCTGACATGGGCAGCAAGCGCGGTGCCCTGCCGCCATACCGGGCCCGGCGCAAGCGCATCGAGTTCGAGGACGTGCGCCTGCCGGTGCCGACCGGCCCCTGGCGCGGCCTTGGCGCCGGGCCCAACAGTTGGGCCATCGAAACCGCCATCGACGCTCTGGCGCGCCAGGCCAACCGCGATCCGCTGGCGTTCCGGGTGGGCGCGATCGCCGCCGACCAACCCAGGCTGGCCGCCGTCCTCAGGCAGGTGGCGACACTTTCGAACTGGTCCGACCGGCGTCCCGACGCGGGCCGGGGCTATGGCGTTGCCTGCGGCGTCTACAAGGGGATGTCGTATGCCGCCGTGGTCGCGGAAGTCGCCATGGCCGACGGCGATGCGCCGCGCGTGAGCGGCCTGTGGTGTGCCCATGATTGCGGTCTGGTGATCAATCCGGACCAGGTCCGGGCGCAGATCGAAGGCAATCTGGTCTGGGGTCTCGGCATGGCGCTGCATGAGAGGCTGGAGGTGCGCGACGGCCGCATCCAGGCCGATAGCCATGCCGACTATCCCCTGCCGCGCTTCTCCGACGTGCCGGCGATCGATATCGCGCTGATCGGGCAGGAACATGTCTCCAGCGGGGCGGGCGAAACGGCGATTGTCGCGGCCAGCGCGGCGATCACCAACGCAATCAGCGCGCTCACCGGGACGACCATCACCCGTCTGCCCTATCGAGGCTGAGGTGGCGGATCATTCCAGCGCCTTGTTCGTCGCCCTGATCAGGGAGGCGCTGCGCCGGCAAGGGATCGATCCACCTATACCCGCCGACGATCACCCCCGCACCGTCACCACCTCGCTGACCGCCAAGAAGAAGCTGATCGAAGAGGTGCTGGCGGCCTATGGGCCGACCCCCTTGCTGCGCATTGGGGTGGCACTTGATGCCTTCGTGGAAACCCCGCTGGCCGGCGTGCTGGGCTCGGCAAGGGATCCGTTCGATCTGCTGCAGCGGTGGCGGAGGCTCGAGCGCTATTACCATTCGCGCCATCGCACCAGGCTGATCGAGACGACGGCGAACTCGCTGGTTCTCGAGCACTATCAACGCAGCGGGCCGCCGCCCGGTACCGCCGAAGACCTGGTGGTCGCCGC
>JASLMH010000230.1 GCA_030746635.1 Alphaproteobacteria bacterium | reverse complement strand
GGTCGGCAGTGCCTTCTTCGATGGCGTGGTCCATACCTATGCGCCCGGCCTGGCCGAAATCGTCCTCGGCCTGGGCGGCTGCGCCATCGCCGGGCTGATCACCCTGGTCGGACTGCGGGTGCTGGACTTCCTGCCGCGACGGCTGGCGGCGGCCGCGGACGACGGCTAGCACAGTCATGAGCGAGGAACACCCCTTCGCCCAATACGTCCGCATCCTCGGCCGCGGCAAGAGCGCGCAGCGCCCGTTGACCGAGGAAGAGGCGGAAACCGCCATGGCCATGGTCCTGGACGGCCAAGTGCTGCCCGAGCAACTCGGCGCCTTCCTGATGCTATTGCGTCTGAAGGAGGAAACGCCCGAGGAAATCGCCGGTTTCGTCCGAGCCGCGCGCCACGGCTTTCAGCTACCGGATCAGCCGCCAAGGGTCGATCTGGACTGGTCGTCCTATGCCGGCAAGCGGCGGCAATTGCCCTGGTTCGTCCTGGCCGCCTTGGCCCTGGCCGACAGCGGCGTGACGGTTTTCATGCACGGCGCCGAAGGGCACACGCCGGGCCGAATCTACACCCGGGAAACCTTCGAAGCCCTGGGCCTGCCGGTGGCATCGAGCTTGGCCGAGGCGGCCCGTGGCATGGCCGCGGCCGGCATTGCCTACCTGCCGCTGGAACACCTCAGCCCACGGCTGCATGAACTCATCCAATTGCGGCCGATTCTCGGCCTACGCTCGCCGGTGCATACCCTGTCCCGCATGCTGAACCCTTTTGCCGCACCGTATCTGGCCCAGGGTATTTTTCATCGCGGGTTTCTTGCAACGCACCAACAGGCCGGCGCCCTGTTGGGCCAACCACATCTGGCGGTGTTCCGTGGCGAGGGCGGCGAGATCGAGCGCCGGCCCAACAAGCCGACCGACGTCGCGACCTTGCACGATGGTCAACTCGGCCTTGAGGAATGGCCGACCCTGGTGCCCGATCCCCACCAACCCCAAGACGAGGACATGCGACCGGCACGAATGGCCGCCGTCTGGTGGGGCGAAGCGCACGACGATTACGCCACGGCGGCGATCACCGGCACCCTGGCGATCATGTTGAAACTGCTGGGCCGGTCCGATGATATCGCGGCCGCGCAGGCCCTGGCGGCGGAGGTTTGGGCCGGGCGGCGGCGCGATCGCATCACACGGCTGGGGGCGGGGGCGGCATGAAGGGCCTGCTGATTTCGGCCACCCACAAATCCTCCGGCAAGACCACGGTGGCCGTGGGCTTGGCGGCGGCGTTGCGCAACCGCGGCCTGGCGGTGCAGGGCTTCAAGAAGGGGCCCGACTACATCGATGCCATGTGGCTCGGCCAGGCCGCCGGACGGCCGTGCCGCAACCTGGACTTCCACACCATGAGCGGCGACGAGATCGCCGCCATGTTCGGCCAGCACGCGGGCGGGGCCGATATCGCCATCGTCGAGGGCAACAAGGGCCTGTTCGACGGCGTCGACGTGGCAGGCGGCGACAGCAACGCCGCGCTGGCCGAACTGCTGGGCCTGCCGGTGCTGCTGGTGGTGGATACCACGGGCATGACCCGGGGCATCGCGCCGCTGGTGCTGGGCTACCGGCAATTCGGCAGGCATCTGAATATCGGCGGCATCGTGCTGAACCAGGTGGGCGGGCCGCGCCACGAAAGCAAATTGCGGGCGGCGCTGGCCCACTACACCGACATCCCGGTGCTGGGCGCCGTCGGCCGCCACCCGTCGATCGAGATCGCCGAGCGGCACCTGGGTCTGGTGCCGACCAACGAAGTCGGTTGGTTCGAAGGCAAGATCGCGGCCATCGCCGGGGTGATGGAACGGGAGTTGGAGATCGACGCCATCGCCGAGGTGGCGGCGGCGCCGAGCCTGCTGTCGATCCAGCCCGCGCCGGCGCCGGCCCGCCCGGCCGCCAGCGCCGGCCCGCGCATCGCCGTGGCCCGCGACGCCGCCTTCGGCTTCTACTATCCCGACGACCTGGAGGCCCTGGGCCGGGCCGGCGCCGAACTGCTGCCCTTCGATGCCCTGCACGACCCATCCCTGCCCCCGGTCGATGGCTTGTTCATCGGCGGCGGCTTCCCGGAAATGCAGGCCGAGGCCCTGGCCGGCAACACATCGCTGCGTCAGGATATCCTGCGGGTGCTGCGGGACGGCTTGCCGGCCTATGCCGAATGCGGCGGCCTGATCTACCTCTGCCGCGGCCTGCACCACCGGGGACGGCGCCACGAGATGGTCGGCTTCGTGCCGGCCGACGCGGTGATGCACGAACGGCCGGTCGGCCGCGGCTACGTCAATCTGGCGGCCACCGAGAAGGCGCCCTGGCGCGGCGGCGGCGGCGACCTGCCGGCCCACGAATTCCACTATGCTTCGTTGGAGAACCTGGCCGGCGACGCCACCTTCGCCTACCGGGTCGGGCGCGGCCACGGCATCGACGGCGTCCACGACGGGCTGGTGCAAGGCAACCTCGTCGCCACCTTCAGCCATCAGCGCGACGTCGCCCGCAACCGCTGGGCGGACGCCTTCGTCGGCTTCGTCCGGCAATGCCGCGACCGCCGGGGTCAACCCCGGAGCGCCGCCGGATAGGGGGTAAAATGGCACGTCTTGGCATCGCCTTTTCCGGTGGCCCCAGGCCATCCGAGATCGTCGACTGCGTGAAACTGGCGGAAGACCTCGGCTACGACTCCGCCTGGATGGCGGAGGGCCACGGCGGCGATCAGTTCGCCGTGCTGGCCGGTTGCGCCATGGCGACCAGCACCATCCAGCTCGGCACCGCGATCAGCAGCGTCTTCGTGCGCTCGGCACCGACCATCGCCATGGCCGCCGCCTCCGTCGACGATCTCTCCCGGGGCCGTTTCATCCTCGGCCTCGGCTCCAGCCACAAGGTCCAGGTGGAGCCCGAGCACGGCGTCGCCTACGGCAAGCCCATCGCCCGGCTGCGCGACGCCGTGGCCATCATCCGCGCCCTGCTGCGCGACGGCGAGGTCCAGCACGACGGCGAGACCGTGCGTATCGAGAACTTCGACCTTTGGTTCGCGCCCCAACGCGGCGACATCCCGATCTACGTCGCCGCCGTGTTCCCGAAGATGATGGCGGTCTGCGGCGAGATCGCCGACGGCATCATCCTGACCCGCAGCACCCTGGACACCGCCGCCCAGGTACGGCAGCGGCTGGCCGAGGGCGCCGGCCGGACCGGCCGCGATCCCGGCCGGATCGCCGTCACCTCGTTGTTGCCCACGGCCGTCGCCGACAGCCGGCAGGACGCCCTGGACCGCCTGCGCCCCGGGCTGGCCTTCTACGCCGGCTTTTTTCCCCGCTACAACCGGCTGATCGCCGAACATGGCTTCGCCGAGGAGGCCGCCACGGTGGCCGCGGCCTGGCGGCGCGGCGACCGGGCGGCGGCGGCAGGGGCGGTGACGGACGCGATGATCGACGCCACCAGCATCGTCGGTACGCCCGAACAATGCCGCGACCAGCTCGACGCCTATCGTCGGTCCGGCATCGATCTGCCGATCATCAGCCCCTTCATCCGCGGCACCGATGCCAGGACCGGCTTCGAAGCGGTGATCAGGGCCTGCGCGCCCGACTGAGGCCTGCCACGAATGAACAGGATCGTCATCTTCGGTGCTTCCGGTCTGGTCGGCGGGGCGGCGCTGCGCCATTTCGACGGCCTTGCCGATTGGCAAGTCGCGGCGATCTCGCGCCGGCCGCCGGCCTTCGACCATGGCGGCGACTTCATCGCCCTGGACCTGCGGGATCGGGAGCGCTGCCAGGCGGTGCTGGGGGAATTGAGCGACACCACCCACGTCGTCTACGCCGCCCTGTACGAACAGGCCGAGGTCATCCGCGGCTGGCGGGCGGAAGAGCAGATGCAGACCAATCTGGCCATGCTGCGCCATGCCCTGGAGCCGCTGGCGGCGGCGGCGCCCGGTTTGCGGCACGTCTCGCTGTTGCAGGGCACCAAGGCCTACGGCGCCCACCTGCGGCCGCCGCCGGTGCCGGCCAAGGAGCGCCGGCCGCGCCATGGGCACGAGAATTTCTACTGGTACCAAGAGGACTTCATCCGCGCCCTGCAGCAGGGCCAGGACTGGACCTGGACCGTGCTGCGGCCGCAAAGCGTGTTCGGCTTCGCCCTCGGCGCGCCGCTGAACATGCTGCTGGCGATGGCGGTGTTCGCCCTGATCCGCCGCCAGGAGGGCCTGCCGCTGTGCCATCCGGGCGGTCCGGCCTATGTCACCGAGGCTACCGACGCCCGCCTGTTGGCCCGCGCCTTCGAATGGGCCGCCACCGCCCCCATCGCCGGCAACCAGATCTACAACATCGCCAACGGTGACTGCCTGACCTGGCCGGACCTGTGGCGACCCGTGGCCGAGCACTTCGGCATGGAACTGGCGGAGCCGGCGGAAATCCGGCTTCGCGAGGTGATGCCGACAAAGGCGGAGGTTTGGGAACGAATCGCCCATCAAAACGACCTGCGGGCGATACCATACGGGAAGCTGGTCGGCGCGTCGTGGCAGTTCACCGATTTCAATTTCGCCGCCGGCAAGAGCCCCGGCCCGGTGATGGTCAGCACCGTCAAGGCCCGCCAGCACGGTTTTCACGACTGTATCGACACCGAGGACATGGTGATCGAACTGCTCGAACTCTACCAAGCCGAAGGCATTCTGCCGCCTTGACCGCCAAAGGCCGAGACAGGCCGGCGCGGGTCGACCGATAACACATGCGTGTTTCATAAATTGTATTCTGTGAAAGTGTCGGCGTCCCTGCTATCATCCACCGCATCACAATGGCGAACCTTGCAGGAGGCCCATGATGTCCGAAGAAGTGACGGGTAACGCCAAATCGCTGTCCATGATCGTCACCAAGGGCTCGTTGGATTGGGCTTATCCGCCCTTCATCCTGGCGACCACGGCGGCGGCGATGGGCCTGAACGTGTCGATGTTCTTCACCTTCTACGGCCTGACCCTGTTGAAGAAGAAGCTGGACCTGGGCGTCACCACCCTGGGCAACCCGGCGATGGCCATGCCGATGATGGGCATGCACATGCAGTTGCCGAACCTGATGTCGGCGGTACCGGGCGTCGATGCCATGGCGACGGGAATGATGAAGAACCTGATCAAGAAGAAGGGCATCGCCTCGATCGAGGAACTGCGCGAGACGGCGGTGGAATCGGATGTCACCCTGATCGCCTGTCAGATGACCATGGATATGTTTGAATACGGCATTGACGATCTGATCGACGGACCGGAACTGGGCGGTGCCGCCACCTATATCGAGACGGCGACGAAGTCCGACATCAACCTGTTCATCTGAACGGCAATCAACCGATGCGCGCCGCGAAGCGGGCGGCGCCGAGACAGGCACGAGGTAGCAAATGGCCGATCATGTGGTCGACGCGAAGGGCTTGAACTGCCCACTCCCCATTCTGCGGGCCAAGAAGGGCCTTAGGGAGGTACCGGTCGGGGGCATCCTGCAACTGCTCGCCACCGATCCCGGCTCGGTCAAGGACATGGAAGCCTTTTGCCGGCAAACCGGCCACGAATTGGTGGAATCCGCCGACGCGGACGGGGTCTACACCTATCTGGTCAAACGCACCAGCTAGTCCTCCTCCATGCCGGCCATGGCGCGGTAGACCGGCGGCGGGATGCGCACCCAGCGCCAGCCGCTTTCCCCAGACAGCCCGGACCGTACCACCGTGGCGGCGAACCGGCCCGAGGCGTTGGCGGCCGGGAAATTCACCCTTCCGCCATACCGCTTGCCCGGCCGCACCGGAAAGTCGGGACCGGCGATCAGGAAGCCACCCGCCGACCAGTCGATGGTTTCGTAAACCGCGCCGTCATCGAAACTGATTTCCAGCGCCGGTTCGCGCTGGCGCGAATACCGGCGACGTCCGCCGCTGGCGGCTGAAAACAGGCGCTTTACCGTTTCGAGAACCATCAAACTCTCCCCCGCCAAACCCCAACCGTACGGAGTCGCGGTGCTGATCGTCAAATGGCGACGGGCCGACCGATCGGCAAGTGCGCCCGGTCACAGATCGGCCCGTCGCAAAACGGCTCGGCCGCCATTGCGCGAGGTCGCAACTCCGGCGATCATGGCGAGGCGGCCGGCGGAACGTATGATGCGGCCCATGGAGACGAGGCCATGAACGAAGCGATCGACGACGGCGAGGACATCGCCGCCAGCCTGCTGGACGCCATGTACGCCCTGGCGGCGACCATGATCGGCGCCGACGGCAGGATCGAGGAAGCGGAGATCGCCACGGCGGTGCGGGTCGGCAGTAGTCTAGTATTGCAATTCGACACCGAGAAATTCCGCCAGACCTGCAACAACCTTGACGGCCTGCCGAATTTCGCCCGGGTCGTGGAGACCCTGGGCGATGTCCTGGACGACACGGAAAAAGATCTGCTGGTCGATTACCTGCAACAGATCGCCGCCGCCGACGGCGAAGTGGCCGACGAAGAGGCAGCACTGATCGACCTCGCCCGGCAGACTTGGAACCTCACCTAGCAGCCAAAGGCACCGCGCCACCGAACATTTGGTGAATCTGGCGCATGCCCAGATCTTGGTGCTTGGCAAGATCCGATCGCAATATAGCGGCATCGCTTCGGCGAAATTTCTCGTTTGTTCGCGGCTCCACCAAACGGCAAGGAAAACCGTCCGCTTCACGGCGGAATTGCTGAGATTTTCGACGCTCCAACCGCCAAAAAATCACCGTTCTCGGAAAGGCAATGGAATCAGCATTCTAACATGTATTCTTGTGATTCGCCTTAAGCTGTGCCTTATAATCCAAGTGATTCGCAAT
>JASLMH010000022.1 GCA_030746635.1 Alphaproteobacteria bacterium | reverse complement strand
TGAAGGGGGCGGAGGTGATCGTCTGCGCCTCGGCCTTCCTCAGCCCGCGCTTCGATCATTGGGAGTTCTTCCTGCGCGCCCGGGCGACCGAGAACCAGTGCTGGGTGGTCGCCTCCGGCCAATACGGAGTGGAACCGAAGTCGGGCATCGCCTTCGTCGGCCGCTCGATGATCGTCGATCCCTGGGGCACCGTGGTCGCCACCGCCTCGGACGAGGAGGGCGTCATCACCTCGGAAATCGACCTGGCCTTCGCCGAGGAGGTCAAGCGCCGCTATCCCCTGATGGATCAGCGCCGGCCGGACCTCTACCAGACCATCGGCAAGGCCAAGGAAGACGTGCCCCTGTACGAGGCCTGACACTTGCCCGATTTGGCTGGAATCGCCGGGCCACCCGCTCCCCCGTCCCAACCACCCCAAGGGTACCATCTATGGGTGGTTGGGACGGGGGAGCGGGTGGCTGGGCCAACTTCGGAAAGAGTTTAGCCATGGCGGTATCGCCCGAGTACCGGGCCTATGTCGAGGACCTGCTCGAACCCCTGGGCCATGTCACAAGCCGGCGCATGTTCGGCGGCGTCGGCATCTTCTATCGCGGCCTGATGTTCGCCCTGGTCTCGGCCGATGCCATCTACTTCAAGGTCGACGACGGTAACCGGCCGGACTACGAGGCGGCCGGCATGGCGCCCTTCTCCTACCAGCGCAACGGCAGGCGGGCGGCGCTGACCTCCTATTGGCGGGTGCCCGACGACATCCTCGACGTCGAGGACGAGATCCTCGATTGGGCACGTGGCGCCGCCGACGCCGCCCTGCGGGCCGACGCCGCCAAGGGTGCCAAGGGCCGCAAATGACCGCCGCGACGGAAACCGCGTCCGAGTTGGCGCTGGAACACGTCGTCATTCGCGTCGACGATCTGGATGCCGCCATCCGCGACTACCAATCGCTTGGTTTCAAGGTCGTCCACGGCGGGGCGCATTCGTCCGGATTTACCCACAATGCGCTGATTCATTTTCAGGATGGCACCTTCCTCGAGCTCATTGCCTATATCAAGCCCGTTACTCTGAATGCGCTGCTTCTTCTGGGCATCCCAAATCTCGTTTTGAAGAACACCGACAACCACATCAAATACCGTTTCGCGGAGGCGATACGCGCGCCGGAAGGGTTCATTCACTCCGCACTTTTTTCGCGGGATATCGATCTCGATACCGAACAGGCGAACCGGAGGGGGTTGAAGACCACCAAGGCGATGCCGTTCCATCGCCTGAAACCCAACGATGACATGGTCCGCTGGAACATCATGTCGCCTTTCTCGGACGACCTGCCGTTCGTCCGGGATGCTTATGTCCCGGAGCAACAGGTAAGCCAAGACGATACGAGGCATGAAAATGGCGTGCTTGGTATTTCCGGTGTTTCCTACCTGGTGAAAGACCTGGCGGCGTCAATCAACCATTACCAACAGCTCCTGGGAAGAGATGCTTCGACTTCAAACCAAGACGGGGCACATCGAGCGGAATTTGAGCTTGACGGCGTAAAACTCATTTTGCTGCCGGTCGAAGAATTTCTCGATCCGGATTCCGTCGTGGACAAAAGAAGAGAAGCCCCGGTTCAGGTCATGCTGCGGACAGACAATTCGACATCACTTGGTCAGCTACCCCCGGAAAAAACCCACGGGGCAAGAATATTGTTGCGCCACGAGTAATACCGGTCCGCCGACGTCAACGACCCCCCGGTACCGCCAGGGGCCGCAAGTGGGAGGCCGGCTAGACGCCGAACATCACCGTCCGCACCGGGCCCCACAGGGCGACCAACGCAACGCCGGTCAGCACCGTGGACAGGACAATGGCGACGAAGGTGACGCTGCTGAAATAGCGGCAGGTCGGGGTCATGAAGCTGGTCATCGGGTGGTTCCTTTCCCATCATTGGTCGGGTTCATCCGACTCGATGACCGCAATATGGGGCAGGGGCGTGATCGAAGCGTGATTGCTCCGGTGAAAAAGGCGTGAAAGACCCACCCGCCGGAACTGACCGGACGAAATCCCAGTTGATCGGGGACGCCTGATCGCGCCGCTCGGCCGACCGATCGACTGGCCGATAACACGCTTTCGTCCCCGGGCGGCGGGCGGCGGTCAGCCTTGTGGTGGCCGGTATTTCAACTTGCCGGCCTTGGCCATGGCCTCGGTGGCCTCGTCCATGGAATGCAGCACCGTCACCTTGGTCGAGCCGGCACCGGCGGCGCCGACCGCCAGCGCCGAAGCCATGGCGTCCGTGTCCTTCTTGAGGTCCGCGATCACCACCGCGTCCCAATCGCCGAAAGTGAAATAGGCATCGACGAGCTTGCCGCCCAATTGCTTGGTGACCTGGCGCGCCGCGTTCTTGCGGTTCGACGGTTTCGCCACCATCGCCTTCACGGCGTCGGCGCTGTAGCGTATCTGAATCATGTACCTTGGCATTCTGGCCTCCCCTTATCGTTCTGAAGAAACGATGTAGACCGATCCGCTGGCCTGTACGCCCCCAAGTATGAAGCCCGATCATCGCCGGACCAAGCTGCTTCATCGGGCCGATACAGCGGTCGTCGGTATCATTCGGATGACCCGCCGCGCGCTGGCCATGACCCGGGGAGCCTTTCCGTCGGCCTGCGAAAGCGGCCGCTCGGCGATTGCCGGCGCCTCGGCCTTGGCAGGACAATGGAAACGGCGCCCCCCATCGAGCATGGGGGCGCCACGGTTCTGGCGCCCCCATTCGCTTCGTTGCTGCGGGATTGGGAAATGGTCGAACGACATCAACCTCGCCTCCGATGACGGTGCCAGGCCATGCCGACCAGCGCCAACCCCAACAGCAGGACCGTCGCCGGTTCCGGCATCGGCGTGCCCGGCGTCGCTTCCGCGGTGGTGAATTGCAGTTGGATGTAGTCACGATAGGACTTGCTGCCGCCATTCGCCGGGACCGTTCCCGAAGCGATTCCGGAAAAGCCGATCTCGATCAGATCACCGATCAAACCGGTGAAATGCAGCGTCGTGCCAAAGTCATGCCCGGGATCGACCAGGTCGAGGATCGATGTCCCCGAGGTGACGTTGTCAACGGTCAAGGCGGCGGTGCCCGTGACCTCGCCGGTGCTGGGGTTATGGAGATTGGAGAAGGTTAGATCGACGCTGGTCGTGGCCAGCGCGAAGGTCCAGGTAGCGTCGAGTTCGGCGTTCACGACGCCCCCCGGATTGTCGTACGGCGGGGCGGTCGGGGCGAAGTAATACGCCTCGACGTCGAAGATGACGACGGTGTCGCCGACCGTGTTGTAGTAGGTGCTTTCCGCCACCCCATCGGCACGGGCATGCCCGGCGCCGGGACCGGCGGAGGAGCCGCTGATCGCCGACACGGTGGGGTCGAACGGCCCGATGTTGGTGTCGCTCTCCAGATCGAGCGAGCTGCCGTGGATCATGGCAAAGCTGGATGCGGTGGCGTTGTGCGACACCAGAATCACCGGTGCGGCGTAGGCGCCGGAGGCGGCGAACACGGCCGCCAACATGAGGCCCGAAGCGGCGAACATGACAGCCAGCACAAGGCCGGTGGCGGCGATGGCGATACCGCCAAGGCGGCTACGGGTCGGGGTTGATAGGTACGACATTAGGTTTTTCCTTTGCTATTTTGTTGCGGGCAATGGGCCCGATGACGAGACCTTGGGGCAGGGGCGTGATTGGAGTGTGATCGTTGCGGTGGCCAAGCCGTGACAGGCGGCTTGGTCGATGCCTGTTGCTTGCCATCAACCGCGGCTCCGCTGACGGCGCCAGGCCAGCCCGACCAGACCCAGTCCCAACAGCAGGACGGCGGCCGGTTCGGGAACGCTGCCGCTGGCAGGTGATCCGGCGCCGGCGAACCGCAGTTCGTAGAAATCCCGATAGCCGGAGACGTCGCCGCCCGAGGCGACCGCGCCGGAGACGTAACCGAAATAGCTGATCTGAATCAGGTCGCCGATCAGACCGGTGAAGCTCAGCGTGGTCGGTAGGATCGGTCCGGGATCGACGAGGTCGAGAATCGACGCATTGCTGGTGAGGTTCTCGATGCGCAAGGTCGAACCGCCAGCGAAGGCACCGCCGAGATCGAGAAAGGTGTTGCCATAGACGACATCGACGCTGACGGCCGCCAACTCGAACACCCAGGTAGCGCTGAGATCGGCGCTGGCGTCACCACCGGGGTTGGGTCCCCCCGGCTCAATGGACCCGAAATAGTGGGCGTACTGCTCGAATTGAACGACGGTTTCGCTCGCCGTGTCGAACGACTTCGAAACCGCTTGGCTGTCTGCATGCGCCTGTGACGGGCCGGGAGCGGAAGCCGAAGCGCTGTGCGCGAACACATACGTATCCGTTGGCGTAGCGTCGACATCGGTCGCCGAGGTGAGCGTAGAGCCGTTCACCATGGCCGTGCTCGACGCGACGGCGTCATGGGATATCAGGGTCAGAGGCAAAGCGTTGGCGCCGGATGGAGCGAAAAGCGCCACCAGCGCGATGCCGGCGGTAGCGATGGCGATGCCGCCAAGTCGGCCACGGTTCGGGGTTGAGAAGTAGGTCATGAGGTTTTTCCTTTGCTATTTTTCATTGCGGGCAACGAGCCCGATGACGAGACCATGGGGCAGGGGCGTGATTGGAACGTGATTGGATTCTTGGTTTTGGTGTGAAGTCGCGGGCGCCGCGCCGCGGCCCGAATGTTCTAGCGCAGCGTCAGTCCAAAGGTGCGGTGGCCGGGGCAATGTCGAAGCGGATGCGCTGGTGGGCGCGGCGCAGGGCCGCTTCGACCTCCGCCGGGTCGTCGGCCCGGGCGAAGATGAAGCCCAGGTAGCGGTCGCCTTCCGGCAACGGCACGAGCTGTTCACCAGGGCGGATGCTGATGACCACATCGTCGACACTGGGTATGGCCCGGGCGGCATCCAGGCCGCTCACGGCCTGCAATCGACCGGCCCGGGGGATCGGGATCATCATCACGCCCGAGGCGGGCGTCTCGCGTTCGAAGCGGTCGGTCGGCAGGCCCAGGGCGTGCCGCAGGATCAGCTCCTCGAGCCCGGCGCCATGGGTGAACCCGAGCGCCCGCGAGCAAAGGCCGCCGATCGACCGGGCGGCAAGCTCGATCAGCCAGGCGCCCCGGTTGTTGAGGCGCAGTTCGGCGTGAATCGGGCCGTCGCGCAGGCCCAGCGCCGCCGCCGCCCCGGCCGTCTCGTCGACCACGGCCGCTTGCAGGCTGTCCGACAGGCGCGATGGCGTGACATAGATGGTTTCCTCGAAGTAGGGGCCGTCCAGCGGATCCGGCTTGTCGAACATCGCCAGTGTTTGCAGACGGCCACCGTCCAGCAAGCCTTCCAGAGCGACCTCCCGCCCCGCTATGAAGCCCTCGGCCAGGACCGCGTCCGCGTGGTCGTAGGCGAGGCCGGCGGTGCCCCGCAGGATCGCCGTAATTCGATCACAGGCGGCGACGAAGCTGGCTTCATCATCGCACCGGATCACGCCGCGGCTGCCGGACAGACCGCGGGGCTTCAGGACGCAGGGATAGTTCGCCGCCGCCGCCGCGCCGGCCAGGTCCTGCCGCAACGAGATCAGCCGGAACCAGGGAGATGGGATGCCCGCCCGTTCAAGGGCGCGGCGGAACAGGTACTTGTCATGGGCCGCGGCCACCGACTCGGTCGAATTGTGCGGCAGACCCAGCGCCTTGGCGGCGGCGGCGGCCAGCACGGTGGTGCCTTCGTCGCAGCCCAGGATGGCCGAGATCGGATAATGCCGGGCATGGGCGATGATCCGTGATATGCCGTCCTCGATGGGCGCGAAATCGAGGGCCAGGGTACGGCCGGACGAGAAAGCTTCCAACACCGATGGCCGGTCAGAGCCGACCACGACCTCGACCCCAAGCCGCCGCGCCGCGGCGAGGAAATCGCCCGTCCGGTAGGAGGTGGCGGGGATCAACAGCAGCAGGCGTCGCACGGATCCATCGCCCCCGCGGACCTTTGGCGAGCGTCGGTAACAGGCTCATGCCAAATCGCGGTCAGATTGACCGATAGACATGCTTCGAGACGGGCGCTCCGCGCCCTCCTCAGCATAAGGAGCACCTCATCCTGAGGAGAGCCGCAGGCTCGTCTCGAAGGATGAATGGGAGAAGTCATGCCTTGGTATCAGGTGGCCCCCTTCTTGGTCTTGAAATAGGGATCGCGGCCGCCGGCATGGTCGGTCGCGTCGACGACGGCGACGATGTCGGGCAGCTGTTCCCGGATCATCGGTTCGACGCCTTGGCGGAGGGTCACATCGGCCATGGCGCAGCCCTGGCAGCGGCCCTCGAAGCGGACATGGGCGACGTTCTCCTTGAGCTCGACCAGCCGGACGACGCCGCCGTGGCTGGCGACGGCCGGATTGACCAGTTCGTCGAGAACCAGTTGCGCGCCGTCAGTCGGCGACGGGCCGGCTTCGCTGAGCGTGGTGGCGAACCGGACGGCCGTGACCTCCGGTGCGTAGTGGCGGATCAGGTTGCCGATGCTGCTGCGCAGCGGCACCGAAGCGCCCGGTGATCCAACGATGCCGAGCGTGACGACGCCGTCGGCGCAATCCCGCAGCACCACATCGCCGCCCCGGTCGGCGACCAGCGGATGGATCCGCTCTTCCAGGATGGACCTGATCCGCGCGGCCAGTCCGTCGCCGGGCCGGCCCGTGGCTTCGCGGTCGGCCTCATCGGCCCCTGGGGCCGGGGTCGGGGCGACCGCGTCGGCCCGCGCCAGCGCCTGTTCCAGGTCGGCGATCAGGTCATCGGGATTTTCCAGGCCGATGGACAGGCGCAGCAGATCGGCCGGCACCGGCGTCGACGGGCCTTCGATGCTGGCGCGATGCTCGATCAGGCTCTCGACGCCGCCCAACGAGGTGGCCCGCTTGAACACCGTCACCCCGGCCGCCGTGGCCATGGCCGCCGCCTCGCCGCCGGCCAGCCGGATCGACAGCATGCCGCCGAAGCCGCCCTGCATCTGCCGTGCCGCGATGGCGTGGCCCGGATGACCGGCCAGCCCGGGATACAGCACTTGGGAGACGCGCGGGTTGGCTTCCAAACGGCGCGCGATGGCGAGGGCGCTTTCGGAACAGCGCTGAACCCGCACGAACAACGTGCGCATGCCCCGCAACAGCAGCCAGGCCTCGAACGGGCCCAGCACCGCGCCGGCGTCACGCCGCCAGGCGCGGACGCGCTGCCAGTAGGCATCGGCCCTGGCGCAGACCACGGCGCCGGCCAGCACGTCGCTGTGGCCGTTCAGGTATTTCGAGGCCGAGTGCACCACCAGGTCGGCGCCGAATTCGATCGGCCGGGTCAGCACCGGCGAGGCCGCCGTACTGTCGACCGCCAGGCGGGCCCCGGCGGCATGGGCGATGTCGGCGGCCGCCCTAATGTCGGTGACATCCCAGGTCGGGTTGGCCGGGGTGTCGAGCCAGACCAGCCGGGTTTGCCCCGGGCGCATGGCGGCGGCCAAGGCGTCCGGGTCGGTGGTGTCGACGAATTCGACCTCCAGCCCCCAGGACATGGCGAAGTCCACCAGCCAGGTCCGCAAGGCCCAGTACATGACCCGCGAGGCGACGATGTGATCGCCCGGCAGCAGCGACTGGAAGACCGCCGTCGCCGCCGCCATGCCGGAGGCGAACAGCAGGCAATCGCCACCGCCTTCCAGGGTGGCCAGCAGGTCTTCGGGCTCGTCGTAGGTCGGGTTGTGCGGGCGGGTATAGCCGCGGCCCGAGCTGTAGCCGCCGTCCGGGTCACGTTCGTAGGTCGTGGACGGGTGGATGGGGGGCACCAAGGCCCGCGTCACCTCGTCAACCCGCCCCAGCGCCTGGGCGGCCAGGGTCTCGGGCGCCAGACCGCGCCTGGCCCCGTCGTCGTGACAATCGTCGGTCATGCCCGTTTCCTCCGCCGTGCCCCGCCCGGCTCGCTCGGTCACTTCAGTCTGTCATCGCCGGACCCGGTGCTCAAGGGAACCCGACGGTGGGCGTTGCGCCGGCCCGCTTCCGGCCGCTATAGGACAGCATCGGTACGACCGCCGATGGCCAACTGGGAGAAACGCCGCGATGCCGAATTTCGAGACCATCGACTATGCCGTGCGGGACCGGGTCGCCGAGATCACCATGCGCCGGGCGCCGGTCAACGCCATCAACCACGCCCTGATCGACGACATTCTGGCCGCCTATGGCCTGGCCCGGGACGATGGCGGGGTCCGGGCGGTGATTCTGACCAGCGCTTTCGACAACGCCTTCAGCGCCGGCATGGACCTGGAGATGATCCGCGGCGGCAGCGGCCTCGAGCTGCGGCGTTTCCTCGAAAAGCTCTATTTCGGCATGCACGATCTGCAGTACCGCATGGGCAAGCCAACCATTGCCGCCCTGACCGGCCCGGCCCGCGCCGCCGGCGTCACCCTGGCGGTCTCGTGCGATGTGCTGATCGCCGGAGAGCAGGCGACCTTGGGCTATCCGGAGATCGACGTCGGCCTGATCCCGGCCATGCACTTCGTCCACCTGCCGCGGCAGATCGGCCGGCACAAGGCGTTCGAATTGCTGTTCAGCGGCCAGCCGATCCCGGCTGTCGAGGCCGAGCGGCGCGGCCTGGTCAACCGCGTGGTGCCCGAGGGGCGGGTGATCGACGAGGCCCGGGCGCTGGCCCGCGAGTTCGCCGAGAAGTCGCCGGTGGTGATGCGGCTGGCGCGCGATGCCTTCATGCGCGCCAACGATTTCGAGTACCGGCGGGCGATCGAGAACACCGTCGAGACGATCTGCAACATCATCGCCACCGACGACGCCCGGGAAGGCCTCGACGCCTTCAACGAGAAGCGCAAGCCGAACTGGTAGGCGCCAAGGCGCGTCATCATTGGTGCTGCCGATGGATGCCCGGGCCTGGTGTTTGGCCCTGGCATAACCACCAATAGTTTGGATTCATTCTCAATTCGTCATTGCCGGGCTTAACCTGAAAATTCATCGGTCGCCGGCTCGGCACGGTTCGCCGAATGGGCCGATTTCGGTTATCATGATCGCGAATTCTAATCGAAATTAGGGGAACGGCGGGAACCAACCATGGGGGAGAGAACGCGATAGGAGAGTGAACGTGCGCATAGCGGGCTGCGATCTGGGCAAGGCTTCCGTGGGGTTCGTCGTCGGCACGGTAGGCGATGACGGCACGGTGGAGGTCGAAGGCGCGGGCTATCAACTGCACGAGGGCGACGCGCTCGGCCTGTTCCAGCAATGGTACCGGGATAACGATATCGCATCCTGCGCCGCCCTGGCGGCGACCGGCGTCTACGCCGACGAATTGCGCGAACCGGCCGTGATCCTGCCCGAGGATTCCTGTCAGGAAGCCGCCCTGGAACTGTCGCCCGAGCTCGCCGACACCCTCAACCTGGTCAGCATCGGCGCCCGCGGCTATGCCGTGCTCAGCCGCCGGCCGGGCGGCGGCGACGGTAATGGTGCCGGTCCGAAATATCTCTACCAGTACCTGGAAAACGACAAGTGCTCGTCGGGCACCGGCGAGAATATCCAGAAAATCACCGACCGGTTCGGCCTCGGCATCAGCCAGGCCGACCAATTGGCCCAATCCGTCGATGGGAGCATTCCCATCACCGCCCGCTGCTCGGTGTTCGCCAAGTCCGAGATGACCCATTTCGCCAACCAGGGAAAGCCGACGGCGGAGCTGTTCAAGGGCTATTTCGGTTCCGTGGCGCGCAACGCCTATGCCCTGGTGGCGCGCAACCGGGTCGAGGGACCGGTCTACCTGATCGGCGGTCCGGCCCGGATCGAGTCCTTCCGGGAGGCCTTCGAGGCATTGCTTGACGCCCCGGTGGAGAGCCCGCCGCTGGCCGAGTGCTTTGAGGCGGCGGGCGCCATGGCCATCGCCGCCAAGCAGGCCCGGGCCGGCGGCGATGCCCTGGCCGCGCTGCCGAGCGACCCGGCGGCGCTGCTGCGGCCGATCGAAAATCGCTTCGAGACCCTGGCGCCGGCCAGCGGTTGGCGGGACCAGGTGACCATCATGGCCGAGCCCAAGATCCCGGCCGGCGCCGCCTCAACGCCGAGCATCCTGGGCCTCGACCTGGGCTCCACCGGGGCCAAGGCGGTGCTGACCTCGATCGAGACCGGCGAGGTGGTGCTCGACGTCTACGACCGCACCCGCGGCAACCCGGTCGATGCCGCCCGCCGGCTGGTCGCCGGCATCCTGGAGCGGGGGAAGGCCGACGTACGCGCCATCGGGGTCACCGGCTCGGGCCGCGAGGCGGTGGCGACCCTGCTGCGCGCGGTCTATCCCGACAGCGACAACATCGTGGTGCTGAACGAGATCGTCGCCCATGCCACCGCCGCCGCCCGCTGCGACGTCGACGACGGGGCCGATCTGTCGGTGATCGAGATCGGCGGCCAGGACGCCAAGTACATGCGGGTGCAAGGCGGCCGCATCGTCGAAAGCGACATGAACAAGGCGTGTAGCGCCGGCACCGGCTCGTTCCTGGAGGAACAGGCCAACCTCTACGACGTCCAGGATATCCAGGAGTTCATCGATCTCGCCTCCAGCGCCGAGCGGCCGCCGGAACTGGGCCACATGTGTACGGTGTTCGTGGCCGACGCGGCCGCCCTGGCGATCAAGGAGGGCTTCGGCCGCGACGATATCTTCGCCGGTTTCCAGTACTCGGTGATCCACAACTACCTGAACCGGGTGATGGGCCAGCGCACGCTCGGCCAGCGGGTCTTCTTCCAGGGCAAGCCGGCCTCCAATCCATCCTTGGCCTGGACCCTGGCCGCGGTCACCGGCCGCGACATCGTGGTGCCGCCCAATCCCGGCGCCATGGGGGCCTGGGGCATCGGTCTGTGCGCCGTCGAGCAGTTGGACCCGCAGGCACTGGTGGCGGCGCCACGGCTGGAGCTCGACCAGGTCCTGGCGGCGGAGATCACCGGTCGCACCGAGTTCCAGTGCCGCGACGCCCAGTGCCAGACCCTGTGCCCGATCGAGCGCACCACCATCAAGGTCGGCGAGGTCAGCCGCCAGGCGGTCTCGGGCGGCGCCTGTCCGAAGTTCGAGGTTTCGACCAAGACCCAGCCGAAGCTGGCCAAGGAGGCGCCGAACCCGTTCGAACAGCGCGAGGCCCTGATCGACAGTTTCATACCCGCGCCCACCGACGGACCGGTCCTGGCCATCCCCGCGGTCAGCTCGCTCGGCCCCCACATCCCCTGGCTCGCCACCTTCGCCGGCGAACTGGGTTTCTCGGTGCGGGTCCTGCGCTCGGACAAACACTCGCTGGCCACCGGCGAACAGCTTTGCAACAGCTTCGATTCTTGCGGCCCGGTGAAGATCGCCCATGCGGTCTGTGACATCGACGTCGACCTGATGCTGTTCCCGACCATCTTCTACATCGCCGACAGCAAGGGCCGCGGCGGCCAGACCTGCGGCGCCGAACCGGTCAGGCCCTCGCTGGCCAAGCAGCTCCTGCGGTCGCGCGGCCGCAGGACCAGGCTGGTGCGGCCGCGGCTGTCGTTCCGCGAGGGGCCGGCGGCAGCCGAACTGACCGCCGAGATGGTGCGCCTGGCCGACGAGCTCGGCGTCGAAGCCGACCGGATCGAGGGCGCCGTGGCCAAGGCCGCCGAAGCCCAGCTCGCCTTCGAGGACCAACTGGAGCACATCGGCGAGGAGGCGCTCGCCTATGCCCGGGCCAACGACGTGCCCGCCGTCTTGTTGGTGGGCCATCTGCACGTGATCTGCGACCCGGCGATCAACGCCAACATCCCGCATCTGCTCAGGCGCAACGGCGCCATGGCGATCCCGGCCGACTGCTTCACGGTCGACCCCAAGACGCCGCCGATGAAGAAGATTTATTGGGGTGACGCCAACCGGGCCATGCGGGCGGCGGTGCAGGCTCGCGAGACGGGCGATGTCTTCCCGGTCCTGCTGACCTCCTTTGGCTGCGGTCCCTCGTCGTTCACCGAGCAGGCCATCCAGGCCCTGTTGGAGGGCTATCCGCACACCATCCTGGAGAGCGACGGCCATGGCGGTGAAGCCGGCTTCGTCACCCGGATCCAGGCCTTCCTGCAATCGGTGCGGCAATTCATCGCCGAGGACGGCGATCGCGCACTGCCCGACAATGCCAAGCGGATTACCTACGTCAGTCCGCCGCGGTACAGCGGTCCCAGTTTCCTGGACCCCGAGGTGCACTACGTGGCCATGAGCATGGCCGACAATGTCGGCGCCACCTTCGCCGCCACCTACCGGGCCTACGGTTACGACGTGGTGGCGGCGCCGGCCCACAGCGAAAGCACCTACCAGGCCGGCCAGCCCGATTGCTCGGGCAAGGAGTGCATGAGCTACCAGTTGATGTGGGGCGCCTTCCGCCAGTACCTGGAGCGGAACCCGCCGGTGAAGGACACGGTGCTGCTGGCCTTTTCGGGCCAGTTGTGCCGGACCGGCGCCTTCGGCGTGAAGGACCAGATCACCCTGGAGAAGATGGGCCTGGACAGCAACGTCACCATGCAGGGCATGCCGTTCGGCGGCGATCGGTCGATGTCGTTGCTGTTGTGGGCGGGCCTCTCGGCGATCGAGATCCTGCGCCAGCTCTACATCTATCATGTGCCGGTGGAGGCCCGGCCGGGCGAGGCCCGGGCGCTCTACGATGCCGGCATCGAACGGGTCCACGCCATCCTCGAGGCACCTATGGCGGCAACGGACAGCGACGCTGCCCGGCCCGAGGTCGAGCGGCGCGCCGTCGAGATCGGCGCGGCGCTTTGCGGGATCGGCGGTCGGTATGCCGAAATGGACCGCCGCTGGCAGGGCAGCCGCGCCTTCCGCACGGTTTTCGTCGGCGGCGAGACCATGACCAAGGGCGGTGATTTCGCCAGCTCGGGCCTGTTCCTGCGGCTCAGCGAACAGGGCCTGCGGCTGGTGCTCGAGCCCTTGACCGATTTCTTCGAATTCCTGTCCCGCCGGCATCCCCATTTGCAGTACGGCCGGGCCAAGCCGCTGGCCGAGGCCCGGGCGATGACCGAGGAACAGGCCCAGTTGCGGGCCTGGCTGTACCAGGAGGTGGCGGCAACCCATCCCTGGCTGCCGGCGCCGGCGGTCGAGGAGGCCCTGGAGCTGGCCGAGGACCTGATCGACCCGGAAACCGTCGGCGGCTCGCCGATGGAGATCGCCAGTGTCGTGCATGCCTGGGAGACCGGCCGTTATGACGGCGTCGTCGTCGCCTCTTGCTGGGGCTGCGACAACAGCCTGATCACCGAGGGCCTGCTGCGCTACCGCAAGGAAATTCCGTTCTTCTTCTTCTACGGCGACGGCACGCCATTGGATGAACGCCGGGTCCGCGGCTTCTCCTACCGCCTGCACCGGGATGCCGAAGCCAGTGCGGCATAGGCTCCGTCCAGGATTTGAGGTGGTTGCGCCCGACCCGTGGCCCGGTTCGCCGATCGAATTCGTATCGCTTATGATGGGTGTGGATTCTAACGGCCGTTAGGGGAATGGCCATAGACAGCGATGGGGGAGAGAACGCGATAGGAGAGTGAGCGTGAGAATAGCGGGCTGCGATCTGGGCAAGGCTTCCGTGGGTTTCGTCGTCGCCGAAGTGGGCGAGGACGGCAAGGTCGAGGTGGCCGGCGCGGGTTACAAACTGCACGAGGGCGACCCGCTGGGCCTGTTCCAGCAGTGGTACCGCGACAACGACATCGCCTCCTGCGCGGCTCTGGCCGCTACCGGCATCTATGCCGATGAATTGCGCGCTCCGGTGCTGATGCTGCCGGAGGATTCCTGCCAGGAAGCCGCCCTGGAAATCTCCCCCGGCCTGGAAGACGCCCTCAACCTGGTCTCCATCGGTGCCCGCGGCTACGGCGTGCTCAGCCGCAAGCCGGCCGGCGGCGACGGTAATGGCTCCGGGCCGAAATACCACTACCAATATCTCGAGAACGATAAGTGCTCGTCGGGCACCGGCGAGAACATCCAGAAGATCGCCGACCGCTTCGGCCTGGGCATCGAACAGGCGGACCTGGCGGCCCAGGCGGCCGACGAGGGCATCCCGATCACCGCCCGCTGTTCCGTCTTCGCGAAAAGCGAAATGACCCACTTCGCCAACCAGGGCAAGCCGACCGGCGAATTGTTCAAGGGCTATTTCGGCTCGGTGGCGCGCAACACCCATTCGCTGATGGCGCGCAACCGGGTCGACGGCCCGGTCTACCTGATGGGCGGGCCGGCCCGCATCGAGTCCTTCCGCCGCTCGTTCGAGGAGATGCTGGGCGAACCGGTCAAGTTGCCACCCCTGGCCGAGTGCTTCGAGGCGGTCGGCGCCGCCGCCATCGCCGCCGAACAGGCGGCGAGAACGACGTTGGCGCCGCTGCCGGCCGACCCGGCGGAGTTGATCGCCCCGACCGACAGCCGCTTCTCGGTGCAGGCACCGGCCTACGACTGGCGGGAGAGGGTGACCATGATGGCCGAGCCGGAGATCCCGGCCGGCGCCGCCGAAACACCGACCATCCTGGGCCTCGATCTGGGCTCCACCGGGGCCAAAGCGGTGCTGACCTCGATCGAGACCGGCGAGGTGGTGCTCGACGTCTATGACCGCACCCGGGGCAATCCGGTCGACGCCGCCCGCCGGCTGGTCGCCGGCATCCTGGAGCGGGCCAAGGCCGACGTGCGCGCCATCGGCGTCACCGGTTCGGGCCGCGAGGCGGTGGCGACGCTGCTGCGCGCGGTCTATCCCGACAGCCACAACATCATCGTGCTGAACGAGATCGTCGCCCATGCCACTGCCGCCGCCCGCTGCGACGTCGACGGCGGCACCGATCTTTCGGTGATCGAGATCGGCGGCCAGGACGCCAAGTACATCCGCGTGCAGGGCGGCCGCATCGTCGAAAGCGACATGAACAAGGCCTGTAGCGCCGGCACCGGCTCGTTCCTGGAGGAACAGGCCAACCTCTACGACGTCGACGATATCCAGGAGTTCATCGATCTCGCTTCCACCGCCAAGCGGCCGCCGGACCTGGGCATGATGTGCACGGTCTTTGTCGCCGATGCCGCCTCGCTGGCGATCAAGGAAGGCTTCGGCCGCGACGACATCTTCGCCGGCTTCCAATACTCGGTGATCCACAACTACCTGAACCGGGTGATGGGCCAGCGTACGCCGGGCGCCCGGATCTTCTTCCAGGGCAAGCCGGCCTCCAATCCGTCCCTGGCCTGGACCCTGGCGGCGGTCACCGGCCGCGACATCGTGGTGCCGCCCAATCCGGGCGCCATGGGGGCCTGGGGGATCGGCCTGTGTGCCAGCGAAGAGATGGGCCGGGCGGCCCTCGATGCCGCGCCGGGCCTCGACCTGGGGAGCATCCTGGCGGCCGAGATCACCGCCCGCACGGAATTCCGCTGCCGCGACGCCAAGTGCCAGACCCTATGCCCGATCGAGCGCACCACCATCACCGTCGGCGGCGAAAGCCGCCAGGCGGTCTCGGGCGGCGCCTGCCCGAAGTTCGAGGTCTCGACGACGAGCCAGCCGAAACTGGCCAAGGATGCGCCGAACCCGTTCGAGCAGCGCCAGGACCTGATCGACAGCTTCGTGATCCGCCGCGAGGGCGCGCCGACCCTGGTCATCCCGGAACTCAGCGCCCTGGCCGGTCATGTCCCCTGGCTGGCGGCGTTCGCCGGCGAGATGGGCTTTTCGGTTGAGCTGCTGCGCTCCACCGCGACGTCGCTGGCGGCCGGCGAACAGCTTTGCAACAGCTTCGATTCCTGCGGCCCGGTGAAGATCGCCCATGCGGTCTGCGATCTGGACGACGGTGTGCTGCTGTTCCCGAAGATCTTCCGCATCTCCGACGTCCATGGCCGGGGCGGCCAGACCTGCATGACCGAACAGGCGATGCCGGACATGATCGAACGATCGCTGTTGGCCCGCGGCAAGGCGGCCAGGGTGGTGCGCCCGCGCCTGTCGTTCGGCGACGGCCTGGACACGCCGGACCTGGTGGCGGAAATGATCCGTGTCGCCGGCGAGTTCGGCGCCGATCCGGCCAAGGTGCCGGCGGCGGTGGCCGCCGGCGCCGCGGCCCAGTTGCGCTATGAAGATGGGTTGATGGAGATCGGCCAGGGCGCCCTGGATTACGCCCGGGCGAACGAGCTGCCGGCGGTGTTGCTGGCCGGGCACCTGCACGTCACCAACGATAGGGCGATCAACGCCAATATCCCGCACCTCCTCCGCCGCAACGGCGCCATGGCCATCCCCGTCGACTGCTTCAAGGTCGACGAGAGGACCCCGGCGATGTGGAAGGCCTATTGGGGCGATGATAACCGGGCGATCCGGGCCGCCGCCTGGGCCCGCGAGATGGGCGACGTGTTCCCGGTGTTCCTGGCTTCGTTCGGCTGCGGGCCGGCCTCGTTCACCGAACAGATCTTCCAGTCCGTGATGGAGGGCTATCCCCACACAATCCTGGAAAGCGACGGCCATGGCGGCGAAGCCGGCTTCGTCACCCGCATCCAGGCCTTCCTGCAATCGGTCCGCCAGTTCATCGCCGAGGGCGACCCGTCGAGGGTGCCGGACAACAAACGGGCGATCTCCTTCGTCGATCCGAAGCGGCAGAAGACCGGCTACATGGACCCCGACACCCACTATGTGGTGCTCAGCGCCGCCGACTACATGGGGCCGGCCTTCGCCGCCGCCTACCGCGCCTATGGCTTCGACGCGGTGGCGGCGCCCCCGATCTCGGAAAGCAACGCGCAGTGCGGCAAGCCCGACTGTTCGGGCAAGGAGTGCATGTCCTATCAGTTGGTCTGGGGCGCCTTCCGCGAATACCTGGAACAGAATCCACAGAATGGGCAGACCGAACTGCTGCAGCTCACCGGCCGGATGTGCCGGGGCGGCGTCTTCGACGTCAAGGACCGGATCTCCATCGAGAAGATGGGCCTGGACAGCAACGTCAGCGTCGGCGGCCTGAAGTTCGGCTCCGAGCCGACCATGGCGGTGCTGATCTGGCTCGGCCTGGCCATGGTCGATATCCTGCGCCAGCTCTACATCTACCACCTGCCGGTGGAGGCGGAGGCTGGCGAGGCCCGCGCTCTGTTCGATGGGGCGGCCCAGCGGACCATGGACATCATCGAGGAGCCCCTGGCCGATCCGGCGCTGGCGGCGGCGGAACTCGAACGCAAGACCGTCGAGATCTGCGCCGTGCTGCGCCAGGTGGCCGGGCAATACGCCGAGATGGACGCCGCCTGGCAGGGCGAGGGGCCGCTGCGCCGGGTCTACGTCACCGGCGATGCCCTGACCAAGGGCACCGACGTCGCCAACGCCGGCCTGTTCCTGCGCATGAGCGAGCAGGGCCTGCGGCTG
Source organism: Alphaproteobacteria bacterium (assembly GCA_030746635.1). GTDB lineage: Bacteria > Pseudomonadota > Alphaproteobacteria > JASLMH01. The sequence continues at coordinate 22,089 of JASLMH010000022.1, read as the reverse complement.
GTGGTGGAGCCGATCACCGATTTCTTCGAATATCTCGGCCGCCGCCACCCGCACCTGCTGTTCGGCCGCAGGGTGACGCCCGAGATGGTGGCGCCGATGGTCAACCTGCAGGCGGAGATGCGCGAAAGGCTGTACGCCGAGGTGCTGGACCTGCATCCCTGGATGCCGGCCCCGGCGGTCGAGGCCGCGGCCGTCAAGGCCGAGGAGCTGATCGATCCGGAGACCTACGGTCCGACGGCGTTCGAGGTCGGCAGCGTGCTGCGGCACTGGGAGACCGGGCTGTATGAAGGCGTGGTGATGACCTCGTGCTGGGGCTGCGACAGCAGCCTGATCTCGGAAGGCCTGTTGCGCTATCGCAAGGACATCCCGTTCTTCTTCTTCTATGACGACGGCACGCCGCTGGACGAACGCCGGGTGCGCGGCTTCACCTATCGCCTGCACCGGGGTGCCGAAGCCGGCGCCGCGTAGAGCACGTTCCGGCCCGATTGAGTCCTTTCGGTCAGTGCGTTTCGGTCCTAGACTCGGTTCGTCCCACCTCAATCGGAGGACTGCAACATGACCGAGAGCGTTTACAAGGTAATCGAACTCGTCGGAACCAGTACGGAGTCGTGGGAGAAGGCCGCTTCGGCGGCGGTCGCCCGCGCCGGCGAAAGCCTGCGCGATCTGCGCATCGCCGAGGTCGTGGATCTGGACATGCAGATCCAGGACGGCGCGGTCTCGGCCTATCGGGCCAGGGTCAGGGTGTCGTTCAAGTACGAAGGTGGCGACTGATCCCGTCGGGCCATATGGCCGCGTTGCCGGCTGATATGGGCCGAGGGCGGACCGGCGCATGACGCGCCGGCCGCCGTTGCAGGCGCGCATCGTCGATGCGGCGGTCGAACTGGCCGACGAGGTCGGCTGGCCAGCGGTGCGCCTGCACCAGGTGGCGGCGCGCCTGGGTGTCGGCTTGCCCGAAATCAGGGCCTGTTATCCGGACCTGGACGCGGTGGCGGATGCCTGGCTGGGCCGGGCGGACGACGCCATGCTGGTGGTGGCCGAGCGGGCCGATCTGGCCGAGGCGGCCGCGCCTGAACGCATACGGGCGGCGCTGGTCGCCTGGTTCACGGCCCTGGGCGGTCGCCGCGCCATGCTGCGGGCGATCCTGATCTACAAGCTGCAGCCGCCGCACATCCATCTGAGCACGGCGCTGGTGGTGGCCACCAGCCGCCGGGTGCAGTGGCTGCGGGAGGCCGCCCGGCTGGACGCCACGGGCCGGCAGAAGTCGCTCGAGGAATGGGGCCTGACCCTGTTGTTCGGGGCGGCGGTGCTGCGCTGGCTCGGCGATCGTTCGGAGAACTTCGAACACACCCGCGCCTTCATCGCCCGCCGCCTCGACCGCGCCGACCGGTTGCTGGGGCGATTGTTCGGGTAGTTCGGGACCGGCTTTTCGGCCGGCTTCGAGATGGACGCTCCGCGCCCCCCTCAGCCTGAGGCTAAGCTTTTGAAATTATGCGATTTCCTCACCCTGAGGAGCGCCGTAGGCGCGTCTCGAAGGGTGAACGGGACAAGCGACTCCCTCTAGTCACTTGACCTAATGGGCCGACGCCTTGATCAGGTCGGCGCATTTTTCACCGACCATGATGGCGGGGGCATTGGTGTTGCCCGACGGCATGGTCGGGAAGATCGAGGCATCGGCGATGCGCAGGCCGTCCAGGCCATGGACCTTGAGCTGGTCGTCGACCACGGTGTTCGGACCGGGCCCCATGCGGCAGGTGCCGATGGGGTGGTAGGCGGTTTCCGAGTTCTCCCGGATCCATTGTTCGATCGCCTGATCGGTGTCGACCGCCTTGCCGGGCGAGTATTCCTCGCCACGGAAGGGATCCATCGGCGGCGCCTCGACGATGCGGCGCATCATCTTGAAGCCTTCGACCATGGCCGCGCGGTCGATCCGGTCGGCCAGGAAATTGAAACGGATCGCCGGCTGCTCCTTCGGTTCGGCCGATTGGATATGGATCGAGCCCAGGCTTTCCGGCCGCAGCTGATAGCAGGCCACGGTCATGCCGGGGAAGTCATGCAGCTTGCGCCGCTTCGGGTCCTTCACCGCGTAGGGCACCAGGTGCATCTGCACGTCCGGCGTCGCCAGTTCCGGCCGGGTCTTCAGGAAGGCCAGCAGCGGCGCCGACGGCAGGCTCAGGAAGCCGCCGCCGCTGATCAGGTATTTCGCCACCTGGCCAACGAGATTGGCGCCCTGGGCGCGCTCGTTGTAGGAGACGCCGGGCGCCGTCACCTGCCATTGAATGCGGGCGTTGATGTGGTCGCGGAAGTTCTCGCCCACCGCCGGCAGTTCGTGTTGCACATCGATGCCGTGGGCCGCCAGCACCTCCGGCCGGCCGATGCCGGACAGCTCCAAAATCTTCGGCGAGCCGATGGCCCCGGCGGAAAGGATCACCTCGCGCCCGGCCCGCGCCTCGGTGACCTGGCCGCCCTGGGCATAGGCCACGCCGAGGCAGCGCCTGCCATCCAGGATCAGGTGTTGGGTCAGGGCCTCGGTGACGATGTGCAGGTTGCCGCGTCCCCTGGCCGGCCGCAGATAACAATGCGCGGTGCTCATCCGCCGGCCGCGCCGAATGGTCGCCTGGGTCTTGACGATGCCCTCCTGGTCAGGGCCGTTGTAGTCGGGATTGCGGCGATGGCCGGCCGCCTCGGCGGCGGCGAACAGGGCATCGTAGAGCGGGTTCTGGTCCGGTACCTCTGACACGCCCAGCGGCCCGCCCCGGCCGCGCCCGCCGTCGCCGCCGCCCTGGTAGTTCTCCATGCGCCGGAAGATCGGCTCCACCGACCGCCAGCTCCAGTCGCGGTTGCCCAGTTGTGCCCAGGTGTCGTAGTCGAGGCTCTGGCCACGCACATAGACCAGGCCGTTGATGGCGGAGGAGCCGCCCAGCAGCTTGCCGCGCGGCACCGGAATGGCGCGGTCGGCGGTGCCCGGCTCCGGGTCGGAGGTAAAGCACCAGTTGGCGATTGGGTGATCGATCAGCCAACTGAAGCTGACCGGCAGTCGGGTCGAGGGATGGTTGGCCTTGCCCGCCTCGAGAAGCAGCACCCGGTTGGCGGGGTCCTCGGTCAGGCGATGGGCCAGCGCCGCCCCGGCCGAGCCGGCCCCGATGATGATGTAGTCGTACTGCGCCGCGTCCTTATCAGCCATGCCGTCGCGTCCTCTCCCGTTGTTGCCGGCCGCCGCCTATCGGCCGTCGCCGTCGCTCATCTCCGCCAGGATCCGCCTTGCACCATCGATCAGCAGCCAGCTATCCGCCGTCGGGGTGACGAAATCATAGCCGCGGTCGAGCATGCCCTTGGCGCCGGCGGCACCTCGGGTGACCCCGCCCAGCCACTTCGGCGACCGCTTGACGACCTCCTCCACCCGCCCGATCAGGGCCGACAGTTCGGGGTGGTCGTAGCTGCCGTAGCCGGACAGCTCGTCGAAGTCGTCGACCAGGTCGGCCAGCAGATCGCCGCTGCCCGGGATGATCATGTCGATGCCGTCGACGGCGGCGATCGCCTCGATATTCTCGACGCCGCGCCGTGTCTCGATGATCACGGCGATCAGCAGGCGGTCGCGATACTGGCTCGGGTAGTCGACTTCCCTGAGGCCCCAGTCGGCCGCCCGGGTCTCCGGATAGCCGACGCCGCGCTGGCCGCCATGGGGCCGGTAGCGGCAGGCGGCGACGATATCGCGGGCCTGTTCGGCGGTCTCGAGGGTCGGCACGATGATGCCCTCGATGCCGGTGTCGATGGTCCGCTGGATGGTCACCGGATCGTGCGAGGGCACCCGCACCAGGCAGGTGGCCTCGCTGGCCTGGGCCGCCCGCATCTGCTCGATCAGCCTATGCGGCGAGGCGAAGATGTGCTCGTGGTCGATGACGAAAGCGTCGAAGCCGGTGAGGGACAAAAGTTCGGTCGTGTCGCCGCCGGACAAAAAGACCCAGCAGCCAACCGGCTTTTCGCCACGACGCAGCTTTTCCTTCAGGGCGTTGTCTCGGAACATGGCGCCGCTCCTCGCTGGACCTTAGTTTGGCGACGCTCAGTCTAGCGCACGACCGGCCGACAGGCTTGCACCCTTGTTTCGCCCGAAGTGTCGATGAAATTTACACATTCACAACCCATGCGCCGGTGGCCGCGGTGCAAGCCATTGACTTTCCATAATTCCAGATCTTGGCACGGAATATGCATGGTTCATGCCAGCAGACAGAACACCGGAGGATCCGATGCACAGGATCTTGGGACTGGTGGTCGCGGTGGCCGTACTGATCGGCAGTCAAAGCGCCGGCGCGGCGCTTGTCACCTTCGACATCTCCGGCATCATTATTGATTCGTCCCTGGGGACGCTGTTCGGCGGCAAGGTGCCGCCGCAGGTCTGGACCGGCAGCTTCACGGTCAACACCGCGGCGGTGGCGACCTCGGACGACGGCACCACGGCGACTTATGACGCCACGGCGGTCAGCGGTTTCGCCCTGGTGGTCGAGGGCGTCTCCTACGCCGTCGACGGCGCCGAGGTGCGCTACGGCGGACCCGACCAGTTGACGCTGTTCTCCTCGGCCCTGTCGGTCGAGATGATCCTGGCCAACAGCGCCGCCGACATCTTCTCCACGGGCGTCATCCTCGATAACTATGACGTCTTCGCCTACAACTTCACCCGCATGCAGGCACTGCCCGGCGGTCCGGCCGATGTCGCCACCATCAACTCGATCAGCGAGTCTTCGGCCACGGTGCCCGAGCCGGCGCCGCTCGCCATCCTCGGCCTCGCTCTCGTCGGTCTTGGCGTTCTGCGGCGGCGCTGGAGGCGCTAGCGTTCGCCGGCCAGTTCGCTGGCCGGGCCCAGATAGTTGTTCCAGGCGAACCAGTAGGCGATGTGGCCCGGCATCCGGGCCAGTTTTTCGCCGGCCGGCCCGAGCAGGTTTTCTTCGCCGACGGTCCAGGTGCCGCCGGGGCCGCTCAGGGTGTTGGGGGCATCGCCGGTTCGGAACCGCCCGTTCCCCCGGCGATAGGCGCGGACGGTGCGGCGATCCGCATCGCCGATCAGCACCAGGGGCAGATCGCCGATTTGGTCGTTGATCACCCTGCCGCCCCTGAACGTCGCCAGCGGCCAGGCCTTGGCGGCGCCCACGGTGCGGATGCCGAACACCCGGTCCTTCTGGGCCAGGCGTCTTTGGTCGACCCGGGCCGGGAACATCAGCTCCGGCGAGGCGAAGTAGTCGCGATAGACCGCGCCGGAGCCGTAGTCCCGGCGATGGCCGGTCTCCAGGGACAGCACCTTGGTGTCGGGATGGTCCCGGCGCCAGGTGGCCCAGTCGCTGACCACCACCGGCCGTATCTTCAATTCGATGCCGCTGTCGACCAGGGCCCCCGATACCGGCCGGCCGGTGAACTGGTTCCACAAACTGTCGGTCTGGCGGTCGAACATCAGCTTATTGGAGCGATAGAGCAGCCCCGAGGAGCCGAACATGAACGGCTCGGGCCGGTCGGGCAGGCGGCTCTCGAACAGGATGCCGGCGCCGCACAGGGTGCAGTAGGCCAGGGCCAAATCGACGCCGCCGACGGTGTCGTTGAACATCTCGTGCCAGCCCATGATACGCAGCGGATAGGCCCGATGGTCGCCGTTGATCGAGACCCCGAAGACCAGATCGTCCTCGGCCAGGTAGTCGGCCTCGGCCGCCGCCAGGAAGTCCGGGTGATCGAGCGTGGGGATGCCGTCGACCCTGACGCCGCCCCAGGTAATCTCCTCCAGGCGGATCTTCATACGCTCCGGCCGCATCAGGCTGGGGGTCAGGAAACGCATGAAGTTGGGATCGATACGGAGCAGCACCGACAGCTTGGCGTCTAGGTAGGAGGGATGCGGCGGCGGTTCGGGATGGGTCTCCTGCCATAGCATCCAGTCGAACCAGCGCCCGGCGTCGTGGCCTGTCAATCGTCGCAGAGCGTCCTGGTAAACCTCGTCCTGCCGGCCGTAGCGCAGGGCCAGGATCAGGGTGGGCACCACATCGCGCTTGCCGCGGGCGACCAGGGCGGCGGCGGCGCGGGCGACCTCGGCATCGTCGCCGGCCAGCAGTTGGCGGCCGTGCCAGGCGACCATGCCGTCGGACATCGCCCGTACGGGCAGGGCAGGGAACAGCAGCAGGCAGCAGCCCAACAACAGGCAAAACCCCGTCCGCCGGATCCCCATCGCCATGGTCGTTGCCCTCGGCCATTGCCCCCGAGCAACACCTACAACGGTGCCCGGCGGGTGTCAGGCGAAAGGTGGGCGCGCAGCGTTCACGCTTGCGTGTCGAAAGGGTCGCCGCCGTCAGCCACGACAACTCGTACCGACGGGCGAAGGTGTCGGAGAACTTAACATCATGGCAACAATTGCCGCCGGTGATCGGATTTAACCTATTGATTTCACGAAATTTCGTAAGTTGGCATGGCAATTGCATGGGTATTGGTAGGGACCGCTCTTTGGTTAAGGGGAAAATCAATGTTACGGCGCGCAACCAACTCCTTCGCACACGGGTTAGCGGCAATAGGCTTGGCTGTCTTGATGGTGGCCAGCTTCGGCACCTCCGGCAAGGCGGCGCCGATTTGGGTCAATGCCTTCGACGACACCGCCAGCCTGCCCAGCGGCCTCATCGACCACACCATCTCGGCCAGCGTGCTGGGATTGCAGATCGACAAAATTCGAGTGTTTCGTGCCGGCACCGGCACATCCACCGATCTTGATCTGTTTCTCGGTGCCGGCTCGACCCTGCAGGATCACCTCAATCAATCCTGGACGGCGACCGGCTTCGAGTCCGATCGGTACAAACGCCTGAGCGTCGACACCGGCAGCCAGCTGACCTCGGTCTTCATCGAGGACGATCACGACACGTTTCCATTGACGGGCTGCTCAGGAGGGACTCGACAGATAGACTGCGCCGGCACCCCGCATGGTCTGTTCAGCTTCGGTCAAACCACCGGCTCGGATTTCGTCGACTATAGCTCGACAGAATATGGCTTTTACGATCCGCAATCCGATGCCTACATCTACCGCCTCGATGTGTTGCTCGTGCAGGCGCCGGAGCCCGCCACCCTGTCCCTGTTCGGCCTGGGTCTTCTCGGTCTCGGCCTGGCAAGGCGCAGAAACAGGACGGCCTGAGCCGACCTCAAATCAGACGACGTGAAGCGGCGGTCCACGGGGCCGCCGTTGCCGGTCCGGGCAAGGGGGCGTGAACGTTCCCTTGCGGCCAACAGATCTCGAATGTATCGCCGCCATTGGCCGCAACGATCGGTAGCAACGGGCGAATGCGTCGAGAATGTTTACACTTTTTTAACAATTCTAAAGACGCTCCCCATTAACTCATTGATTTAATGGGTATTCAAAAGTTGGCACGGCTTTTGCAAAGGATAATTAGAAGCGTTCAAGACACCTTGCGCATGAACCCAAGGAGGATAGGGGAAAATGATTGCTTCGCATGCTTTTAAGACCTTTGCCATTTCGGCCGCGCTGGTCGTGCTGGCGACACAGACACAGGCGGTGCCGATCGGGGATGTCTATCCGGCGCCGGGCGGCAACGCGTTCGCCTCGAGCGGCGGGCCGTCTTCACAATCGGGTGGCGTGACCTGGACCTACAGCGGCTTCGACACCTCCGGCGCCTCCTGGTCCAACATGTATTGGGGTAACGTCTCGGCCGGTATCGCCATGGACGGGCTGATCGATAACTTGGGTTTTGGCGGTTCGAAAGGCGGTAACGTCGAGGTTCTGAACTTCGATACGATCAGCGGCAACGTGGCCACGACCCTGCTCAACGGCCACACCCATGTCGCGGGCATCAGCACCCGGACCCGCTATAAATTCACGCTGACCGATTTGAGTGGCGGCGCCATCAACTTCGGCACCGACGCCTCTTTCGGCGTCACCGCCAACGGCATGCTGGCCGACGTCACCGCCGCCATCCTCGGTACCGGCGGTTTCAAGGTGAAGATGGAAGCCGAGGAGGACAACAACGGCGATGGTACCTATGGCGCGCTGGGGCCCTTCTTCGACTCGGTCACGGGAGCCGGTGCCGAAAACGATCTGATCACCGACTTCACCAACGGCCTGTGGTACGACGCGCCGCTGCCGACCCCGGCGCCCGAACCTGGCACCCTGGCCCTGTTCGGCCTGGGCCTGGCCGGCCTCGGCGCGGCCCGGCGCCGGCGCCGGCGCGGGACGGCCTGAACCAATTCGAGAGCAGGGGAGTTGAAACGGCGATCCTTCGGGGCCGCCGTTTCGCTATTTCCGGTTGAGAACGGTGACGGCGTCCCGGCCGGCCGGCGGCGGCGTCGCGGCTAGGGGGTCAGGTCTTGCATTACGACATTTGTGCCCATCACTCGGCTTTACAGTGCGGCTTGATGCTGAGATGTCGTCATGTAAGACCTGACCCAGTTTCTTCTGACTAAGTTTCCTCGGTCGGACGATGCCGATCGGCGGGTGCCCGAGCGCCTGAACCTGATTTGTCCTGCGCCAAGCCTGGCTCGTTGCTGTAGGATACCAACGGTCCCATGACGCTTGAAACTCCGGAGTATCGAGAGGTTTCAAGCAACACATAGCCATGCGGGGGATGTCCGGTGAATGATCCCCACCAGCCGCGCGCAGGGCCTCGTGGCCACGGGCATATCGCCTCGATGCGAGGGCCTCGACGATTTCGAATTGGACTCCTGGCCGGCATCGGCATCGGTCTCTTGGTGATGACGGTCCAATCGTCCCCATCCCACGCCTGCAGTTGCCTCAGTAAGCCCACTGCGTACCATTTCGAGAACGCGGATATCGTTTTCATGGGAACAGTGAAATCGAAAACACGAACATTTAGCCGCAACAGTATTTTTAGAATTTGGGCCAAGATAAAATACAATATTGACGTAGAAACGGTATTCAAAGGTCAGGATCTACCATCGATAGTTGTTGAAACGCCAGCCGATGGAGCGTCTTGTGGCGTCGAACGGCTGATAGTCGGTCAAAAGATAATACTATCGGCTTTTGGTTCGGACGGTGACTATAGAATAGATCTATGCGGCAGTATCATCGGGTCGCCTAGAGGTCTCAGGCAGGAGATGGAAAATCTGAGTGCTCGCTAGCAGGATTAATTCCGCGATGTTTCCGCGGTCGCCGTTCAACCATCGATACCAGCATCCGACGATTATCGCGCCGTCTTGAGGTGGTCGGCGAATGCCAGCAGTTCCTTGGTGAACCGTTCCGGCCGTTCCACCGGGATCAGGTGGCCGGCATCCTCGAACACCACCTCGCGCACGTCGGCGATGCGGCCGGCCAGTTCGGCCACGTCCTCGGCGACGTAAAACACCCGATCGTGGCGGCCGGTCATCAGCAGCACCGGCACGCTGAGCTTCTCGTATGGGAAATCCCAGTCGGTCGCGGTGGACTCCGCCATCAGGCGGAACAGGCCGTCGTTCGGGTCCATGGACTCGAACGGCCCGGCCTCGAAGGCGTCATCCCACATCGCCGATAGCTGCTCTGGGTTGACGATCATCGGCAGGTTGGCCGCCATCACCAGCCGCCCGCCGCCCAGCCTGGCCAGTTCGACCATCGCGCGGCCCAGCCAGTCGATGCGCGGCCCCGGCTTGCGCAGGGTGTTGATCAGCACCAGGGCGGCCGCCTCGGCCCCGGCCAGCAGCGCCCGGGCGGCGAACAGGCCGCCGATCGACAGGCCGACCAGGATCGGTTTCGGCGGCCGCAGATGATCCAGCAGGGCCCGCAGGTCATCGACGATCAGGCTTGGCGTCAGTGCCGTGTCGTCGGCGAAGCTGGTCTCGATCTGGCCACGGAAGTTGTAGCACAGGGTGCCATGGCCGGCCTGGCGCAGGGCCGGGGCGATGGCGCCCTGCCACATGCCGGTATTGCCGGTCAGGGCATTGACGAAGACGAAGGTGGCGCCGGCCGCCCCTGGTGCGTCGTACTCGTAGAACAGGCTTTCGCCAGGGGCGATGTCCAAGTGCGGCATATCTTCCGGCTTTCTTGGTTCTGAGAGCACTATCCGACCTTATAGAACCATTTGACCGGTTTCTCCGGTTTTCGTGGCAAGGCGCGCTTCGCCTGGCGATGTGGGGCATCGGCAAAGAAGCGCAACGCCGCCACGGGGCCTTCGAGGGCGGCCTTCGGTGGCGTCCCCTGCCCTTTGGGGGGCGTGGCGCCGCTTGCCCGATCACCCACATCGCGCGGCGCGACGCGCCTACCCAAATGGCCAGGGGACGCCATCAAATGGCTCTATAAGGTCGGATAGTGCTCTAACTCACCGTCATCGCGGCATAGATCACTTCGATGTCCGTGCCGAAATCCGGATTGTCCGGCAGATAGGGCTGGGGTTCCGATATGACGGTCTTGCCGAAGGTCCCGGCTTCGGCCAGGCCCTTGACGGTCTCGGCGAAGGCCCGTTCCTGAAACATGTCCTCGCGCTGGGTGACCAGGACGGTGCCGCCGGGCCGGACGAGGCGGGCGAATTCGCGCAGCACGGCGGCGCTGTCCGGGACGTAGGTCAGCACGCCGATACAGACCAGGGCGTCATAGCTGTTGACCGCAAGGGCGACCGGCAGCGTCTGCAAGTCGACCCGTTTCAGCTTGCGATAGATGTTCAGCCGTGCCGCCTGTTCCAGCGACGATGTCGAAATGTCGAAACCGTCGATGGGCCCGGTAAAACCCGCCGCCCTGAGCGCCGTGCCCACCAGGCCGGTGCCGCAGCCGGCATCGAGAATGGTCGCGTCGGATGCTGTTTCGGCGCGCAACAACCGGGCGGTATCCGCCGGTGAGCGGTAGTCCCAGCCCGCCAGCGTCTCGTCATAGGTGGCGGCCCATTCGTCATAGCTATTCGCCAAGTCCGCGGGTGAGGTGCTGCCCTGCTTCAGCCAACTGAAATCGTCCGGATCCTGCATGACGGCATCCTATTCGTTGCGGCCGCGTTCCAAACGCGTTCGGATTCAGGCTTCGGCATAGACGCCTTCGCCGTCGGGGGCGAAGCGGTCGAGTAGGAATCGCTCCTGGGGCTTCTCCGAGGCGGTCTTGGGGATCTCGTCGACCACCTGCAGGTAGCTCGGCACGAAGTTGCCCTCCAGCCCGGCCCGGCAGGCGGCGAACACCGAGCTTGGATCGATGGTCTCGCCCGGCAGCGGCACGATGGCGGCGACCACGTCCCTCTCGCCCGGCGCGCCCGAGGCGGCCTCGACACCGTAGACGAAGACGTCGGTGATCTGCGGGTGTTCGGCGATCACCTGTTCGACGAAACCGGGATTGACGAAATCGCCGTTGTGGCGGATGCCGCCGCCCTTGCGGTAGTCGAAGAACAGCCAGCCGTCGGCATCGGCATGGCCGACGTCACCGCTGCGCAGCCAGCCGCCTTTTGTCTTCTTGTCCGAGGCGTCGGGGTTCTTGAAATACTCCACTTCCGGTGCCGGGCCCTGGCGGGGGCGGGAAATGATCTCGCCCAGCACGCCGGGCGGGCATTCGTTGCCCACCTCGTCGACGATCTTCATCTCCATGCCCTCGGGCGCCTTGCCGAAGCTGCCGATCGGGCCGACGTCGATCGGCTTGTAGGCCAGGCCGCCCTCGACGGCGCCGTAGAACTCGAACACCCGCAAATTGAAGCGCTGCTCGAACTTTTCCCACAGGGTGGCCGGCATGCCGGCGCTGAGCACGAAGCGCACCGGGTTGTCGCCGTCGTCGTCGCGCTCGGGCTCGCTGTAGATGGCCGAGGTCATGCCGCCCAACAGATTGAATACGGTGCTGCCGTACTTGCGGGTGATGTCCCAGAGCCGGGATTTGGTGAAGCGGCGGCTGATCACGCAGGGCAGACCCGCGTACAGCGAGGTCGCCAGGGTGATCATCTGGGCGTTGCCATGGGTCAGCGACAGGCCCGTGTAAAGCCGATCGTCGGCCCCCAGCGGCAGGATCCGGCGCAGGAACGGGTTGCCGTAGCGGGCGTTCTGGAACACCACGCCCTTGGGATCGCCCGTGGTGCCCGAGGTATAGACGATCTCCAGCGGATCCAGGGGGCTACTCAGCCGGTTCTCCACGATGTCCGCCGGGCGATCGTATAGGGCAGCCATGTCGGACGCGCCCGGTACGTCAGCCATGGCATGCTGGCCCGGGCCGTCCTCGGTACCCAGTACCAGGATCCATTGCACCTGCGGCACCTGTTCGCGGATCTCCACCACCTGGTCCAGGCAGTGGTCGGCGCAAATGATGCCCTTGCAGTCGGAATTGTTCAGGGTATAGGCCAGCTTGGCGCCGCGAGTGCGCGGATCGATCGGTACGAAGACGCAAGCCGAGATGCAGGTCCCCACCATGATATCGACGAATTCGGGGTGGTTGCGCATCAAAACGGCGAAGCGGTCGCCGGGTGCCAGGCCGCGGGCGATCAGTTCGGCGGCGACCCGGTTGCCGTTCTGCCACAGGTCCGCATAGGTGCGGATCTCGTCCTCGAACCGGCCGCCGCCCTCGAAGGTGACGATGTCCAGGTCCGGACGTTTCTCGGCACAATCGGCGATGAAATTGGCCAGGATGTGCGCGTCCCGCTCCGCCACGTCCAAACTCCTACCTACTCAGAATGGTCACGCACATGGCGGCGGCGTCGTTGGCGATGCTGCCGCCGCCGTTGTGGGCCAGGGCCACCTTGGCGCCCTCGACCTGCCGGGGCCCCGAGCGACCCTGCAACTGCTCGGTCAGTTCGACGATCTGGGCGATGCCGGTGGCGCCCACCGGATGGCCCTTGCGCAACAGCCCGCCGGAGGTATTGACCGGCAGCCGGCCGCCCAGCCTGGTCTCGCCCTTGCGGATCAGCTCCGCGCCCTGGCCTTCGCCGCACAGGCCGATCTTCTCGTAGGTGGTGATCTCGGCCGGGGCGGAGGCGTCATGCAGTTCGATGACGCTCAGATCGTCCGGGCCGACGCCGGCCTCCTCATACGCCTCCCGGGCGCAGACCTCGGCCACGGTCTCCTCGCCCTTCTCCCGGTCCCAGCCCGAGCGCAGCATGCTGGCCGCCACCCGCACCGGATCGTTCAGCCCCAGCTCCCGCGCCTTGCGCTCGCTGACCAGCACCGCCGCCGCCGCGCCGTCGCCGATCGGCGAACACATGGGCCGGGTCAGGGGTTCGGCGATCATCGGTGCTGCCAGCACCTCCTCCACCGTCAGCACGTCTAGGAATTGCGCCCGGGGATTCATGCTGCCGTGGAAGGAGTTCTTGGCCGAGACACCGGCCAGGTCCTCCGCCGTGGCGCCGTACTTCTCCATATAGGCACGGGCGCCCGCGGCATAGATATCCATGAACATGGAGCGTTTTTCGCCGGCGCCGGAAGCCGCCGCCTCGGCGCCCTTCGCCTTCGCCTGGGCCGCCAGCTTGGCCTTGATCTCGACCAGCGCCTCGACGTCGACGGCGCCCGAGAAGGCGGCGAAACTCTTGCGCTTGTCCTCGTGGTAGAGCTTCTCGACACCCAGGGCCAGAACCACGTCGTAGCAGCCCGCCGATACCATGGCCGCGGCCTGGTTGAAGGCGGTGGAGGCGGAGGCGCAGGCGTTTTCCACGTTGATCACGGGAATACGGCCGATGCCGGCGTCGCGCAGCACCACTTGGCCGCGGATGCATTCCTGGCCGGTGACCAGACCGGCCGCCGCGTTGCCCACATAGGCGGCCTCGATATCCGCCTTGTCCAGGCCGGCGTCCTCGATGGCGGCCTGCACCGCCTCGGCCCCGATGGATTTCATGCCCCGGTCCATGTGTTTGCCGAACTTGGTCATGCCGACGCCGGCGATCATCGCGTTCATGCGCATGGCGCACTCCTTCCCTTGTCTCTCTGTCCCCACGCCGGCCTATAACAGGCCCGCGCCCTGCAGGCCCAGGGCCTGCTTGAGGAATTCCAATTCTTCCTCCCGTTCGGGCAGCGGGCCCGGCCGGGTGAACATGCCGTCCTGTTCCAACTCGTCGACCACTTCGGGGCTGCGCGGGAAGGGGGTGTCGAAGCCGTTCATGTGGAACAGCTTGTCGAAATCCTGCCGCGGCCGCTGGCCGCCGGCCTCCCAATGTTCCAACGGATAGCCCACGGTCTGCAACAACAGGAAGCGGGCGCTGTCCGGCACGCCCAGGCCGTCGAGGATCTGCCGGCCCTTCGGGGTGCCGAGGCAGCAGGTGCCCAGGCCCTGTTCGAAGGCCATCAGGGTCGCCTGGGCGATGCCCTGGCCGCAATCGACCTCGCCGATGCCCGGGTTCTTCAAGCGCTCCTTGACGTTGTCGAAGAACGGGATCAGTTGGTTTTCCAGGGCGTCCTTGCGCTTCTCCAGGCCGCCGAAGCCCAAGGCGCCGACGTTCACCAGCTCGCGCAAACGGTCGCTCTGGTCGTCGACCGCTTCGGGCTGGATGTACCAGACGATGACCACCGGGGCGATGCGCAGCTGCCAGCCGACCACCTGGGCCTGCAGGGAGTCGAGCACCTCCTGCGAGGCCGAATTGCGGAAGATCGCCACTGCCCGCAGGCTCTGTACGTTGCCCCAGTGCGAGGCGATGCGGGCCGCTTCCAGCATGCGCTGGATCTTTTCCGGCTCGACCATTTTGTAGGGGCGCAGGAACCGCATCGAGCGGCGGCGGCCGATGGCTTCGCGAAGTTCCATGGAATTTGTCTCCGTCAGTAAAGGTACAGATGGTTATAGGCGATCGGCGGCGATCAGCCCGAGAATATCGTTGCAGCCGTCCTCGATCATCGAAATGCGGGCATCGCGCATCAGCGCCTCGACGGGGTTGTCGCGCATGATGCCGGCGCCGCCGTAGATGCCCATGGCCTCGCTGGCGACCTCGAAGGCGGTCTGGGTCGAGGTCACTTTCGAGGCGATGGCCAGTTCCAGGCGCGGCCGCGTGGTGGTGGAATTGTACACCACCACCTGGCGGTTCAGGGCCCGCGCCGCCTCCACCTTGCGGAACATCTCGAACAGCCGCGCCTTGACGCTCTGGTGCTCGAAGATCGGCACGCCGCCCTGCACCCGCTCCTTGGCGTAGGCGACGGCGTGGTCCAGGGCCGCCTGGGCGACGCCGGCGAAGGTGCCGCCCATGCCGCCGTTGGCCATGCACAGGATGGCGTCGACGAAATCGAGGTACTTTTCCGGCCCGACGGCCATGTTGCCGAGCGGCACCCGCACCTCGTCGAAGAAGATCTCGCCCTGGTTCAACGAGCGCTGGCCGATCTTGTCGGTGGGCTTGCCCTTGCTGACACCCTGGTCCTTGAGGTCGACCAGGAACACCGCGTGGCCGAGCTCGCCGCCGCTGCCGTCGTCATAGCCGCAGAACAGCGCCGCCGTTTCGGCGATGGTGCCGTTGGAGACCCAGGCCGATTTCTGGCCGTTGATCACCACCGAATTGCCGTCCTTGCGGGCGATGCAGTTGGGCCGGCCGCGGTCGGCGCCGGTGGCCGAGGCGGCGGCATTGAAATCCACCTCGTCGGAGCCGTGGTCCGGTTCGGTGATCGCCCAACAGCCGATCTGTTCGGTGGTGAACTGTTCGGCCAGTTCGGGGTTGCCCACCATCGCCGCCACCATCGGCGGGAACAGCGAGGCGCCCAGGCTGATGCCGAGGCCGGAGTCGCCCCAGCCCATCTCGTTGGCGACGATCGAACGGATGCGCGCGGCTTCGGCCGGGGAGAGGTCCTGGGTCGAGGTGCGCATGGCGGCGAAGCCCAGTTCCCGGTATTGGCGGTGCACGTCGTACAGCGGCGAGCCCTCGGCGATCACCTCCTCGGCCGTCAGTCTGTCCAGCTTCTGGCCGACCGGGCGCATCACCTCGGCGGCGAAGCGGTGGGCGGTCTCGCGGATCGCCTGTTCGGTCTCGCTGAGCTGTTCGGCGAACTCGACCATGGTCATCGGGCGTCTCCTTCCGCTACAGCCGCTCGGCGGCCATCAGGCCAAGGATGTCGTTGCAGCCGTCCTCGATCATGGCGATGCGGGCATCGCGCATCAGCATCTCGATCGGATTGTCGCGCATGATGCCGGCGCCGCCGTAGATGCCCATGGCCTCGCTGGCCACCTCGAAGGCGGTCTGGGTCGAGGTCACTTTCGAGGCGATGGCCAGCTCCAGGCGCGGCTTCGGCGCCGTCGCATTGTAGATCATCACCTGCTGGTTCAGGGCCCGGGCGGCGGCGACCTTGCGGAACATCTCGAACAGCCGGGCCTTGACGCTTTGGTGCTGGAAGATCGGCACGCCGCCCTGCTTGCGTTCCTTGGCATAGGCCACGGCGTGGTCCAGGGCCGCCTGGGCGACGCCGACGAAGCTGGCGCCCATGCCGGCGTTGGTGCCGCACAACAGGGTATCGACGAAGGTGGCGTATTTCTCCGGCCCAACGGCCATGTTGCCGATCGGGATGCGCACTTCGTCGAAGAAGATCTCGCCCTGGTTCAACGAGCGCTGGCCGATCTTGTCGGTCGGCTTACCGCGGCTGACGCCGCCGTCCTTCAGGTCGACCAGGAACACCGCCTGGCCCATTTCGCCGCCGCCGCCGTCGTCGTAGGCGCAGAACAGGGCGGCCGTCTCGGCGATGGTGCCGTTGGAGACCCAGGAGGATTTCTGGCCGGTGATCACCACCGAGTTGCCGTCCTTGCGCGCGATGCAGTTGGGCCGGCCGCGGTCCATGCCGGTGGCCGAGATGCTGCCGTCGAAATCGAGCTGGTCCGAGCCGTGGTCCGGCTCGGTAATGGCCCAGCAACCGATCTGGTCGGAGGTGAACTGTTCGCCCAGGTCGGGCCGGCCGGCCATGTGGGCGATCATCGGCGGAAAGGTCGAACCCGCCAACCCAAGAGCCAGGCCGCAGTCGCCCCAGGCCAGCTCGGCGGCGATGATCGCGCGCAGGCGGACGGTATCGGCCCGGCTCAGCTCCATGGTCTCGGACCGCAGGGTGGTGAAGCCGAGCTCGCGGAACTGGCGGTGGGCGTCGTACAGGGGCGAGCCCTCGGCGATCACCTCCTCGGCCGACAGCTTGTCCAGCTTGGCGCCCAGCGGGCGCAACACTTCGGCGGCGAAACGGTGGGCGGTCTCGCGGATCGCCTGTTCGGTCTCGCCCAACTGTTCGGGCAGGTCGACCATGCTCATTACGCACCTCCTCGCGGGTGCGTCCCCCTGCCGCTCATGGGCGGCCACCCGTGCATGGAATTGGCGGGAAATTTCCAACCTCGCCAAGCATGCCCATTCGGCGGATGCGGTGAATTGATTTCCATCAAACGAACCCTGACCGATGCATACCGCCTATGCCCAGGCGCATTCGGATGTATGATCGACGGCAATATTTCTGTGCTCAGTAACGGGAGAGGACCGATGAATGTGAAGGATTGGGTGGTGATCGTCACCGGCGCGGGCACCGGCGTCGGCGCCGCGGCGGCCAGGATGCTGGCCGAGGCCGGCGCCAGGGTGACCATCAACTATTCCCGCAGCGCCGAGGCGGCCGAGGCGGTGGCCGAGGAATGCCGGGCCATGGGCGCCGAGGTCCTGGTCTGCCAGGCCGACGTGGCCGAGGAGGCCGATTGCCGCCGCCTGGTCGAGGAGACCATGGCCAAATGGGGCCGGGTGGACGGCCTGATGAACAACGCCGGCACCACCCAGCTGGTCACCGACGACAACCTGGACAGCCTGACCCCGGACGACTTCATCCGGATCTATTCGGTCAACGTGATCGGCACCTACCTGATGAGCCGGGCCGTCGCCCCGCACATGCAGGCCCAGGGTGGCGGCAGCATCGTCAATACCTCGTCCATCGCCGGTGTCATGGGCATCGGCAGCTCCATCGCCTATGCCGCCTCGAAAGGCGCGCTGAACACCATGACCCTGTCGCTGGCCCGTATCCTGGCGCCGGAAATCCGCGTCAACGCGGTGGCGCCGGGCTTCATCACCGGCCGCTGGTGGCTGGAGAAGCTGGGTCAGGAGAACTACGACAAGATGGTCGCGGGCGTCGAGCAGAGCGTGCCCCTGCAGCGCGCCGGCACGCCCGAGGACATGGCCGAGGCGGCGCTGTTCCTGCTGGCCGGCAATAGCAACATCACCGGCGAGATTCTGCTCTCGGACTCCGGCCACCACCTTTCCGGTGCCCCGCTGGTCGCCCGCTGAAATGACCTCTCCGTTCGCCAACCCACCGGTGGACCTGCGGGACGATCTATCGGTGGCTCTGGACCGAGCCTGGGCGCGGCTGGGCGAGCCCGGCTCCTGGCTGAACGGCGAACAACGCCTGGCCGTCGCCGCCGAGGCCCGCCAGGCTTGGCACTGTGATCTGTGCGACCAGCGCAAGGCGGCCCTGTCGCCCTACGCGGTGATGGGCGCGCACGACCTTTCCGGCGCCGTGCCCGGGGCCTGGGTCGAGGTGATCCATCGGGTGGTGACGGATTCCGGCCGGCTCAGCGAACGCTGGTACCGCCAGGCCCTGACCGACGGGGTGGTCGAGGACGAATTGATCGAGATCATCTCCGTCGCTGTGCTGACCACCACGGTCGACGCCTTCGCCCTCGGTATCGGCATGGCGCCGCCGGCTCTGCCCGAGGCGCTGCCGGGCGAACCGGCCCGGGTCCATGCGCCCGAGGCCAAACCCGGCCCCGGCTGGGCCGCCACCATCGCGCCGGCGGACGCGCCGGCGGACTTCGCTGATTTCTATGCCAACGGCTCCCATTTCTTCATCCGCCGGGCCCTGACCCTGGTGCCGGCGGAGACCCGGCGCATCTGGGATCTGCTGAACGCCATGTACCTGCCGGACCCGCGGGTCCACGAGCTGGACGGCATCGAGCGCGCCATCGACCGGGCCCAGATGGAGTTCCTGGCGGCCCGCGCCTCGGCCCTGCTCGGGTGCTACTACTGAACCACCTCCCATGCGATGCGGCTCCGGGTGAGCGGCCAGGACACCGGTAACGACTACGATCTGCGCGCCGTCACGGGGGAGGCGGGGGGCATCGCCGACGTCAACCACGGCGAACTCATGAACGCCTTCACCGAGGCCATTTGCACCCGCGACCTGGCGGCCATGGCGGCGGCCCGGCAAGGCATCACCTCGGCCATGGGCGAGAGGGGCATGGTCGACGCGGCGGCGGTGATCGCCGCCTTCAACGCCTATCCGCGCATCGCCGATGCCACCGGCATCCCGCTGGAGGACGCCAAGGCCGAGGCTACCGAAGGTATGCGGGCGGAGCTGGACCTCGATCGATTGGACACGGGACCGGACGAATGAAAATCTCCATTTCTATCGGCGGCTATGCCGGCGTCGACACCGCCGGCACCGTGGACTTTGTCCGGCAGGCCGAAAAACTCGGCGTCGACTGCGTCTGGACGGCCGAGGCCTGGGGCCAGGACGCGGTGACCGCCCTGGCCTATCTGGCGCCCCAGACCAGCCGCATCAAGCTCGGCACCGGCATCATGCAGATCAGCGCCCGGGTGCCGTCGATGACCGCGATGACCGCCCTGTCGCTGAACGCTCTCTCGGGCGGCCGCTTCGTCCTCGGCCTCGGCGCCTCCGGCCCGCAGGTGGTCGAAGGGTTGCACGGCGTCGACTACACGGCACCACTCAGCCGCCTGAAGGAGACCGTCGACATCGTCCGCCTGGCCTTCAAGGGCGAGAAACTGGCCTACCAGGGCCGCTACCACGAACTGCCGCGGCCCGGCGGCGAGGGCAAGGCCCTGCGCCTGGACCACAAGCCGGCCGACATTCCGATCTTCCTGGCCACCCTGGGCCCGAAGTCCCTGGAATATACCGGCGCCGCCGCCGACGGCTGGCTCGGTACCTCGTTTTCGCCCGATCATGCCGAGGCGCACCTGGCCTATCTGCGCCAAGGCGCCGAGGGCGTCGGCCGGACGCTCGACGACATCGAATTGCACGCCACCTGCAGCATCGGTATCGGCGACAACGTCGAGGAGCTGATCGATGCCCGCCGGCCGGGCGTCGCCTTCAGCATGGGCGCCATGGGCTCGGCCACCACGAATTTCTACAACGACGCCTTCCAGCGGGCCGGCTTCGCCGACGACGCACGGGCGATCCAGCAACTCTGGCTGGCCGGCAAGCGCCGGGAGGCCGCCGCCCGGGTGCCGGACGAGATGATCACCCGGTTCGGCGCCATCGGCACGCCGGAGATGGTCCGCGAGCGCTTCCGCCGCTACCGCCAGGCCGGCATCGACAGCCTGACCCTGCGCCTGGACGGCGACACGGCGGCCAGGATCGCGGTGCTGGAGCAGGTGATGGACCTGCTGCGGGACCTGGATTAGCCGGGCAAGACCCGGAAACATGGTCCGAGACGGGCGCTGCGCGCCCTCCTCACCATGAGGTCAATAGATGCTCCGCCCTCATCCCGAGGAGCGCCGCAGGCGCGTCTCGAAGGCTGAATGGGACCGCACCGCATTCGATTTTCCACAATCGCGGCACCGTCGTTCGCGCAATGTGGGTAAACAAAGATCTGTAAAGTGAGCCTTACAGAATGGGTTGAGGCGGGAATATTAGATAAACCTGTAAAGTAATGATATCAAGAGTATTTTCAGAATACTCTTTAGGTTGGCACGAATATTGCATAGTATTTCACCATAGAGATTGGGCCGACCAATTCGCAGCGGGGGCTGTGGGCTCGGCGCAATAACCGTGGGCCGCGGGACACGGCGGATCGGGCGTGCGTGAAGACGGAGGGAGCGCGCCATGTCGATATCGAATATCTGTAAATCAGCCCTGGCGGCCGCGGTCGTTTTGCTATCGGCCGGCGCGGCGTCGGCGGCGCCGGTGATCTGGACCGATTGGACGTCGACGAACACCACGCGTGGCAATATTGCCGGCAACAATGTCACAGTCACTGGCAACCTGGACCCAAGCACCCAGACCAACGGCGGCTTCAACTATTGGGCCGGCTATGCCGCGACCTTCACGGCGCCGGGCCTCGACAACGGTCCGCCCGACAGCGACATCGTTCGCCTGCGCGGCAACACTGCCATTGACATCTACTTCTCCGCGCCGGTGATCGATCCGATCATGGCGATCATGAGCCTGGGGAAGGCGGGCCAGGCGGTCGACTATCGATTCCAGCAGGCCCAAGCCGCCCCTACCTCGTTCGACGTCATCAGCACCGGTCTGGGCCCTTGGGGCAATGGCAGCCTGCAGGAACTGTCGGGCAATATTCTCAGGGGCGAGGAAGGCAACGGCCTGATCCAGTTTTATGGCACCTACACCAGGATTCGGTTCACTGTCGCAGTGTTGGAGAACGGCTGGAGCGGCTTCCAGATCGGCGTAGCCGGCGAGGTTCCGGAGCCGGGCGCCCTGTTGCTGTTCGGCTTCGCCCTGGCAGGCTTGGCCGCGGCCAGGACGCGCAAACGACCGACTTCGGTTCCGGGGTAGGGGCCGGCATTCACCGGCGCCTAGGCGTAATCCTCGCTCGAATAGGTGTGCAGGGCGTTGTTGAAGCGCGAGAACAGGTTGGCGATGCCGATCACTTGCGTGAGGACGATGACGCCGTCGTTGCCCAGGCCGTCGCGGAGTTTTTCCAGCAGCGCTTGCGGCGACTTGCCTGGCCGGCAGACCACGTGCTCGACATAGCGCAGGATGTCTTTCTCCAGGTCGCTGAACGCACCGCTGCCCTCGAAGTCCGCCATGGCGGCGATTTGCGCCTCGCTGGCCCCGGCGGCCCGGGCATAGGCCGTGTGGTTGGCGATGCAGAGCTTGCAATCCGCCAGCATGGCGGTCTTCAGGTAGGCCAGTTCGCGCAGCTTCTCGTCCAGGCGGCCATCGCCCATCACTTCGAGAAAGAACTCCGAGAACGCCGCCAGCGCCTTGGGCTGCGCCGCCATGAAGGCGAACGAGACCGGCACCTTGGCATGGGTCTTGCGCAGGGCGTCGAGTACGGCGCGGGCGTCCGCGTCGGCATCGCGCAGGCTGACGGGTTCGACTATTCGGTCAGGCATCGTTGGTGTCTCGAAGCGTCGTTGCTGGGTCGGTTGGTCATTGATGGACGATTGTCGCCGTGGCGCCAAAAACAGCAAGGCCGTTGTCGGAGGTGGTGCCCGGCGAACTCGACCGTGTATCCTGCAGGCGCATCGCTGGCCAGTTAGGCGGCCGGCGAAAGCGCCTGGGGTGATGGGGAAG
>JASLMH010000229.1 GCA_030746635.1 Alphaproteobacteria bacterium | reverse complement strand
TCTTCCCGGGCATTCTTCAGCTCCTTTTGTTGGAACTGTCCCCTAATTACCGTGTCTCACTTTTGGGGTTCATTCCACGCCCCCGTTACCCGATCTTCTCGAGCCGCGCCGGGACGAACTTGTGCCAGGGCGTGCCGGCGAAGTCGTCGCGGTCCTCCACCGCCGTCAGCTCGTTCGGCGCGACGCCGGTGATTTTGTCCCGGCCGTCGGCGTCGGGATAGGAGAGGCCCAGGCCGTTGGGCAGTGACAGGTGCCCCGGCTGCATCCGGGGGTCGACCTCGACCACCACCTCGACGCTGCCGCGCCGGGTGCTGAGCCGGGCCCGGCCACCGTCGCCGACGCCGATGCCGGCCGCGTCGGCCGGGTTGATCACCAGGGCGGTGGCGTTGTTGCTCTTCAGCCAGCCGGGATCGCGGATCAGGGTCTGGGCGGTGTAGCTGCGCCGCTCGCCGGCCTGCAGCACCAGGGGGAAACCCTCGGTATCCGGCATCGCCCCACCACTCGCCAGGCCGCGCAGCTCTTCCAGCATCTCCGGCAGGCAGAGGTCGACCTTGCCGTCCGGCAGGCGCACCCGGCGCAGGCTCTCGGCCGGTTCGTCGAGAGAGAAATGCGTCCCCGACGGGTTGGTCAGAATGGCTTCGAACAGTGCGTTGCCGGCCTGGATCGCCGAACCGGCATAACCGGCCCGGGCCAGGGACTCGGGATACTTGCGGGCGGCCAATTGCGCGGCCAGCCAGATGCCGGCCGCGGCCTCGGCCCCCTCCGGCAGGGTCGGCCCCAGGGTGCGGTGCAGGACATGGGCGGCATGGCCGGCGACCTTGGGGTTGGCGGCCATGGCGGCGAAGAAGGCCTCGGCGAAGGCTTCCCGCCCCTCGGCCGCCGCCTGGCGCAGCGGCGCCAGATCTTCCTCGCCGACACTGCCGATCGCCTCGATCAGCCGGGAATGGATTTCCGGCTCGGCCAGGGTGCCCGGCAGCGGCGGCAGCAACGGCGCCCGCAGATGGAAATGGTTGCGTGGGAATTCGAAATTGAAAAAGGTCGCCTCCCACTTCTCGAACTGTGAGGCGGCGGGCAGCACGTAATCTGCCAGGCGCGCCGTCTCGGTCATCGCCACGTCGATCACCACCAGGAGGTCCAGGGCCGACAGCGCCTCGCGCATGCGCTCTGAATCGGCCAGGGAATGGGCCGGGTTCGAGCTTTCGACGACCATCGCCCGGAACCGGTCCGGGTGATCGGTGACGATCTCGTCCGGAATGACGTTGCAGGGCACCAGGTCCGAGATGATGCGGGATTGGGTCACCGGGCTCAATTCCTGGCGGATGGCGCCGTCGTCGTCGCGGAATTCCTTGGTGGTGCCGAAGATCGGCACCATGGCGGTGGGGATGTTGACGCCGCCGGCCCTGCCGAGATTGCCGGTGAGCAGGAACAAAAGGTTGTCGAGGTAGGAGTTCAGGGTCGAATTCAACGACATCTGCACACCCAGATCCTCGTAGATCGCCACGCCGTCGGCGGCGGCGATGCGCCGGGCGGTGCGGCGGATCAGGTCCTCCTCCAGGCCGGCGATCTCGGCGTAGTCGGCGATCGAAATGTCCAAAAGAGTCTTGACCACCTCTTCCAGGCCGACGGCATGTTCGGCCAGCCAGTCGGCGTCCGCCAGACCCTCCTGCACGATCACCGCCAGCAGGGCGGCCAGGCACCAGGCATCGCGGCCCGGCGTCACCGCCAGGTGGAAATCGGCCAGCTCGGCGGTTTCCGAGGTACGCGGGTCGATCACGATCAGCGACCGCCCCTCGTCCTTGGCGATCTGCCGCACCACGGCGCGGGCCCGCTGCATGCCGTGGGACTGCCAGGGGTTCTTGCCGATGAACAGGGCGACCTCGCAGTCATGGAAGTCGCCGTGCCAGAATGTGCTGCCCAGGGTGCGCTGGTTGACCCAGGCCTGGCCGGTCTTCTCCTGGGCCAGGGCGTTGGAACGGTATTTCATTCCCAGGGCCCGGCGCAGGCTGCCGGCATACATGCCGCCCAGGTGATTGCCCTGGCCGCCGCCGCCGTAATACATGATGCGTTCGCCACCAAACTCGTCGCGGATCGCCACCAGGCCCGCGGCGATCTCAGCTATGGCGGTGTCCCAATCGATGGCCTCGAACGTGCCGTCCGGCCGCCGGCGCAACGGCGTGTTCAGCCGGTCGCGGCCGTTCTGGTAGTAATCGAGCTGCAGGGCCTTGTTGCAGGTATAGCCCTTGGAGGCGGGGTGGTCCTTGTCGCCCTTGACCCGGACGATGCGCCGGCCGTCGTCACCGCCCAACTGCACCTGCAAGCCGCAATTGGTCAGGCAGAGGATGCAGGCGGTCTTGTGCCATTCGGGCGCGGCGGGCTCGTTCATCGGGGTCTCCGGTCGGATCTGCTGGGCATCCCGACGAATAACATAGAGGCCCTGGTATTATCAGATTACTACGCGCGCAACCGTAGGTTTTCCGGGTCGTGCGGACTTTCCTCGACCACCACGGCATCGCGCAGATCGCCCAGGATGTTGATCTGCATCCTGGTGCCGGGGACGGCCACGTCGGTGCGCAGATAGCCGAGCGCCAGGCTCTTGCCGAGGAAATGGCCGTAGCTGCCCGAAGTCGCGCGGCCGACCATCTCGCCGTCCAGGAAGATCGGCTCGTCGCCGCCGGGGTCGGCGTCGTCGGCGTCGACCTCCAGGGTCGAGAAGGTGGTCGGGATGCCGGCCTCCTGCTGGCGCAGCAGCGCCTCGCGGCCGGTGAACGCACCCTTGTCCAGATGCACGAAGCGGCCCATGCCGGCCTCCAGCACCGAATAATCGCGGCTCAGGTCCAGGCCCCACATACGGTAGGATTTCTCGATCCGCAGGCTTTCCATCGCCCGCATGCCGCAATGGCCGAGGTCGAACTCGGCCCCGGCCTCGATGAGCGCATCGAAGATGTGGTTCTGGTATTCGATTGGGTGGTGCAACTCCCAGCCGAGCTCGCCGACGAAATTCAGCCGCATGGCCCGGGCCGGCGCGTTGCCGACGTTGATCCATTGGCCGGTCAGCCAGGGGAAGGCCTGGTTCGACAGATCGGCGTCGGTGACCTTGGCCAGCACCTCGCGGGCCTTGGGCCCGACCAGCACCAGGACGCCGTGGGAGGTGGTCAGGTTGTCGATGCGGACGCTGCCGTCAGCCGGCAGGCGCTTGCGGAGGAGGTCGCCATCATAGCGCTCGGCGGCGCCGGAACTGACCAGATAGAACTGCTCGGGTCCATCCCGCATGATGGTGAACTCGGTGCGCACGGTGCCCTTCGGCGTCAGGGCGTGCGAGAGGTTGATGCGGCCGATGCCCTTGGGCAGCTTGCGGGCCACCAGGCCGTCCAGGAAGCCTTCCGCCCCCGGGCCGGAGACCGCGAACTTGGAGAAGCTGGTGATGTCGATGATGCCGACCCGCTCGCGCACGGCCCGGCATTCGTTGCCGACGTGCTCGAAATAGTTGGAGCGGCGGAAGCTCCAGACGTCCTTGCCCTCGACGCCGGGCGGGGCGAACCAGTTCGGCCGCTCCCAGCCGTAGCGCTGGCCGAACACGGCGCCGGCGGCGGCCAGGCGCTCGTGGCAGGGGCTGACCTTCAGGGGCCGGGCGGCCGGCCGCTCCTCGTCCGGATAGTGGATGATGAAGACGTGCTCGTAGCACTCCTCGTTCTTCAGCCTGGCGTAGTTCTTGTTGGCATAGGGGCCGAAGCGGCGCGGGTCGACGTCCATCATGTCGATGCCGGGCTCACCCTCGACGATCCATTCCGCCAACTGCCAGCCGGCGCCACCGGCGGCGGTGACGCCGAAGCTGTGGCCTTCAGACATCCAGAAATTACGCCGGTCCCAGGCCGGGCCGACCAGCGGGCTGCCGTCCGGAGTATAGGCAATCGGGCCGTTGATGATGTCCTTGATGCCGGCTTTCTCGAACGTCGGCACCCGCTTCATCGCCGCCTCGACATGTGGCATCAGGCG
This sequence comes from Alphaproteobacteria bacterium, assembly GCA_030746635.1. Taxonomy (GTDB): domain Bacteria; phylum Pseudomonadota; class Alphaproteobacteria; genus JASLMH01. The sequence continues at coordinate 2,825 of JASLMH010000229.1, read as the reverse complement.
GTCGAGATCGCCGGGGAACAGGTCCTGGCCGAATGTGTCCGGCACGCCGTCGACGAAGCAGGCCGGCGCGCCCTTCTCGTACGGACCCAGGATGTAGCCCTGGCGCTCCTCGCGCAGATAATAGGAGGCATCGCTTTCCCGCAGCACCGCCATCTCCGGCAGCCCGGCCTGGTGCCGCTCGACCAGTTCGGGCACCTCGTCGGTGACGATGTATTGGTGCTCGACCGGGATCATCGGGATCTGCAGGCCGATCATCTCCAAGGTCTGGCGGCCGTAGTTGCCGGTGCAACTGACCACGTGTTCGCAGGTGATCTCGCCCTGGTCGGTGCTTACCAGCCATTCGCCGTTGGCCTTCTGGACGATGTCGGTGACGATGGTGTGGCGGTGGATGGTGGCGCCCATGTTGCGGGCGCCGGCGGCCAGGGCCTGGGTGAGGTCGACCGGCGCGATGTGGCCGTCGTCGGGATGGTAGAGGGCGCCGACCAGGCCCTCGACCTCGCACAGCGGCCACAGCTCCTTGATCTCGGCCGGGGTAATCAGCTCGAACGGCACGCCGATGGTGTTGGCGGTGCCGCAGTACTTCTGGTACTCGTCCATGCGCTCCCGGTTGGTGGCCAGGCGCAGGTTGCCGGTGACGTGGAAGCCGACGGCCTGGCCGGTTTCCTCCTCCAGCGTCTTGTACAAATCGACCGAGTATTTGTGCAGTTGGCCGACCGTGTAGCTCATGTTGAACAAGGGCAGCAGGCCGGCGGCATGCCAGGTCGAGCCGGCGGTCAGTTCCGTCCGCTCCAGCAGCACCACGTCCGACCAGCCTTTCTTGGCCAGGTGATACAGGGTGCTGACCCCGACCACGCCGCCGCCGATCACCACCACCCGTGCCTGTGTCTGCATCTGTCCGCCCCCGCGCCATCGGTGGTTTCGCAACCATCCGGTTCTATGGAGTCTTACATGATGGCCTTCGTAGCGTGAAGGCGGTTGACCGGCTAACGAAGCCGCGACACCGGCTGTTCCCCTGGCGGCATGCCGGTTGCTGGCAAGGATCGGCCGGCTACGGAGTAGCTTCCCGGGCACGATGACTTAGATTTGCCCTATCATCGGCGGTTGCGCGAGAGGTACCGAGATGAGCGAACGGACCGGACGACGAGGCCGCGGCGGACGCGCCGCCCGCCGGGAGCGACAGCCCGGCGCGGTTATCGCCGCGCCCTATATCGTGCGCAAAATCCCGCCGATGGAAGTGCTGGACGAGGAAGGCCTGGCGGTCATCGAGGCCAACGCGGATATCATCCTGGATGAGATCGGCATCGAGTTCCGCGACGATGCCGAGGTGTTGGAGTTGTGGCGTGGCGCCGGAGCCGATGTGCAAGGCGAGCGGGTGCACCTGCCCAAGGGCCTGGCCCGCTCGCTGCTGGCGACGGCGCCCAGCCAGTTCACCCAGCACGCCCGCAATCCCGAGCGCAGCGTCGAGATCGGCGGCGATAACACGGTGTTCGCGCCGGTTTACGGCCCGCCTTTCGTGCACGACCTGGACCAGGGCCGGCGCTACGGCACCATCGAGGATTTCCGCAACTTCGTGAAGCTGACCTATCAATCGCCGCACCTGCACCATTCGGGCGGCACCGTGTGCGAGCCGGTCGACCTGCCGGTGAACAAGCGGCACCTGGACATGGTGTACAGCCACGTCAAATATTCCGACAAGCCGTTCATGGGCTCGGTGACCCATCCGAAACGGGCCGAGGACAGCCTGCGCATGGCCGAGATCGTGTTCGGCCGGGAATTCGTCGACAGCCATTGCGTGCTGGTCAACCTGATCAACGCCAATTCGCCGATGGTGTTCGACGCCACCATGCTGGGGGCGCTGAAGGCCTACGCCCGGGGCAACCAGGCCTGCCTGCTGTCGCCGTTCATCCTGGCTGGCGCGATGAGCCCGGTGACCGCGGCCGGCACCCTGGCGCAACTGCTGGCCGAGGCGATGGCCGGCATGGCCCTGATCCAGTTGTTGCGGCCGGGGGCGCCGATGATCTTCGGCGCCTTCGTCAGCTCGATCTCCATGCAATCGGGGGCGCCCACGTTCGGCACGCCGGAATCCTCGCTGCTGCTGGCAGGTGCTGCGCAACTGGCCCGGCGGCTGAAGCTGCCGTTCCGCAGTGGCGGGTCGTTGTGCGCGGCCAAGGTTCCCGATGCCCAGGCGGCCCAGGAAAGCGCCAACACGCTGATGACCACGCTGCTGGCGGGCACCAACTTCGTGCTGCACGGCGCCGGCTGGCTGGAAGGCGGGCTATGTTCGTCCTATGAGAAGTTCGTCATCGACCAGGACCAGTTGGGCATGATGGCGGTGCTGGCCAAGGGCATCGATCTGAGCCTCGACGGCCAGGCCATGGACGCCCTGCGCGAGGTCGGACCCGGCGGCCATTTCCTGGGCTGCGCCCATACGCAAGCACATTTCGCCACGGCGTTCTATCGATCCAGCACCGCCGACAACAATCCAGTCGAGCAATGGCAGGCCGACGGCGGCCTGGACACCGCCCAACGGGCCAACGGCCTGTGGAAGGAAATGCTGGCCGGCTACGAGCCGCCGCCCCTGGACCCCGCCATCGACGAGGCCCTGGGTGCCTTCATCGCCGAGAAGAAAGCGGCGGAACCGGATTCGGCGTATTAGGTCACGGACGCAACAAATCGACAGCCCGTTTCCGATGTCCGCCAAACGGTCAAAACCGGCCTACCGTGGCGGTGCGGGAAAGCTTCCGGGAGTTGACCCTGGCTGTGTGAAAACGTCTTGGATGTTACGATTCTTCAGTGAATCGGATGAGGGATCGGATGAAGCGTTA
>JASLMH010000228.1 GCA_030746635.1 Alphaproteobacteria bacterium | reverse complement strand
CGCCCTGCGAACCGCGCCTACCCACGGGGCCTGGAGGGCCGGTCAAATGGTTCAGATTACCCGCGACATGCTCTAAGTTGCCGGTTGTTTTCATAGTGAGGTTGTCATGCAGCTTGTCGAGGCCATCGAGTCGCGCCGATCGGTGCGGGCCTTTCTTCCCGATCCCGTCAGCCAGGAGACCGTGAGGGAGATCCTTCGCCTGGCCAGCCGCTCGCCCAGCGGCACCAACATGCAGCCCTGGAAAGTCTATGCCGTCGGCGGCGCCGTCAGGCAGGGCATCGCCGACGATGTCGCGGCGGCGCGGGAACGGGCGCGCGAAACCGGCGTCGAGGAGCACGTCTCCGAGCATCGTTTCTATCCGCCCGATATGCGCGACCCCTACCGCGCCCGGCGGCGGGAGATCGGCTGGGGCCTCTACGGACTGCTGGACATCACCAAGGGCGACCGCGAGAAGGCCTTCGCCCAGCACGGCCGCAACTACACCTTTTTCGACGCGCCGGTCGGCCTGTTCGTGTTCATCGACAAACACCTGGAAATCGGCTCCTGGCTCGATCTCGGCATGCTGATGCAGACCATCATGCTGGTTGCCCGCGAATACGACCTGCATACCTGTCCGCAGGCCGCCTGGCCGCCCTATCACCGAATCGTCCGCAAATGGACCGGCGCCGGCGAAGACGAGGAACTGGTGGCCGGCATCGCCCTCGGCCACGAGGACACCCGGGCGATCGAAAACACCCTGCGCACCACCCGCGCGCCGCTGGAAGAAATTACCAGCTTCGCCGGTTTCGAATAGATGGCGGTCGGAATTACCCAGTGGCCTTGGCCATCACCGTCGCCATGCGGCGGGAGAAGGCGGCCGGGTCGGGCAGGGCCTCGCCCTCGATGATACGGGCCTGATCCAGCAGCAGATGCGCCAGGTCGGCCAGGTCGTCGGCCGCGCCGCCCTGCGTGGCCCGTTCCGCCATGTTGCGGATCAGGGCGTGCTTGGGGTTGATCTCGAGGATCCGGGCGGCGCTGGCGTCGAGCTGATTGTGCGCCTTCAACATCCGTTCCAGGCGCAGGTCCAGATCGCCCTCGTCGGCGACCAGGCAGACGGCGCTGTCGGTCAGCCTATCGCTAGTCCGCACGTCCTTCACCGCTTCGCCCAGGGTCTGCTTCAACAACGCGATCAGGGTGGCGACGTCGGCCTCGCGCGCCGGCTCGGCCGGGTCCTCGTCGTCGGCGGCCTCGGGCTCGCCCAGTTCCGACAGATCGGCGGTGCCGCGGGTCGCCGAGACCAGGGCATGCTCTTGGTAGTCCGGTACCGCCTGCAGCCAGAAATCGTCCACCGGATCGCATAGCAACAACACCTCCACCCCGCGGGCGCGGAAGCCTTCCAGTTGCGGGCTGGTCCGCAGGGTCTCCAGATCGTCGCCGATGATGTAGTAGATGGCCCCCTGACCGTCCTTCATGCGACCGACATAGTCCTTCAGGCCGACTAGATCGTCGCCGGCGGTGCTGCGGAAGCGCACCAGTTCCAGCAGCTCCTCGCGCCGCTCGTGGTCCTCGTACAGGCCTTCCTTCAACACGGCACCGAAGTTGTCCCAGAACTCGGCATATTCCTCGGGCGCCTTGTCCGCCTTCTTGCCCAGTTCACTGAGCACCCGGCGGGTCACCGCCTGGTGCATGTGGCGCATCAGCGGCGTCGTCTGCAGCATCTCGCGGCTGATATTCAGGGGCAAATCCTCGGTATCGACGACGCCGCGCAGGAACCGCAGGTACGAGGGGATCAGGCCCTCGGCCTCGTCGGTGATGAACACCCGCTTGACGTAAAGCTTGACGGCGTGGCGGCGGGCCGGATCGAACAGATCGAACGGCCGCCGGGTCGGCACGAACAACAGACCGGTATATTCGATCTTGCCCTCGGCCTTGTAATGGATGGTCAGCCAGGGATCGTCCATGGCATGGCCGACGTGGTGATAGAACTCGGTGTATTGCTCGTCGGTGATTTCGCCTTTCGGCCGGGTCCAGATCGCCGAGGCCTCGTTCACCGCCGCCGCCTCGCCGTCGTCGACCGTCAGCAGGATCGGCAGGGCGATGTGATCGGAGTATTTCTTCACCACCGCCCGCAGGGTCGCTTCCTGCAGCCAGCTATTCTCACCCTCCTTCAGGTGCACGGTGACGGTGGTGCCGCGCCCCGGCCTCTCGCCCTCGGCCACGGTGAACTCGCCCAGGCCGTCCGAGGACCAGAGCCAGGCCGCCTCTTCGCCGGCCCGGCGGCTCGACACCTCGACCCGGTCGGCGACCATGAAGACGGAATAGAAACCGACGCCGAACTGGCCGATCAACTGCACGTCCCGACCGGCATCGCCGGTCAGGCTGTCGACGAAGGCGGAGGTGCCGGAGCGGGCGATGGTGCCGAGATCGCGCACCAGATCCTCGCGGTTCATGCCGACGCCGTTGTCCGACACCGAAAGCGTGCGGGCGGCGCCGTCGACCTTGATCTCGACCTTGAAATCCGGCCCATCGGCGATCAGATCGGGCTCGGTGATCGCCAGGTAGCGCAATTTGTCGCAGGCATCGGAGGCGTTGGAGATCAGTTCGCGCAGGAACACTTCCTGATCGCTGTACACCGAACTGACCATCAGCCGCAGCAGCCGCGACACCTCGGCCTGGAAGCTAAGTGTTTCCTCGCTCATGATCCCGTCACTCCGCGCGGATTGGTCATCCGCCCTTGTCCTTGCCCTTGCCGTCGTCCTTCATCAACAAAGCATCCCGCGCCGTCATGAAGTCGTCGGCCTTGTACTTGGCCACCCGGTAGGCCCAGGGGGCGAAGCGGCCGTTGATCCGGTCGACCTCGGCCCGCACCTCGTCGGCCGATTTCATGGCCTTCATCTGCGCCTCGCTCAGGCCCTCGGTCTGAACGTCCTCGGCGGCGAATTCGGCGTCGAAATGCAGCCAGAATTGGCTGTCCCGTTCGACCATGGTGACCAGCAGGGAGAGACCGTCGAAGGTCTTGAACAGGGCCATGTTGGGGTTGGCGAAGTCGATCTTCTCGATCGGCGCCACGTCCTCGAAGGACAGGAAACCGAGGGCCGAGCCGAGCGCGTTGCCGGCGGTGGCATGCAGCATCTTCCAGCCCTCGGGGATATCCCGCACCGTGAAGTCGCGGCCGTCGGGGTCGGTGCGCGCCACGGTGATGGCATCGCCGTCGGGCTGCGAGGTGGTGGCGGCGCGCACCCGCTGGCGGGCGATCGTCGGCATCTCGTTGTCCAGCCAGCGATCGATGGTCTCCCAGGCCTCGACCCGGCCCGCGGCCAGCCAGGACTGCGCCTGGTCGGCCTTGCGCACGTAGTGGATGCCCGGCTCCTTGGTGGTCGGGCTGACCTTGGTCTTGCCGACGACGATCGCCGCCAGGTCGTTGCCCTGGCCGTCGGTCAGGGTCATCGAGGTGCCCTTGCCGCCGTCCTCGGGCGCCTTCAGGTGCAGCTTGGGATGCAATTCCGCCTTCGCGGTCTTGGCCTCCAGGATCCGCATCGAGGCGATGCCGACCACCGCCTGCTTCACGGTTTCGAACTTCACCGGATAGCCGCCGCGTTCCGGCACCCGCCAGTCCGCCTCGCCGGCGCGCTGAATGGTGAAACCGTGGCGCGGCGTGCGAATGGCGATCTTGCTGATTTCGTTGACCCGGTCGATCAGGCCCGGATGCAGGCCCCCGGGCGCCGCTGCCGCGGCCGTGCGCCGCCCCCGCTCCAAGGTCGACCAGATGGCCGCGATCAGCACCACCAGGGTGACCGCGGCGAGGATGGCAAGGCCTTTCGATTTCACCTTCTCTCTCCCAGTCCGATCAGGACAGTTCCGTTTCGGCCCGGCGCCGCCGGCGGCGATGACGCAACAGGGCGATAATCACCGCGATGACCGCGATGGCGATCGGCATCAGGCCGATGTTGGCGAATTTCAATCGGGTTTCCAGCCGTTCGATATCCCGGTTCAGATTGTGCTGAACCCCCCGCAGTTCCCGCCGGGTCTTCAATATCTGCTGGCGCGCCTCCTGGATCGAGCTTTGCTGCTCGGCCGTCAACAGAGCGCCGCCACCGGCCTTGGCCTTGGATTCGAGCTCGGCGATCCGGCTCTTGGTGGCTTCCAGCTTTTCCTTCAAGGCCCGTTCCTCGGCCAGGAATTTGCGCTCCGCCGCCCGCCGCAGTTTCTCGACGGCGACGAAGGGGCGCTCGGACTTGCCCCGGCTGCGCAGCCCGATCAGATCGTTCGAACCGGCCAGATTGTCCAGGGCGTTGACCAGGAAATCGGCGTTGGCGGCGATCGGAACGATCAGGTCCTGACCCATCAGGTTCTGCCGGCGCAGCCAGAACTGGTCGTGCAACAGATCGGTATCGGCGACGACGATGACGCCGATCGGCCGCTGGCTCCGCTGCAAATGAGGCGCCACCGGCGTCTCGGCGGTTTTGCCCTCCGCCTTGTCGTCCGCGGCGTCCTTGTCGGCCTTGACCTTCGGCGGCCCGTCCGGGAAGGCCGACGACACCTCGCCGGCGATCCGCGCGGCGATCATCTGGCTGACATCTCCCGGCTTGAAGATCTGCAACAGCCGCTCGGGTGCCGGGCCGTAGCGGACCAATTCGGCCTCCATCCGCATCGACTGGGGGCTGCTGGTGATCAACGGCGTGACCTCCGTCTTGCCGTCCTCCAGCCTGTCGACAACACCGGCGTTGGCGACGATGACCGGGCCCAGATCGGCGGTCACCACGTCGTCGCGGTTCAGCCGCTCGCCGGCCAGCCGCAACCAAACCAGATACCGGACGATCCGGGTGCGTCCGGCCTGACCGGCGTTGACCTGCTGCGCCGCCTCGAAATCGCCGACCACGATGTCCGGCGAGACCGAAACGCCCCAGGCATTCAACAGCTTTTCCAGCCCCGAGGCGGCATCGCCGCCGCCCATCATCCGTTGCCGTTGCCGCTGCTGCCGGCCACGGGCCTCGATCTCGGAATAGGGGTCGACGTAAACCACCGCCCGACCGCCGCGCAGGACGAACTGGTCGATGGCATACAAGGCCCGCTCGTCCAGCCCCTTGGGATGCACGATCAGCAGAATGTCGATGCCGTCGTCCAGCGCCAAATCGCGCGGATCCAGCGCTTTCAGATCGAACACATCGCGGATGTAGTCGACGATCGCCCAGGGCTGCGGCCCGCCGCCGAAACGCATCAAGGGCGAGACATCGGCGTTCATCTGGTGCCCGGTCAGCAGGCCGACCACCGGCTTTTTCGGGTCGCTCAGATTATGGATCAGCCGGGTCAGGTCGTATTCCAGAAACTGTTCCTTGTCGCGGCTGAAGAACGGCACCACCTGACGGTCGTCGATGGTGTTGGTGCCGACCAGGCCGAAATACAGATTGTCGCCGGCGCCCAGCGGCACCGCCTGCAAGCCGACCCGCACGGCTGCTTCCTCGGCGTCGCTGAACGGCTCGGGGTCGATCACCTCCAGCCGGATGCGGCCGTCTGACCGGTTGACGTATTCTTCCAGCAGTTCGCGCACCCGCAGGCCATAGGTCTTCACGGCCGGCAGCTGGTTGGCCAGCTTTTCCGAGAAATAGAAGCGCAGGCGGATCGGTTCCGGTATCGCCCTGACGATCCGCATGGAGCCCTGGCTCAAGGTGAACAGGCCCTCCTGGGTCAAATCCAGGCGGGCCGAGCGCAGGGTATTGCCGGACAGCACGTTCAGGCTGAGAAACAGGATCACCGCCAGGAACAGGCCGGCCAGGGACATTGTCGATCGGTTCATGATCCCATCCCTCCTAACCCGCTTTCTTGACTTCGACGACGAACAGGTTGGCGAACAGCCAGAACAGGATCAGCGAGCAGAAATAGATCAGATCACGCAGATCGATGACACCGTCGGTGATGGCGTTGAAATGGGTCAGGAAACTGAACGAGGCAACCGCGTCCAGGACGGCCTGCGGCGCCCAGCCGGCGAAGAAGTCCAGCACCATCGGCGCGCCGGAAACCGTGAACAGGAAGCAGATGACGACGCTGACCACGAAGGCGATGACCTGGTTCTTGGTCGCCGCCGAGACGCAGGCGCCGATCGCCAGATAGCCGCCCGCCATCAGCATGCTGCCGATATAGCCGGCCAGGATGACGCCATGATCGGGCTGGCCGAGGTAGGACACGGTGATCCACATCGGGAAGGTCAGGGCCAGGGCGATGATGGTGAAGACCCAGGCCGCCAGGAATTTGCCCAGCACCGTCGACCACAGCGACAGCGGCAGGGTCAGCAGCAGTTCGATCGAGCCCGACTTGCGCTCTTCCGCCCACAGGCGCATGGCGATCGCTGGCACCAGGAACAGGTAAAGCCAGGGATGGAAGTTGAAGAACGGCCGCAAATCCGCCTGCCCCCGGTTGAAGAAACCGCCCATATAGAAGGTGAAGATGCCGGTCAGGAACAGGAAGATGACGATGAAGACATAGGCCAGCGGGGTATTGAAATAGCCCGCCAGCTCGCGCCGAAAGATCGCCCAGGTGGTCGCCATCACGCCGCCTCCCGGCCATCGCCGCCGGCCTGGGTAATGCGGCGAAACACCTCGTCCAGGCGCGGCGTCTCGACCGTCAATCGCGATACGTTCCAGGCCTTCTGTCGCGCCAGATCCGAGACCTCGGCGAGGATCGAGCGGCCAACCGCCGGATAGATCCGATAGCGGCCATCGCCGAGTTCCTCGACCCGGTCGACGCCGTCCAGGTTTTGCAGATCGGCACTGACGCCGTCGGCCCGGGCGTCGATCAGCACGGCATTGTGATAGGGCGAGCGGCTTTCCAATTCCTCCGGCGTGCCGTCGGCGACGATGCGGCCGTCGGCGATGATCATCGCCCGGGTGCAGACCGCGT
>JASLMH010000227.1 GCA_030746635.1 Alphaproteobacteria bacterium | reverse complement strand
GGGATAGGCGATGACGGGCCAACCCTGTTTGTGGAACACCCCGATCGCCCGCGGCATGTGGAAGGCCGAGGTCACCAGCAGCCAGACCTCGCCCTGCTTCGGCCGAATCAATTCGCCAATCAGGCGGGGATGGTCGTTGGTGTTGCGCGAGGTCGCCTCGAACAGAATCCGCCGGGTGTTCAGGCCGACCTGGCGAAACACCCGGGCGGCCACGTCCGCCTCGCTCAAATAGCCGGGCAGCAGACTGCCCTTGCCGCCGGAAAACACCAGCTTGGCCTTGGGATAGCGCAGGGCCAGTTCGGCGAACGTGAGCAGCCGCTCGGCGTTGCCGTTGATCGCCGACACACCCCGCGCCTCGGCGATCTTCGGCTGCAAGGCGCCGCCCAGGACGATGATGCCGTCGACCCGGTGCGGCGGTCGGCGCAGTGGCGGGTAGCGTGCTTCCAGGGTCGCCATCATGACGTCCCCGATCGGCAGGATGGCCAGCAACAGCATGACGACGGTGCCGAACGCCAGCAGCCGCCGGCCGGCGCGGCGCCAGGGCGTGAGCAGCAGCAGCAGGCCCAGCAGCAACAGCGCCAGCAGAATATTCAGTGGATTGAGGGCCAGCCAAAGCAAGCGGGGCAGGTAAAACGACATGGCCGATCATAACAAAGACGCCGGGATTGTTGCGGTTTTCCGGCCCGGCGATATTGACCCCCGACGAGGAACCCGCCCTATTGGCTACGGCGGTCGCCATGATGGCGCCGCGGCACGGCGAACGGGAGAGGCCGATGGCCTTGGAGATGCGCAGCGAATGCGAAAAATGCACCGCGGCGCTGCCGGCCGGCAGCGAGGCCGCGCATATCTGTTCCTATGAATGCACCTTCTGCCGCGCCTGCGCGGAGGCGATGGACGGCACCTGCCCCAATTGCGGCGGCGAGTTGCTGCGCCGGCCGCGCCGCCGGGTGTGAACCCGGTTTCTCTCTCCGGCGATCAACTGCCGGTCTTGATGGTGTGCCAATAGCGGTTGTTCAGGGTACCGACGAAGCTGTCATGCTTGCTTTCCAGGCAACCGCGCAGGCTGGGCAAGCGGCCCTTGGCCACGGCGTCCTGGCAATCGTCATAGACCCGGCGGACCTTGTCCTGCGTGCCGGCCGGCGCGCCCTTGAAAGCATCGCCGCCGATCACGCTGGCCCATAGGGCCCGCCGTCGCTCGGCCGCCACGGGGCCGCCAGGCGGCAAGGCGTTGATCAGACGGTTGGCGACCCGGGCCGCCGGCATCCATTCGGCCGATTGGTCGACCACCCGATCGCCCAACGCGCGCATCGGTCCGGCGGTGGTGGCGATTTCCTCCGCGCCCAGGGGGCTGGCATCGCCGCTGATCTTCACGGGCAGCAACGAGGCATTGCCGGCGACGGCGATGCGCACCGAGCGGATGCCAAGACGGGCCAGGCGCTGTACCGGCATGCCGATACGCACGGCGACGTGGCTGCGCTGCGCCTTGATATCCAGATGTTTGTCGACGTCCAGGGCGAATTCACGACCCTGGCGATCGGTGGCCACGGCCACCAGGCGGGCCGGATCGTGCAGTCGATAGGCAGTGCCCTGCACCGGCGAGGCCCGTTCGGGCTGCAGGCAGAAGGCGGTGAATTCGGCGAAACAGTCGCCGCGATAGCATTGCAACTGCACCGGCGTGCCGTTCGACACCAGAGCCAACATCTGTGGCGCCGCCAAGCCCGGCCGGGCCGAGAGCAGACCGAAACAGACGAGCAACAAACCGGTCAAGGAAAGTGGTCGCATCACCAAACACTCCATGATCGCCGAGGGGTGACTGCCTTTCGCAAACCTCGCACGCAGGGTCATTGCGGTCAACCGAACCATGCTTGCATCAAGCGTCGCGGTTGGCCACGGTCCGACGCGGAGACGGCAGGGGAATGGCCACCGGCCGGCGCCGGCGGCGCGGCCGCGCCGCCGAGGCGGCGTAGATCTGCTTGTCGGCCTCGACCAGCAGTACGCCGGCGAAGGCATGGCCCCAGCGCTGGCCGACTTTCTCCCAGGCGGGGGCGGTGCGCAGCAGCATCAGCGAGGCGAAGGGCGGCATGTACAAGGCCGTCGCCCGTTCCGTCGGCTGGAACATGTTGTCGCGCAACAAGCTGGATAACTGGCCCGGCGTATAGGGATGGCCATAGCCGAACGGCGTGCGTTCGAAGCGGGCCCAGATGCCGCTGCGGTTGGGCACCACCGCCAACAGCCGCCCGCCCGAGGCCAGCACCCGCCAGACTTCGCGCAACAAGGGCCGGATCTGCTCGGCGCCCTCCAGGGCATGCACCAGCAGCACCCGGTCCACGCTGGCGTCGGCCAGGGGCAGTTCGAACTCGTCGGCCAGGGCCACCCGGCCCCGGCTGTCGGTCGGCCAGCGATGCACCCCCTGCTGCGCCGGCATGAAGGCGATGGTCCGCGCGGCCTCGTCGCGGAACTGCCGCAGGTAGGGCGTAGCATAGCCCAGGCCCAACAGGTCCATGCCCGCCAGGTTGGGCCAGACACGGCGGATGCGAAAGCGCAGCATGTGCCGCGCCACCTGGCCCAGGCGGCTGGCGTAGAAGTCACGCAGGTCGATGACATCGGGACGCATGGGGGGTAGTTTAGCATGAACGTGGCGCCAGCCGGCGCCGCACCGAGATGGGAGCGCAAAAGCAATGGCGAAGCTGGAAATCGTGCAAGTTCCGGTGATGAACGACAACTACGTCTATCTGGCCCACGATGCCGGCAGCGGCGCCACGGCGGCGGTCGATCCGGCGGTGGTGCCGCCGGTGCTGGCGGTGCTGGAGGAAAAGGGCTGGTCGTTGAGCCATATCCTCAACACCCACCATCACGGCGACCATACGGGCGGCAATCTGGAACTGAAGGATCGCACCGGCTGCACCATCGTCGGCTGCGGCGGCGACGCCGAGCGCATTCCCGGCATCGATGTCCGGGTCGGCGAAGGCGACAGCGTCAGCGTCGGCGGCGCCGCCGGCAAGGTGTTCGAGGTGCCCGGCCATACCTCTGGTCACATCGCCTATTGGTTCGAGGAGTCCGGCGCGCTGTTCAGCGGCGATGCCCTGTTCGCCATGGGCTGCGGCCGGCTGTTCGAGGGCTCGGCGGCGCAGATGTGGCAATCCCTGCAGAAGCTGATGGCCCTGCCGGCCGACACACGGGTCTATTGCGCCCACGAATACACCCAGGCCAACGGCCGCTTCGCCCTGTCGGTGGAACCCGACAACGCCGATCTGGTGGCCCGCATGGCAGCAGTCGACCAACTGCGCCGGGACGACCAGCCAACGGTACCCTCGACCCTGGCCGAGGAATTGGCCACCAACCCCTTCCTGCGGCCGGACAGCGGCGATCTGCAACGCACCATCGGCCTGGAGGGCGGCGATCCGGTCACCGTGTTCGCCCGCACCCGGGAACTGAAAGACAATTTCTAGGGCATGGCAGCCATGACGGCGGCAGAGGTGATCGCCGCCCTGGACCTGCAGCCGCACCCGGAAGGCGGCGGTTTCCGCGAAACCTATCGTCACGACCCCGGCGCGGGCCGCCGCGGCGCCATGACGGCGATCTACTACCTGTTGCGGCCCGGCGAGAACTCGGCCTGGCACCGGCTGCGCGATGCCGACGAGATCTGGCACCACTATGCCGGCGCGCCGCTGGAGTTGTCCCTATGTGTCGAAGGCGGCGAAGTGGAACGACTGACCCTCGGTCCGGAAATCGCCAACGGGCAGCGGCCGCAGGCGGTGGTGCCGGCCGATTGCTGGCAGGCCACCATGTGCCTGGGCGAATGGTCCCTGGTCGGCTGCACCGTCGGTCCGGCCTTCCGGTTCGAAGCCTTCGAACGAGCACCAGCGGGCTGGCGGCCGGACGGCCAGCCCTGACATCACAATCGGCGTGGTTGCGACATTTCGTCGCGGATTGGCGGTTTATCAACGTTTTCAATCGGATAGACGGGCTCACCCTGTTCAACTGGGAATTCTATAGTTGAGAATGACTTGCATTTGCAAAAACCCTCGCGGATAAACCATGGAACGACCAGCGTTCAGCAACCCCGTCATTGCGAGTCCGAGAAAATGTCCCGAAAACGTCACCCCCTCGTCCTGCCGACCGTCGCCCTGTTCGCCCTGGCGACCCTGCCCGCCGACACGGCGATGGCCGAGAGCAAGGAAGTCAACGTCTATTCCTACCGCCAGGAGTTCCTGATCCGGCCGTTCCTGGACACCTTCACCGACCAGACCGGCATCAAGGTCAACGTGGTATTCGCCAAGAAAGGCATCATCGAGCGGCTGAAAGCGGAAGGCGCCAACAGCCCGGCCGACCTGGTGCTGACGGTCGATATCTCGCGCCTCGACCGCCTGGTCCGGGCCGGCCTGGTGCGCAAGGTCGCCTCGCCGCTGCTGGAGGCCAACGTACCGCCGCAATACCGCCATCCCGAAGGCCTGTGGTTCGGCCTGACCACCCGCGCCCGCATCCTGTACGTCTCCAAGGACCGGGTAAAACCCGGCGCGATCGGCCGCTACGAGGATCTGGCCGACGAGAAATGGCGCGGCCGGGTCTGCATGCGCTCCTCCAAGCACGTTTACAACCGGGCCCTGATGGCCTCGATGATCGCCGCCCATGGCGAGTCCGGGGCGGAGGCCTGGGCCCGCGGCCTGAAGGCGAACATGGCCCGCAAGCCCCAGGGCAACGACCGCGGCCAGGTCAAGGCGATCAAGGAGGGCCTGTGCGACGTCGGCCTGGGCAACAGCTACTACTACGGCAAGATGAAGTTCAACCGGAAGAAACCCGAGCAGCGGCAATGGGCCGCAGCCGTCAACCTGGTCTTCCCGAACCAGGGCGATCGCGGCACCCACGTCAACGTCTCCGGCGTGGCCATGACCAAGGCGGCGAAGCGCCCGGCGGCGGCGCAGAAACTGATGGAATTCCTGGCCGGCGATCTGGCCCAGCGCATGTACGCCAAGGTCAACTACGAATATCCGGTGAAGCCGGGTATGGCGGCCGACGCCGAAGTGGCCTCGTGGGGCGACTTCAAATCCGATCCCTTGCCGCTGCAGACCATCGCCGATCTGTCGCCGCAGGCGGTGGCGGTCTTCCAGCGGGTCGGCCTGCCCTAGGACGCCCAGGTGAGCGTCGCCGGCGACACCTTTCCGACACGGCCGCCGCGGCGGCGGGGCGAACGGCTCAGCGGCTGGTCGCTGGGCGCCGGCGCCCTGGCGGCGCTGGTCTGCCTGCCGGTGCTGGCGGTGCTGGCCATCGCCGCCGCCCCCACGGGCGGTATCTGGCAACAGCTCTGGTCGACGGTACTGCCGGGCTATATCGGCAACACCCTGGCCCTGATGCTGCTGGTCGGCGTTGGCGTTGCCCTGACCGGCACTACCACCGCCTGGCTGACCACCATGTGCCAGTTCCCCGGCCGGCGGCTGTTCGAATGGGCCCTGCTGCTGCCCCTGGCCTTCCCGGCCTACGTGGTGGCGATCGTCTATGTCGAACTGCTGGACTACGCGGGCCCGTTGCAGGGCGGCCTGCGGGCACTGTTCGGTTGGCAGGGACCGGGGGCCTACTGGTTCCCGGAAATCCGCAGCCTGGGCGGCGCCGCGGCGATGCTGATCCTGGTGCTCTATCCCTACGTCTATCTGCTGGCCCGCACCGCCTTCCTGGATACCTCGGTGTCGGCGCTGGAAGTGGCCCGCACCCTCGGCCAGGGGCCCTGGCAGGCCTTCCGGACCGTCACCCTGCCGCTGGCCCGGCCGGCCATCGTGATCGGCGTCGCCCTGGCCCTGATGGAGGTGCTGGCCGATTTCGGGACGGTGCAGATCTTTGCCGTCGAGACCTTCACCACCGGCATCTATGACGTCTGGCTGGGCTTCAACAACGTCCGGGCGGCGGCGCAACTGGCCGGCCTGTTGTTGTTGTTCGTGCTCGCCCTGATCTGGATCGAATGGTCCTCGCGCCGGGGCCGCCGCTTCCATAACGCCGGCCGCCACTACCGGGCGCTGCCCCGGCAGCCGTTACGCGGGGGCCGGGCGGCGGCGGCGGTGGCGGCCTGCCTGGCTCCGCTGGCCCTAGGCTTCCTGCTGCCGGCGGCCGTGCTGCTGGCCTGGGCCGTCAGGACCTTCGGCGATCTCCGCCTGGGGGATTACCTGAGCGACCTGGCCAACACCCTGGGCCTGGGTCTGGCCACCGCCGCGCTGGCGGTGGCGGTGGCGATGTATCTATCCTACGCCATGCGGCTGTCGCATGGCCGGGTGCTGGTGGCCGCCGCCCGCCTGGCCGCCTCGGGCTATGCCCTGCCGGGGCCGGTGATCGCGGTCGGCGTGCTCCTCCCCTTTGCCTGGTTCGACAATATGCTGATCGAGTGGTTGCGGGCGCATTTCGGCTTCACCATCGGCATGCTGTTGAGCGGCACCGTGGTCGCCCTGACCTTCGCCTACCTGGTGCGCTTCATGGCCCTGGCCCTGGGCAGCGTCGAGGCCAGCCTGATGCGGGTGACGCCGAACATGGACGGCGCCGCCCGCACCCTGGGCCATGGCCGCTGGTCGATCCTGTTTCGGGTGCATCTGCCACTGATCCGCGGCGGCGCCCTGACGGCGGCCCTGCTGGTGCTCGTGGAGGTGATGAAGGAGTTGCCGGCGACACTGATCCTGCGGCCGTTCAATTTCTCCACCCTGGCCACCCGGGTGTTCGAATTCGCCGCCGACGAACAGTTCGAGGAGACCGGCCTGTGGGCCCTGTCGATCGTCGCCGCCGGGGTGGTCCCGGTGGCGCTGCTATCGCTGTCGATCGGCCGCTCGCGCCCCGGCGCCGGCTGAGTCCCCAGCTTCCGATTATATCGGAAATGCCTGGCCGGCCCGCTCCCCCACCCGGCCACCCATATCGTACGATTC
>JASLMH010000226.1 GCA_030746635.1 Alphaproteobacteria bacterium | reverse complement strand
GGGCATCGGCCTGCCGGCGCGGCGGCCGACGGCGGCCAAGGTCGGCCCCATCCTGCGCCGTGCCCTGGCCGTCGCCGACGACGGGGCGCCAGGCGGCTGGCGCCGGGTCGTGCTCGACCATCGCAGCGGCGAGGCGGTGCTGAATTTCGTCAACGGCGCCGAGTTGCCACGCTATGGCCAGGCCGGCGTGGTCACCCCGGACCATGCCATCCGCACCAAGGGTCGGCCGGTGCTGCTGCCGGCCGCCGATGGCGATGATCTGGCGGCTTTCGGCGCGGCGGCCGGGCAGGCCGTGGCCGACTATACGGCCGGCTACCGGGCCTATTTCGAGCGCCACAATGCCAAGGCGAGGCAGCCCCGGACCATGCTGGAGCCGCAGCCCAAGGTGCTGTTGGTGCCGGGCCTGGGCCTGTTCGCCGCCGGCCGTTCGGCCGCCGATGCCGCCGTCGCCGCCGATATCGCCGAAAACGCCATTGGCGTGATCTCCGATGCCGAGGCCGTCGGGCGGTTCGAAAGCATCGATGAAGGCCAGACGTTCGAGATCGAATACTGGTCCCTGGAACAGGCCAAGCTGGGTCGGGCGGTGGAGCCGGAGCTGGCCGGTCAGGTGGTGGCGGTGACCGGCGGCGGCGGCGCCATCGGCGCGGCCACGGCGGCGGCCTTCGCGGCCCAGGGGGCAGAGGTGGCGGTGCTGGACCTGGACGGCGAGGCGGCGGCGGCCGTGGCCGGCGAATTCGGCGGCACCGGCCTGGCCTGCGACGTCACCGACCCGGCCGACGTGGACCGCGCCTTCGCCGCCATCGCCGAGGGGTATGGCGGCGTCGACGTCGTCGTCTCCAACGCCGGCGCCGCCTGGCAGGGCCGTATCGGCGAGGTCGACGACGCCCTGTTGCGCCGCAGTTTCGAATTGAACTTCTTCGCCCACCAGGCGGTGGCGCAGCGGGCCGTGGCGATCATGCGGCAGCAGGGCACCGGCGGTGTGTTGCTGTTCAACGCCTCCAAGCAGGCGGTCAATCCCGGGCCCGATTTCGGCCCCTATGGCCTGCCCAAGGCGGCGACCCTGTTCCTGATGCGGCAATACGCGGTCGATCACGGCGCCGACGGCATTCGCGCCAACGCGGTCAACGCCGACCGCATTCGCAGCGGCCTGTTGACCGAGAAGATGGTGCGCGACCGCTCCAAGGCCAGGGGCGTAACGGAGGCCGACTACATGGCCGGCAACCTACTCGGCCGCGAGGTCACGGCGGCGGACGTCGCCCAGGCCTTCGTCGACCTGGCCCGGGCGGAAAAGACCACCGGCGCGGTGATCACCGTCGATGGCGGCAACATCGCAGCCGCGTTGCGCTGAGGGGCGTTCGATCGTCACGTTCGTGTGTTGCGCCGTTGCCAACGGACGATCCTTTCCAATTTGTCCCTTGACGCTAGATGTCATCCAACGGGCGCAATCGGGGGCAGGACGGGGAGACGGAAATGGCCTGGGCTCAGAGCGAGAAAGTCACCTTCGAGGGCGCCATGGGCGAGATGCTGGCGGCGCGGCTGGATCGGCCGCCCCGGCCGCCGATCGCCTATGCCCTGTTCGCCCATTGCTTCACCTGTTCCAAGGACATCTTCGCCGCCAAGCGCATCGCCGCCGGGTTGGTCGAGAACGGCATCGCCGTGTTGCGGTTCGACTTCACCGGCCTCGGCCACAGCGACGGCGAGTTCGCCAACACCAATTTCAGCTCCAACGTCGGCGATCTGGTGGCGGCCGCCGACTGGCTGGCCGCGGCGCACGAGGCGCCGGCGATCCTGATCGGCCATAGCCTGGGCGGCGCCGCCGTGCTGGCCGCCGCCGAACGGATCCCCGATGCCCGGGCCGTCTGCACCGTCGGCGCGCCGGCCGATCCGGCCCACGTGCGGGAGAATTTCCATGCCGACCTGGGGCGCATCGAAAGCGAGGGCCTGGCCGAGGTCAGCCTGGCCGGGCGGCCGTTCACCATCACCAAGCAGTTCCTCGACGACATCGCCGGACAGTCCCTGGACGAGGCGATCGGCAAGCTGCGCAAGGCCCTGTTGGTGTTCCACGGCCCCCTTGATGCCACTGTCGGGATCGAAAACGCTGGACGGATCTTCCAGGCGGCCAGGCACCCGAAATCCTTCATCTCCCTGGACCGGGCGGATCACCTGCTCAGCGGCCGGGACGATGCGGTCTACGTCGCCAATATCATCGGCGCCTGGGCCAGGCGGCATATCGCCGAGGACGCCCTGGCCGAGAACCGCGAGATGTCCGGGGAGGGCGAGGTGGTGGTCGCCGAATCCGGCGAAGGCAGGTTCGGCCAGTATGTCTCGATCGGCGGGCGCCATGTCCTGCGCGCCGACGAGCCGCCGTCGATCGGCGGCGACGATGCCGGGCCGGCGCCGTACGATCTGCTGCTGGCCGGGCTGGGCGCCTGTACCTCGATGACCCTCCGGATGTACGCCGACCGCAAGGGTTGGCCGCTAGAAGCGGTGTCCGTTTCCCTGCGCCACGGCAAGATCCACGCCAAGGACTGCGCCGATTGCGAAACCACCGAGGGCCGCCTCGACCTGATCGAACGGGACCTGACCATCAGTGGCGAGCTGGCCGAGGACCAGCGGGCCAAGCTGTTGGAGATCGCCGACAAGTGCCCGGTGCACCGCACCCTGCACGGCCCGGTGAAGGTGCGCACTGTGCTGGCGGATTAGACCAGTTCGCTGACCTCGATCTCGCCCTGCCGGGCGGCGATCCGGCCGGCCTCGGGGATGCCGTCCTGGGCCCCGGGGGTCAGGCAGGTCAGGCCGCCGGCGGTGTTGCCCCGGCGCAGGCAGTCGGCCAACCCGGCGCCGTCGTGCAGGGCGGCGGCGAAGGCGCCGAGGAAGGCATCGCCGGCGCCCACCGTGTCGACCGCCCGGATCGGCAGGACCGTGGCCCGGATGGTGCCATCGCCGGCAAAGGCGACCGTCCCGTCCGCCCCCAGGGTCAGGACAATCAGGCCGGGCAGGCGGCCGGCCAGGGCGGCCCCGGCGGCGATGGGATCGGTTGCCGCCAGGCCCAAATCGTCGGCCAGCATGCGGGCCTCGATTTCGTTGACGATCAACACGTCCAACTGTTCGAGGACTTCACTGGGCAGCGGCTTGAACGGCGCTGCGTTGAGCACCGAGCGGGCACCGGCCGCCTTGATTTGTCTCACCGCCGCCGGCAATTCGTCGAGGGTGATTTCCAGTTGCAGCAACACCAGGTCATCGGCCGAAAGTTCGATGGCAGCCAATTGCCCGGCATGGGTTTCCAGGTTGGCCCCGCTGGCCACGACGATCTGGTTCTCGCCGTCCTCGGCGACGCAGACGGTGGCGCAGGCGGTCGGCCGGGTGCCCACGGCCATCCAGTCTAAGTCGACGCCGGCGTCAGCTAGGTTGGCTACGGCCAGGCGGCCGAAGTCGTCGTCGCCGACGGTGGCGATCATCCGGACCGGGGCGCCGGCGCGGGCCGCCGCCAGGGCTTGGTTGGCGCCCTTGCCGCCGGGCAGCAGGGCATAGTCGGGGGTCAGGACGGTCTCGCCCGGGCGCGGCAGCCGTGCCACCGATTGCACCACGTCCATGCCGATGGAGCCGAAAACCGTGATCATGTCGCACCACCCGCCGCCAATTGTCGCATCGCACCAGGACAATACCAGTTGGCGGGAAAATGCATTAGCATCGCCGCCGGTACCCGAGGATAGAGCACAGAGTGATTGGCCATGGATCTGGCATTCAGTGAAGAAGACCTCGCCTTCCGCGAGGAAGTCCGCGCCTTTGTGGCGGAAAACCTGCCCGCCGACGTCTCCGAAAAGGTGCGCCGGGGCCAGGCCGTCGGCAAGGACGACATCCAGCGCTGGCAGCGGATCCTGTACGACCGCGGCTGGGCAGCACCAAGCTGGCCGGTGGAGTATGGCGGCACCGGCTGGGACGCCACCAAGCGCTATATCTTCGAGGAAGTGTTGTCCGAAGGCGATACGCCGGAGATCATTCCCTTCGGCGTGTTGATGGTCGGCCCGGTGATCTACACCTTCGGCACCGATGCGCAAAAAGAACGCTTCCTGCCGAAAATCCTCACCGGCGAGGAATGGTGGTGCCAGGGCTATTCCGAGCCAGGCTCGGGCTCGGACCTGGCCTCGTTGCAGACCAAGGCGGTGCGCGACGGCGACCACTACGTGGTCAACGGCACCAAGACCTGGAACTCTTCGGCCCACCTGGCGGACTGGACCTTCTGCCTGGTGCGCACCTCGTCCGAGGGCAAGCAGCAGGAGGGCATCAGCTTCCTGTTGATCGACATGACCACGCCGGGTATCGAGCCGACGCCGATCTGGTCGATCGACGGCGCCCATCATCTGAACATGACCTACTACACCGACGTGCGGGTGCCGGTGGAGAACCGCATCGGCGAGGAGAACAAGGGCTGGACCTACGCCAAGTTCCTGTTGGGCCACGAACGCAACTCGATCGCCGAGGTCGGCCTGTCGAAACAGCGGCTGCGGCGGCTGAAATCGATCGCCGGCGAGGAGCGCAGCCAGGGCGGCGCCCTGTCCGACGACGCCGACTTCACCCGCAAGGTGGCGGATGCCGAGATCGCCCTGACCAGCCTGGAATACCTCAACCTGCGCTACCTGGCAGAGGAGGCGGCCGGCCGGCCGCTCGGCCCCGAGACCTCGCTGTTGAAGATCCGCGGCACCGAGATCCGCCAGCAACTGACGGAACTGACCATGGAGGCGCTGGGCTATTACGCCGTGCCGTTCGAACTGGAGCAGTTGACCGACCGCTGGAACGAGCCGCCGATCGGTCCGGAATACGCCGCCCCGCAGACGCCGCAATACCTGTTCAGCCGGGCGGCGACGATCTACGGCGGCAGCAACGAGATCCAGCGCAATATCGTCGCCAAGATGGTGTTGGGCCTCTGATGAACCGAAAGGAGCGCCGGCGAGCCGCGAAACGGGCCAGCCGGCCCGCCGGCAAGCCGGCTCCGGCGTCACCCACCCCCGCCCCAATGCCGGGCGGCGGCGTGGCCGGCGCCCTGATGCGTCATGCCACCGGCCAGCCGGCGGCGGCGCCGCCGGCCGGAGATCCGGATGCCGTCCTGCGCCTGGCCGCCGGCCATCTGCAGTCCGGCCGGCCCGATCTGGCGGCGAAGCATCTCCAGGAGCTGTTGGGAGAGCATCCCGACGACCCCCGGGCCTTGCAGCTTCTGGGCGTGGTGCTGTTCCAGCAGGGCGACGGCGAAGGCGCCCTGGAATTGTTGTGGCACGTGGTGGAGCTGGCGCCGGACTATGCCGAGGCCCGGCATAACCTCGGCCTGGTGCTGTCCTCCATGGGCGACTACGAGGCCGCCGTGGCGGCCTTCCGCCGGACGACCGAATTGAGCCCCGACGATGCCGATGTCTGGCTGAACCTGGGCAATGCCGAGCGTGGCCTGGGCCGCTTCGATGAAGCCGCCAAGGCCTTCGCCCGGGCTGAGAAGCTGGCGCCGGAGCAGCCGACGGCGGCCCTGAACCGGGCCATCCTGACCATGGAGACGGATCAGCCGGAGCGGGCGCTGAGCCTGTTCGACGATCTGCTCGCCCGCCACCCCGATCATCCGGGCGCCCACAACGGCCGCGGGGCCTGCCTGGCCGCCATGGGCCGCAACGCCGAGGGGGCGGCGGCCCACGCCAGGGCCGCCGAACTGGCACCGGACAACGACGAGTACCGCAACAACATGCGGGAGGCTTGGAGCCGTCTGATACCGGCCTGGCACCTGCCGATGCTGGCGGACGCGGCGCGCAACGACGCCTACCAGCGGACCATGGACAAGCACGTCCGCCCCGGCATGCATGTGCTCGATATCGGCTCCGGTTCCGGCCTGTTGGCGATGATGGCGGCGCGGGCCGGGGCCGAGCGGGTGACGGCGGTGGAAATGGATGCGACCCTGGCCGACGTGGCCCGGCGGATCGTTGCCGACAACGGCCTGGCGGACCGGATCCAGGTGCTGAACCGCCTGTCACAGGATTTGCGGGTGGGCGTCGACCTGCCCGCCGCCGACCTGGTGGTTTCGGAAGTCCTCGACGCCGGCCTGCTGGGGGAGGGGGTGCTGCCCACCTTGCGCCATGCCGCCCGCCAGTTGCTGGCGCCGGGCGGACGCATGGTGCCCACCGGCGCCACCGTGCATGGCCAGTTGATGGCATTGCCCAGGCTGCGGGCGGTCAATCCGGTGGCCGAGATCTGTGGTTTCGACCTCGCCGCCTTCGACCGCTTCCGCAATCCGGCCGCCTATCGTCCCATCACCCTGGCCAACGAAGAGCATACGGCGTTGAGCGCGCCCTTTCAGATCGCCGAGTTCGACTTCGCCGAGCCGCCCACGACGGCACGCTGGCAGCAGGCGACGATCCCGATCACCGCCACCGGCGAGGCCCACGCGGTGGTGTTCTGGTTCGATCTGCATCTGGACGACACCATCAGCGTCTCCACCGGTCCGCATGGCAACCTCTCCCACTGGGCCCAGGTGGTGCAGTTCATGGACCGGGGCCGGGCGGTCACGGCCGGCGAGGAGATCGCCCTGAGCATGGGGCACACCGACAACCACTTCCATTTTTCGATTTAGGAGGCCGCTCGATGGACATGCGGTTCAGCGATGATGATCTGGCCTTTCAAGGCGAAGTTCGCGACTACATCGCCCAAAGCCTGCCCGAGCATCTGCGCGAGAAGGTCCGGCGCGGCCTGCATCTGGGCAAGGACGATATCGTCTTCTGGCAGCAGAGGCTGAACGACAAGGGTTGGTTCGCGCCCCACTGGCCCAAGGAATATGGCGGCACCGACTGGACGCCGACCCGGCATTTCCTGTTCCAGAACGAACAGGTGGAGGGCTATTGCCCGCCGGTCATACCGTTCGGCGTGCGCATGGTGGC
>JASLMH010000225.1 GCA_030746635.1 Alphaproteobacteria bacterium | reverse complement strand
TGCAGTTATCAATTATGTAAAAGTGGAATGGGATGTTGATAGCAATTATATTTCAGACATTGACTGGTATGTGGAGAATTACTCAGACGGATATTCAAGTAATACCTATACTATGCCAGAGACTGGAAATGATTTACTTGATGGATATTCTGAAACATCTGATTCATATAAGATAATCTATCCAAGTAATAATGTATCTGTGAATGGATACTGGTATTTTAATGTTCGCGATGTCTACAATGACACGGCCAATGGGACGCCTGATTGGGATAAAGGGCGAATCGACTATTGGAAACTTACGATCAACTACGAAGTAGTTGACACGACGCCGCCGGGCCAAGTCACCGATCTGGCGATCTCCGGCGGGTCGAGTTGGAACGACAACAACCCACCGACGTTCAGTTGGGATGATGCGTCCGACAACGAGGGCATTGCAGGACCGCTGCCTGCGGGACATTGAGCGGCATCAGAGCGCCGACCAGTCCTATCTGGAAGACGGCGTGCGGCTATTCGAACTGGCCCGGAACGCCCGGCGGCTTTTCGAAAAGCAGGATTCGCGCGAAAAACGGCGGCTTCTCAATTTCCTGGTTTCGAACTGCTCCTGGCGCGACGGGGATTTGACCGCGACATTGCGCCAACCATTTGATCTCATTGCAGAAACGACAGCGATCGAGGCAAAGAGAAAGGCCGCGGGAGAGGTCTCCAACGGCCTTTCTGAGATTTGGCTCCCCGGGACGGACTCGAACCATCGACCCAGCGGTTAACAGCCGCTTGCTCTACCAACTGAGCTACCGGGGATCAGTCGGTGCGGCGCGGCTTATAACAGATACCCTTTCGCCGTGCCAGCGCCGATTCTGCTCCCGGCGGGTTGGCGCGTCAACCGATGCCGTTGGCCACTTCCAGGAGCGCGATGCCCAGCACCACCAGGCAGGCGGCCAGGATGCGGCGGCGGCCGAATGGCTCCCCCAACACCAAAGTACCGATGCCGGCGGCGATGATCACGGAGGTCTCGCGCAGGCTGGTGACCAGGGCCAGGGGTGTCTGGCTCATGGCCCAGATCACCAGGCCGTAGGCCACCGTCGACAGCACGCCGCCGGCCAGGCCGCCCCGCCAGTGCCTGGCCAGCGCCGGGATCAGTTTCGCCGGCGGCCGGAGGAAGGGCAGCAGCGGCAACAGGGTCAGGCCGTCGAGCAGGAACAGCCAGGCGATATAGCCCAGCACGTCGCCCGAGGCCCGGCCGCCGAAGCCGTCGGCCAGGGAATAGCCGGCGATCATCATGGCGGTGAACAGGGCCCAGGCGACGGCGTGGCGGCTGCCCGCATGGGCCCGGCCCGACAGCGCCAGCGAGAGGATGCCCCCGGTGACCAGCAGTACCGCCAGCACCGACAATGGGTCCAGCACCTCGCCGGCCCACAGCCAGGCCACCGCCGCCACCAGCAAGGGTGCGGTGCCGCGGGCCAGGGGGTAGACGTGGCTGAGATCGCCGAACCGGTACTGCATGATCAGGCCGACGTAATAGCCGAAATGGATCACCACCGAGGCGATCAGGAACGGCCAGGCGGCCGCTGCCGGGAAGGCGACGAAGGGTAGCGCCAACAGCGCCATCCCCGAATGCACCAGGTTGATCAGGGTCAGCGAGACCAGGCGGTCGTCGACCACCTTGACGATGGCGTTCCAGCCGGCGTGCATGCAGGCGGCGGCCAGCACCAGGGTGAAGACCAGCGTGCTCACGGTGCCGGCGCCCCGGAAACGTGGTAGAGGGGGGCAGGGGCGGCCATCGGAAGTGTCATCGCGGGCGGGCCATGTCGGACGACTATTTCAAGCGGGTGCAACGGCGGGTCAACAGCTACCCGCGCTGGGCCCGCATGGCGGTCGGCCTGGCGCTGATCCTGGGCGGCCTGCTGGGCTTCCTGCCCGTGGTCGGCTTCTGGATGCTGCCGCTGGGCCTGTTGGTCTTGTCCTACGATCTGCCCCGCGTGCGCCGCTGGCGCCGCCGGCTGGAGGTCTGGTGGTGGCGGCGGCGTCACGGCCGCGGCCGACCCGGCCCCGACCGGGCCGCCGATTGAAATCCGCTTTATCGGGAAGGTTGGAGGCGCGGACCGGAATCGAACCGGTGTACAAGGATTTGCAGTCCTCTGCGTAGCCACTCCGCCACCGCGCCATCGCCCCGGCGGCCGATACCGGCCACGGGCGGTAGGTTTCATACTGCCCCTTCAACCACCGGTCAACGCGGCATCGTGGGCCGGCGCCGGATTGGCACGGATGCATCCATCGGCGAATGGCGACATTGTCTTGTCGGCCCGCCGCGCCTATAACACGCGAACGGGAATTGCCGGTCCACCCTCCCGCGCGTATTTCACAGGGATAGAGATGCAGGATACCGCCCGCGCCCGCCAGAACATGGTCAATTGCCAGATCCTGACCAACAAGCTGACCGACGATCGCATCACCGAAGCGCTGCTGGCGGTGCCGCGCGAGAACTTCGTGCCCAAGGGGCTGGAAGGGGTGGCCTATATCGACGAGAACATCCCCCTCGGCGACGGCCGCTACCTGATGGAACCGATGATCTTCGCCCGGCTGGTGCAGGCGGCGGAGATCGCCGGCCAGGACGTGGTCCTCGACGTCGCCTGCGGCAGCGGCTATTCGACGGCGGTGCTGGCCCGGCTGGCCGGCGCCGTGGTGGCGCTGGAGGCGGACGAAGGGGCGGTGGCGGCGGCGGAGCAGCGCCTGGCGCATCTGGCCATCGACAACGCCGCCGTGGTGGCCGGCGAGCTGTCCGCCGGCTATCCCGACCAGGGTCCCTTTGACGTCATCATCATCAACGGCGCCGTGGCCAGCCTGCCGGCGGCCCTGCCGGCGCAGTTGGCCGATGGCGGCCGGTTGCTGGTGGTTGAACGCCAGGGCGTCACCGGCTGCGCCGTGCTCTACCTGAAAACCGGCGAGACGGTCTCGCGGCGCGAACTGTTCGACGCCCAATTGCCGATGCTGCCGGGCTTCGAGGCGGCGGAAGCGTTCGTGTTCTGAAGCGGCCAAAGACGGCGGCAACGATTGTGCGGCGTCGGCCGCTGACTATATTAACGAAGACAACAAACCGGAGAAGCCGGAAAGCAACGGGTCGGAAACCTCGATGAGCATCAAGTATCTTACCGGCGCTGCCAGCGTCGCGTTGTTGTTGGCGGCGGCGCCGGCGGGTGCGGAAACCCTGTTCGACGCCCTGGTCCAGGCCTATGTCAGCAATCCCGAACTGCAGGCCCGCCGGGCTGCCCTGCGCAGCGTCGATGAAGGCGTGCCGCAGGCGCTGTCGGGTTGGCGGCCGACGGTATCCTTGGCCGGTTCCGCCGGCCTGCAGCGTTCGCGCAGCACCACCACCAGCAATCAAAGCCTGACGCCGCGCAGCTATTCCCTGAACCTCTCGCAGCCGCTCTATTCCGGCGGCCGTACCGAGGCCGCCACCCGGTCGGCGGAAAGCGACGTGGCGGCGGCCAGGGCGCAGTTGGCTACCACCGAACAGCAAATCCTGCTGGGCGGGGTGACGGCGTTCCTGGACGTCTTGCGCGACCAGGCCCGGGTGCAGTTGACGGCCGGCAACGAATCCGTCCTGCGCCGGCAACTGGAGGCGACCAAGGATCGCTTCGAGGTCGGCGAGGTGACGCGCACCGACGTCGCCCAAGCCGAGGCGCGGCTGGCCGGCGCCATCGCCACGCGGGCCGCCGCGCAAGGCGATTTGGCCACGTCGCGCGCCACCTACCGCGAGGTGTTCGGCGCGCCGCCGGGCGCCCTGCAGCCGGCGCCGCCGCTGCCCGCGCTGCCGGCCAACGAGGCCGAGGTGATCGGTATCGCCGAGGCCGAGAACCCGGAGATCCTGGCCGCCCTGCATGTCGAGGCGGCGGCCGCGCACGCGGTGGATGACGCCACCGGCCGCCTGCTGCCCAGCGTCGACCTGGTCGGCCGCGTCCTGCGCAGCGACGAGACGACGTTCGAGAACAACTCCTCCCGGGCCGATTCCATCAACGCCGAGGTGACGGTGCCGCTATACCAGGCGGGCGCCGTGCACGCCGCCATCCGGGCCGCCAAGGAAACCCGGAACCAGCGCCGTATCGAGGTCGAATCGACCCGCCGCGACGTCATCGAAAGCGCCAGCAAGGCCTGGGAGCAGGTCGAATCCACCCGCTCGCAGATCGCCGCCCGCAGCGAGGAAATCCGCGCCAACGAAATCGCCCTGGAAGGGGTGCGCCAGGAGGCCGAGGTGGGCTCCCGCACCACCCTGGACGTGTTGGACGCCGAACAGGAACTGCTCGACGCTCGCGTCGCCCTGGTGATTTCCGAACGCAACGAATACGTCGCCGGCTATCAGCTATTGGCCGCGGTCGGCCGTCTGACGGCGCAACAAATCGGCTTGCCGGTGGAAATCTACGATCCGGAAAAACACTATCGGCAAATACGTAACAAGTGGTGGGGCTGGAAAACGCCCAAGGATTAATGGTTTTTTCACTACAATCGTCGTAACAACGGGCCAGCCAATACTATGTCATAAATTGGCGTGACGGCGGTTCCGGTCCCATTTAAGGTTTACAACGATGTCCGACGCGACGGAAAACGACGACGACCAGCAAGAACCGACGATGGAGGAGATCCTGGCGTCGATCCGCCGGATCATTTCCGACGACGAGGAAGAGGGCGGCGAAGGCGAGGCGGCCGAAGAGGAGGCCGCGGCCGAACCCGAGGCGGAAGCCGAGCCGGAACCCGAACCGGAACCCGAACCGGAACCCGAGCCCGAGCCCGAGCCCGAGCCCGAGCCCGAAGTGGCGGTCGAGGACGACGATATCCTGGAACTGACCGAGGTGGTCGAGGATATCGACGACGTGCCCGATCTGGAGCCGGAACTCGACCCCTCCATGGAAGAGCCGGCGGATGACGAGGCCGAACCGGTCCCCGTCGACGATTTCGAACCCGTCGCGGCGGTGGCACCGGACCCGGTGGCCGCGCCGGCGCCCACCCCGGCCCAGGACATGCACGCCCTGCTGTCCGATCAGACCGCCGTTGTTACCACCGATACCCTGTCCGGCCTGACCGGCGCGGTATCCGCCGCCCGCGGCATGCCGCTGGGCAACGCCAATCAGACCCTGGAAGACCTGGTGAAGGAACTTCTGCGGCCGATGTTGAAGCATTGGCTGGACGAAAATCTGCCGACCCTGGTAGAACGCCTGGTCGAAAAGGAAATCGTCAAGCTGGTGGGACGGGCGGAAGACAACTAACTGGCCCGGGCCAGGATGATTTCCCCGATTAAGTAAGCTGGCAATGCCGGCGAGCCGCGGCGCGCGATTCGCGCGCTGCCCGGCCGTTCCGGCATCGATGTTGTTGGAGGGGTTCGGCCATGCTGGACAAGACCTATAGTCCGACCGAGGTCGAGGAACGGCTGTACCGCCAATGGGAGGAGGCCGGCGCCTTTGCCTGTGGCCGCAACCCCAACCAGAAGCCCTATACCATCGTCATCCCGCCGCCCAACGTGACCGGCAGTCTGCATATGGGGCATGCCATCAACAACACCCTGCAGGACATCATGATCCGCCTCGAGCGCATGCGGGGCCGCGACGTGCTCTGGCAGCCGGGCACCGATCACGCCGGTATCGCCACCCAGATGGTGGTCGAACGGATGCTGGAGGACGAGGGCCTGAGCCGCCAGGAACTCGGCCGCGAGAAGTTCGTCGAGCGGGTCTGGGACTGGAAGGAGCATTCGGGCGGCACCATCACCGGCCAGTTGCGCCGACTGGGCGCCTCCTGCGATTGGTCGCGCGAGCGCTTCACCATGGACGAGGGCCTGTCGGCGGCGGTGCTGAAGGTGTTCGTCGACCTCTACCGCCAGGACCTGATCTACAAGGACAAGCGCCTGGTCAACTGGGACCCGCGCCTGAAGACGGCGATTTCCGATCTGGAAGTGCAGCAGATGGAGATCAGTGGCCATCTCTGGCACATCAAATACCCGATCGAGGGCGAGGAAAGGCGCTTCATCACCGTCGCCACCACCCGGCCCGAGACCATGCTGGGCGACACCGCTGTCGCCGTGCATCCCGACGACGACCGTTACCGCGACCTGGTCGGCAAGCATGCCGTCCTGCCGCTGGTCGGCCGCCGCCTGATCATCGTGGCCGATGAACATGCCGACCCGGAACAGGGCTCCGGCGCCGTGAAGATCACCCCGGCCCATGACTTCAACGATTTCGAGGTCGGCCGGCGCCACGACCTGGAGATGGTCAACGTCCTCGATCGGGAAGCCCGCATCAACGACAACGCGCCGGAGAAATACCGCGGCATGGACCGGTTCGAGGCGCGCGAGCTGATCGTCGCCGATCTGCAGGCCGAGGACCTGATCGAGCGCATCGACGAGCATCTGCACATGGTGCCCTACGGCGATCGCGGCAACGTGCCGATCGAGCCCTGGCTGACCGAACAGTGGTACGTGGATGCCGCCACCCTGGCCAAACCGGCGATCGAGGCGGTGCGTTCGGGCCGCACCAAGCTGGTGCCGACGATGTGGGAGAAGACCTATTACGACTGGATGGAGAACATCCAGCCCTGGTGCATCTCCCGGCAGCTCTGGTGGGGCCATCAGATCCCGGCCTGGTACGGCCCGGACGGCGAGATCTTCGTCGCCATGGACGAGGCCGAGGCGCAGGCGGCGGCGGCCGAGCATTACGGCCGCGCGGTCGATCTCGAACGCGATCCCGACGTCCTCGATACCTGGTTCTCCTCCGGCCTGTGGCCGTTCAGCACGCTCGGCTGGCCGGAACAGACGCCCGAGCTGGAGCGCTACTACCCGACCTCGCTGCTGGTCACCGGCTTCGACATCATCTTCTTCTGGGTCGCCCGGATGATGATGCTGGGCCTGCATTTCATGGGCGAGGTGCCCTTCGATACCGTCTACATCCACGCCCTGGTGCGCGACGCCAAGGGGCAGAAGATGTCGAAATCCAAGGGCAACACCATCGATCCCCTGGACCTGAT
>JASLMH010000224.1 GCA_030746635.1 Alphaproteobacteria bacterium | reverse complement strand
CCTGCTTGATCAGGCCCTGGCGGTAGTGCTTGCCGCCGACCCCGGGATAGGCGTCGTTCGCATAGTCGGGATAGCCGGGAAAGACGCCCTGGCGGTTGCCGATGAAGGCGACGGGCAGGCCGTCGATCTTGGCGATGCCGGTGAACACCTCGGGGCCGTAGTCGGGCCGGTATTCCATGAACTCGCTGGCGTCGATCAGCCGGGCCAGGATCTGTTCGGCGTCGTAGGGCCGTTTCTGGGCCGCCGGCAGGATCAGGTTGAGGTCCTCGGCCGGGTATCTGGGCTCGGCCGGCTCGGCGACACGGAACATGGCCGGGTCATAGGCCGGCTGCATGCGCATGTAGTCCTTGATGCCGTCCAGCACGCCCTGCTCGCTCTCGTGTACCTCGCGGAAATAGGCGGTCTGGTCGAAGTGGGTCTCGACCCGGCCCGGCGGTTTGGCGCGCACGCCGCGCGAAGCCTCGACCAGGGCCAGCGCGCTTTCCACGTCGACCTCGCCGCGCGGGTTCATGCCGCCGACGATGCCGGCGCCGCCGACCGCGATGTTGGCCCCCTCGTGGGCCAGCAGAATGGTCGGGCTGATGCCCTGGTAGCCGCCGCCGGCCGGGTTGGTGCCGTAAATGGCATTGAGGATGGGGATGCCCAGGCGGTTGAGCTCGGCGTGGCGGTAGAAGGGCGCGCCGCTGGAACGCCGGCCGGCGTACACCGCTTCCTGCTCCATCAGCTTGACGCCCGAACAATTGGTCAGCCAGACCAGCGGTACGTTGAGGCGCTTGGCCAGGTCGGTGACCATGAGGATGTTCTCGGCCTGGCCGGCGATCCAGGCGCCGGCCATGACCTTGTTGTCGAAGCCGATGATGACGGCCCACCTACCCTCGATGCGGCCCAAGCCGTTGACCACGCCGGTGCAGCCTTCCTCGTTGTCGGTGGGATTGTAGAGCGAGTGCAGGGGGCACCAGGTGCCTTCGTCGACCAGGTAGTCGAGGCGGTCGTAGACGGTCAGGCCGCCACGGTCGTGGATCCGCTCGGCCGGGATGCCGGCCTTGCGTACGCGCTCGATCTCTTCGGCCAGGATCTGTTCCTGCTCCCGGATCAGTTCGACGTTTTGCTGCGAGCGCCGGATCTCGCCCTCGCTCAGCGCCTTGCCGATATCGGGCATCTTCTCGAAGTAGGGACGTAGCGGCGTCTGCTTTTGCGGCATGGGTTTGTTTCGCTTTCGTAAATGGCGCGGTTGGCGGACCTAGCGGTTCTCTTTGTCGCCCAGCGAGATGCCCGAGATGATCAGCTTCTGGATGTTGCTGGTGCCCTCGACCACTCTCAGCGAGTGGGCGTCGCGCAGGAAGCGTTGTGCCGGATACTCGGTGGAGAAGCCGTAGCTGCCGAAAATCTTCATGGTGTCGTTGGCGGCATGGACGGCGGCTTCCGAGGCGAAGAGCTTGGCGATCGAGGTTTCGTGCTGGTTGGGCAGGCCCTGGTCCTTGAGCCAGGCGGCGCGGTAGACCAGCAGCCGGGCGGCCTCGTGCTCCGCCACCATATCGGCGATCTGGGCCTGAACCATCTGGTAGGCGCCGATCTTCTGGCCGAACTGGGTGCGTGTGTTGGCGTAATCGATGGCCGCCGCAACGGCACCGCCGGCAATGCCGATAGCGCCGGCGGCGCAGCCGATGCGGGTGTTGTTGAGCTGCCACATACAGATCTGGAAGCCCTGGCCGACCTCGCCAAGCACCGCATCCTTGGGGATCTTGGCGCCGTCGAAGGCGATCTCGCCGGTGGGGGCGCAATGCAGCCCGAGCTTGTTCTCGATGGCGGCCGTCGTGATGCCCTCGGTTTCCTTCAGATTGATGATGAAGCAGGTCATGCCCTTGTGCTTCTGGGTCTTGTCGGTGAAGGCGTACAACAGTCCCCAATCGCCGACATGGGCATTGGATATCCACATCTTTTGGCCGTTGAGTTCCCAGTGGTCGCCCCGATCCTTGGCGGTGGTGCCCATGCTGGCCACGTCGGAGCCGGTATTGGGTTCGGTCATGGCGAAGAAGCCGATGGTCTCGCCGCTGACCCAGCCGGGAATGAAGCGCTGCTTCTGCTCGGCGTCGCCGAATTTGGCCGTGGTGATGGCGGGGCCCAGGTTCTGCATGTTGAAGGGCACGCGCCAGGAGCCGCTGACCTTGGCGATCTGTTCGGCCAGAATAACGGATTCCAGATAGCCGAAGCCGTTGCCGCCATACTCCTCCGGCAGCGCGCAGCCGAAGAAGCTGAGCTCGCCCATCTTGCGTACCAGCTCGGGCCGGAACCGGTGATTGGCCTCGTCCTCTTCGAGGCCAGGCAGGATTTCCTTTTCGGCGAAGTTCTTCGCCACGTCCTGCATCATCTGCTGTTCTTCAGTCAGTCCGAAGTGCATCTCGTGCTCCCGCGCAATCGTATTTCCGTCGGTTTGGCAGCCTCCCTCGTTGCGCCGGAAGCAGCGCCGCTCTGGGCCGGCGTTCCGCTACCGGTGTATCGGGACAAAGCCTGTCCGCAACTGTCCTGAATTTCTAACGAACCAACCTCGATGATGGGGCGTTGAATCGGCAGAAGCGGCCGAATGACAGCGGCGCGACATCTAGGGGATAAACAGGAATTTTGGTTTGACCTCAAGGATATAGGCGTGTCATCGCAATTATTCTCAGGGCCTCGAACATGGCCCGGGGATATATCTCATAACCATGCAAATGAGTCCATGTCCGGTCACCGATTGGTGACGGAACGCGGGGCCGGTCGATTGCGACAAATGGTCCAGGGGACCGCGCGATACTTGTAATCGCGAAAAAGCGAGACAAAATTGTTTGGTTAATTGAACCTTAACGCGTTTATCTGATCATTCGCGGTCCGCATCGCCCACCGGGCAGGTGCGACGGATTGGGGGATAGCCTTGGACTACGAAGCATTCCTTGCCGAGAAACTCGGCCAGTTGCGGGGTGAAGGCCGCTATCGCGTGTTTGCCGACCTGGAGCGGCACGCCGGCAACTTCCCTCGCGCCACGCGCTACGTCGACGATCAGCCGCACGAGGTCACCGTCTGGTGTTCCAACGACTATCTCGGCATGGGGCAAAGCCCCAAGGTGATCGAGGCCATGCACGCGGCCCTGGACCATGTCGGCGCCGGCTCGGGCGGCACCCGCAATATCTCCGGCACCACCCACTACCATGTGCTTTTGGAGCGCGAGTTGGCCGACCTGCACGGCAAGGAAGCCGCCTTGCTGTTCACCTCGGGCTACATCTCCAATGAGGCGACCCTGTCGACCCTGGCCAAGGTGCTGCCGGGACTGATCATTTTCTCCGATGCCCTGAACCACGCTTCGATGATCGACGGCATCCGCCACGGCGCCGGTCCGAAACAGATCTGGCGGCACAACGACGTCGAGCATCTGCGGGAACTGCTGGCGGCGGCGGATCCGGCGGCACCGAAGATCGTCGCCTTTGAATCCGTTTATTCCATGGACGGCGACATCGCACCGATCGGGGCGATCTGCGATGTCGCGAAAGAGTTCGGGGCGATGACCTATTTGGACGAGGTCCATGCCGTTGGCATGTACGGCCCGCGCGGCGCCGGCGTGGCCGAGCGGGACGGCGTGATGGACCGCCTCGATATTATCGAGGGCACCTTGGCCAAGGCTTTCGGCGTGATGGGCGGCTACATTGCCGCCTCCGCCAACCTGGTCGACACGGTGCGCAGCTTCGCCTCGTCCTTTATCTTCACCACCTCGCTGGCGCCGGTCGTTGCCGCCGGCGCGCTGGCCAGCGTACGCCACCTGAAATCGTCGGGCCGGGAGCGCCAGCGCCACCAGGAGCGGGCGGCGACCCTGAAACGCCTGCTGGCCGAGGCTGGCTTGCCGGTGATGCCGTCGGTCAGCCATATCGTGCCGGTGATGGTGGGCGACGCGGCGTTGTGCAAGCAGGTCTCGGACCAACTGCTGGACGAATTCGAGATCTATGTGCAGCCGATCAACTATCCGACCGTGCCGCGCGGCACCGAGCGGCTGCGCTTCACGCCGACGCCGCTGCACGACGATGCGATGATGGCGCGCCTGGTCGCCTCCCTGGACCAGGTCTGGGCCCGGCTGCACCTGCGGCGGGCGGCCTGACCGCGCCAGGGATTGATCCGTTGGCCGGGCATGGCGGACTGGATGGGCGGTACCTGCTCGAATTCCAGGTGATTGGCGCCTCGGTCAAGGTATCCGCCATCGATCCCCGGACCCGCCTGGAAGTATCCATCGTCGGACCCAGCAACGCCGCCCGCGCCGACCTTTCCCGGGCCGCCGTCAACAAACTGGAGCACATGCTGCGCAAGCGGGCCCAGGAGGCCGCGTCATCGGGGTCGCGCGGCGGTTTCACCGTTTGACACAAATCTTGACGCCGACGTCGGCGGGGGCCGGAAATCGGCGGTGGAAAACGGCGTTTTCCCTTGCCGCTCCGGAATGCCTGCTCTATTGATAAGCCGCTTGTTTGCGGCGAAAAGGTGATCGGGGAGGCTTGCTGCGCGTTGTCTTCGGCTTGCGGTTTGGAAGGACCGGAATCCGCTGACGTCAGGCACCATCCGTGGAGTACGCGGGGCACCCAACAGCACTAGGCGCGCTGCGCAAATCATGGGCCGTCCGGCGGGCGGGCACCGCAGGGTGCCGCGATGCTTGACGGTGGTGTTGGCCCCAGGGAATCCGGATGGAATATTTCACTCAGCAATTGATCAACGGTCTGACCCTTGGCGGCATCTACGGGTTGATCGCCATCGGCTACACCATGGTCTACGGCATCATCGGCATGATCAACTTCGCCCATGGCGAGATCTACATGATCGGCGCCTTCTGCGTGATCATCACCCTGGTCATCCTGGGTCCGGACTACGGCTTCCTGCCGGTGATCCTGATCGTCGTGCTGTTGGTTTCGATGCTGTTCACCGCTGTCTATGGCTGGACCGTCGAGCGGGTGGCCTATCGACCCTTGCGCGGTTCGTTTCGATTGGCGCCGTTGATTTCGGCGATCGGCATGTCGATCGCCATGCAGAACTACGTGCAGATCGCCCAGGGCGCCCGCATCAAGCCGGTGCAGCCGGTGATACCCGGGGGCTGGCAGCTTTGGGAAGCCAACGATTTCGCCGTGCAGTTAAGCTACGTGCAATTGTTCATCTGGGTGCTGACACTGGGCCTAATGACCGCCTTTGCCCTGTTGATCGCCCGCACGGCGCTGGGCCGGTCACAGCGGGCCTGCGAGCAGGACCGCACCATGGCGGGTCTGCTGGGCATCAATGTCGATCGGACGATTTCCCTGACCTTCATAATGGGCGCCTCGATGGCCGCGGTGGCCGGCTTCATGCATGTGATGGCCTATGGCGTGATCGATTTCTACATCGGCTTCCTGGCCGGACTGAAGGCTTTTACGGCCGCCGTTCTGGGTGGCATCGGCTCGTTGCCGGGGGCGATGTTGGGCGGCCTTTTGATCGGCATGATCGAGGCCTTCTGGTCGGCCTATTTCTCGGTCGAATACAAGGATATCGCCGCCTTCGGCATTCTGGTGCTGGTGTTGATCTTCCGCCCCACCGGATTGCTCGGCAGCCCCGAGATCGAAAAGGTCTGACGCCGTGACGGCGCGAAATCCGGCCGATGGGGCGGCGATGCAGCCGATCGACTGGCCCGGCGCACTGCGCGAGTCGGTGATCGCCGGTGTCGTCACCCTGGCCCTGGCGGTGCCCATTCTTGGCATGGAGACGGTGGACGCGGGCGGCGGCACCCTGGGCATCAACCAGCGTTGGTGGCTGGTCGGCGTCGCCGTTCTCGTCGTCTTCCTCGGTCGCATGGCGATGGCCCTGACCCGGCCGGCCCGCCAGGCCTACCGGCCGGAAGTACCGCTGTTCGACCAGGCAATCGACTACATCACGCCCTATGGCAAGTTCCTCGCCGCCGCCGGCATCATCTTCGCTTTCGTGATGCCGTTCATGCCGTTCGCCAACCGCTACGTGGTCGACGTGGCGACCTTGATGCTGATCTACGTGATGCTGGGCTGGGGACTGAACATCGTGGTCGGCCTGGCCGGCCTGCTGGACCTGGGCTACGTCGCGTTCTATGCCGTCGGTTCCTATTCCTACGCCTTGCTGGCGATCCACTTCGACCTTTCCTTCTGGGTCTGCCTGCCCTTGGCCGGCGCCCTGTCGGCGTTTTTCGGCGTCCTGCTGGGATTTCCGGTGCTGCGCCTGCGCGGCGACTACCTGGCCATCGTCACCTTGGGATTCGGCGAGATGGTGCGGCTGATCCTGATCAACTGGTACGACGTCACCAAGGGGCCGGACGGCCTGTCCGGCATCCCTCGGCCGTCGTTTTTCGGCCTGCCCTTCAAGCGCCGGCCACCCGAGGGGGTGGAGAGTTTTCACCAGTTCTTCGACATGGACTACAGCAGCATGCACCGGATCATCTTCCTTTATTTCCTGATCCTGATTCTGGCGCTGATCACCAATTTCTTCACCGTGCGGATTCGCCGCCTGCCGGTCGGCCGAGCCTGGGAGGCGCTGCGCGAGGACGAGACCGCCAGCCGTTCCCTCGGCATCAATCCGACCAACACCAAACTGACGGCCTTTGCCATCGGCGCCATGTTCGCCGGCTTCGCCGGCTCCTTCTTCGCCACCCGGCAGGGCTTCGTCAGCCCGGAAAGCTTCGTCTTCATCGAATCCGCGGTCATTCTGGCAATCGTCGTGCTGGGCGGCATGGGCAGTCAGATCGGCGTCGTCATCGCCGCCTTCTTCCTGATCGTGGTGCCGGAACTGATCCGCGAACTCGAGCTATACCGCATGCTGGCCTTCGGTGCCGGCATGGTGCTGATCATGATCTGGCGGCCCCGTGGCCTGATCTCGCGGCGAAGTCCGACGGTGTTGCTGGGCCGCGGCAACGGGGCGGAACTATGACCATGGGCGCGGCGAATGCGCCGCTGCTGACCGTCGAACATCTGACCATGCGATTTGGCGGCCTGGTGGCGATCGACGATCTGTCGTTCGAGGCCAAGAATGCGGCAATCACCGGCATCATCGGCCCCAATGG
>JASLMH010000223.1 GCA_030746635.1 Alphaproteobacteria bacterium | reverse complement strand
ATCGGGACCGGTGGGGAACCAGCCCTCGAACTCCCGGCCGGCCCGTCGCAGGGCGGCGGGGACCGAGCCGCCGCCCCAGATCGGCGGCCCGCCGGGCCGGTGCGGCGTCGGTGCCAGCACGCCCCCTTCGATCGGCCAGCGGCCCTGCCAGTCCACCGGCTCGCCCGACCACAGGGCCCGGCACAGCCGCAGCCCTTCCAGCATCAGGCCGACCCGCTTCTCGAACGGCACGCCGGCCGAGGCGAATTCGGCCCGGACGTTGGGCACGTCGGCGGCGATGCCGACGCCCAGGATCAATCGGCCCTGGCTGACCTGGTCCAGGGTAGCGGCCTGATGGGCCAGCAGCACCGGGTTGCGCAGGGCCGGCAGCAGCACGGCGGTACCCAATTCGACCCTGGAGGTGCGGCCGGCGACCCCGGCCAGCAGGGTCAGCGGCTCGTGCCGGGGCCGGGCCAGCAGGGAATCGCCAACCCAGACGGAGTCGTAGCCCAACCCCTCGGCCCGTTCCGCCAGCGCCATCAGGGGCGCGGCCTCGGGCTGGCCATGCATGATCTGCTCACGGGTCGGCAGCAAATAGCCGATTTTCGGGGCCATGGCGGTCTCCTTGGCGGTGTCGTCGCCGGCCATTGTGACCTGCCCATCGGCAATGGGCCAGCGCCACCGCCCACTTGTCCGGCCCGGCGGAAGGTGAAACACTCCCGGCCAACCGGCCCGAGGGCGGGTTTTTCGATGGGGAGTGTCTGGTCTTGCCCGCGCAATCGCTTCGGCTGTTGTTCCTGAACGTCGGTCATTTCGCCGACCATCTGTTCATGCTGATCTTCGCCAAGGCGGCGTTCAGCGCCGGCCTGGCCTTCGGCCTGGCCGCCGACGGCGCCTATGCCGAGATGATCCCCTACGGCATCCCCTCGCTGGTGCTGTTCGGCGCCGGCGCGCCGCTGGCCGCGCACCTCGCCGACAAATGGCACCGCAACGGCATGATCGCGGTGTTCTTCATCGGCATCGGCCTGGCCGCCATCGCCACCAGCTTCGCCGAGACGCCGATGCAGATCGCCTTCGGCCTGGCCGCCATCGGCCTGTTCGCGGCGATCTACCATCCCGTCGGCATCGCCATGCTGGTGCAGGGCGGCGGCAACATCGGCTGGCGCCTGGGATCGAATGGCGTCTGGGGCAACATGGGGGTGGCGGCCGCGCCCCTGATCACCGGCTTCATCCTGGCCGGCTATGACTGGCGCCTGGCCTTTGTCCTGCCGGGCATTGTCGCCGTGCTGATCGGCCTCGGTTTCGTCGGCTTCATGCGCAGCGGCCGGGCTCGGCCGCCGGAGGCCACGGCGGTGGAGAAGGCCCTGGTCGGCTTCGCCCCCGGCTGGCAGCGGGCGCTCCTCTCGCTGGCCCTGGTCACCGCCGGCGGCGGCTTCGTGTTCGGCGCCATGACCTTCATCATCCCGCGCATGTTCGAGGTCAGCATGCCCGGCGTTTCCACCGACGTGGCAGTGACCGGCATCCTGGCCGCCCTGGTCTATGCCATCGCCGCCTTCGCGCAACTCGTCGTCGGCCGCACCATCGACCGCCGGCCGATCAAGCCGGTGCTGCTCACCGTCGCCCTGGGGCAGCCGGTGCTGATCGGCCTGATGGCGCTGCAGACCGACCTTGCCCTGTTCGCCGTCGCCGTGCTGGCCATGGGGTTCGTGTTCGGGCAGATCCCGATCAGCGACGCGGTGTTGGCGCGCTACGTGCCCGACCAGTGGCGGGCCAAGGTGCTGTCGATCAA
Source organism: Alphaproteobacteria bacterium (assembly GCA_030746635.1). Lineage (GTDB taxonomy): Bacteria > Pseudomonadota > Alphaproteobacteria > JASLMH01. Next base: position 5,366 of record JASLMH010000223.1, on the reverse strand, counting down.
GTTCATGCTGAATTTGGTGATCGGCGCCGGGGCGCTGTTGACCGCCCGTTTCATCCTGGCCGCCGGCGAGGGCTTCGATATGGTGATGGCGGTGCTGGCCATGGCCGCCTGCCTGATTTTCCTGGCCGCGTTGTTGTTGCCCGCCAAATCGGGGGCCGAGTTGGTGGCGGCACCGGCGGCGGCTGGCGACTAGGTTTTTCGAGGGGAGGAAGAGATGGATTTGGGTATTGCCGGGCGCAGCGCCATCGTCTGCGCCTCCAGCCGCGGCCTGGGCAGGGGCTGTGCGACGTCGCTGGCCCGCAATGGCGTCAACGTCGTCATCAACGGCCGCGACGAGGCGGTGACGGCGGCCACGGCCGAGGAAATCAGCGCGGAAACCGACGTCGAGGTCACGCCGGTGATCGCCGATGTCTCGACACCGGAAGGGCAGGCGGCCCTGCTGGCGGCCTGTCCGCGGCCGGATATCCTGGTCAACAACAACGGCGGGCCGCCGTTCAAGGATTTCCGCGAACTCGACCGCGAGGCCATGCTGGAGGGCGTGACGATGAACTTCGCCACCCCGATCGAACTGGTGCAGGCGGTGATCGACCCGATGATCGAGCGGCGTTTCGGCCGGATCGTCAACATCACCTCGGTATCCGTGAAGCGGCCGGTGGTCGGCCTGGATCTGTCCAGTGGTGCCCGGGCTGGCCTGACCGCCTTCCTGGCCGGGGTCGCCCGCTCGGTGGCGCACCACAACGTCACCATCAACCACATCCTGCCCGGCTATATCGACACCGACCGGCTGCGCGGCAATCTGTCCTTCAACGCTCGGCAGAACAACATGTCGGAGGAGGAAGTGGCGGACAGGCTGGCCGGCGAGGTGCCGGCCAAGCGCTTCGGCAACCCGGAGGAATTCGGCGAGGCCTGCGCCTTCCTGTGCAGCCAACAGGCCGGCTACATCACCGGCCAGAGCCTGCTGCTGGACGGCGGCTTGTATGAGAGCAATTTCTAGACGGCCAGCCTGGTCACCGTGAAAACACAGGCGTCGCCGCCCTCGGCGGCGCAGTGGCTCTCCTCGGCCCGGAACCTGTCGCCCCGCCCCAAATCCTCGGCCACCCAGTCCAGGGCGCCGGGGAAAACGCCGGCGAACATGTAGCAAAGCCGGCCGCCGCCGGCGCCGTCCTGCTGTTCGACGAAGCAGGAATGCCGCGCTAAAACCTCGCCTCCGGTCAGATCGGGGTCGATGCCGCCGCCGTCGAACTGGCCCCAGCCGCGCTGCGACATCCGCCGCAGGTAGTGGTGGAAGACGGCGATGCCGCCAAGGCCGTGGGTGGCGGCCTCCTGCTGGCACCAATAGTAGGCCGATCGGTGCCCGCTTTCGTACAGCAATTCAGCAAGGGCCGGCCGTCCCAGCGCCTGCTCCATGGCGAGGTGGTTGTTGATGAAGAAATGCCGGGGCATGTAGAGCATCGGCAGGCCATCGGTCGTCCACACCCCGGTCTCCGGGTCGACCTCGATCGGCACCCGTGGTGGGTTGCCCGTACTCATGCGCCCCAGACCTCGGCCAGGAGGCGCAGCCAGTTCTCGCCCATCACCTTGCGGATTTTGGCTTCCGGCCAGCCGGCCTTTTCCATCGCCGCCGTCAGGTTGGGGAATTCGCCGATGGTGCGGATGCCCAAGGGATTGATCACCTCGCCGATCTCGACCAGCCGCCGGGCGTAACCCTTGTCGTGGGTCAGCCAATGGAAGAACTCGGGGCCGTAGCCTTGGGTGAAGTCGGTGCCGATGCCGACGCCGTCCTCGCCGGCCAGGTCGATCACATAGTCGATCGCCTCGACGTAGTCGTCGACGGTGGCCTCGGCGCCCCGGGCCAGGAAGGCCGGGAACATGGTGACGCCGATGAAGCCGCCGGCATCGGCGATCTCCCTGAGCTGTTCGTCCGATTTGTTGCGCGGATGCGCCTTCAGGCCCGAGGGCAGGCAGTGGGTATAGGCCACCGGCTTGCTGGAGGCCTGGATGGTATCGGTCGAGGTTCGGGGCCCGACATGGCTGAGATCGCACAGCAGGCCGACCCGGTTCATCTCCGCCACCACCTCGTAACCGTAGTCGCTCAGGCCCCTATCCTCGCTCTCGTAGCAGCCGCTGCCGATCAGGTTCTGGGTGTTGTAGGCCATCTGGACGATGCCGACGCCGACCTCCTTGAACAGCTCGATATGGCCAAGCTGGTCCTCGAAGGCCGAGACGTTCTGGAAGCCCAGCACGATGCCGGTCTTGCCCGCCTGCTTGGCCCGATGGATGTCGGCGGTGGTCCGCACCTTCAGCAGGATGTCGCCGTGCTCGTGGAACCAGCGGTTCCATTGGGCGATGTTGCCCATGGTCTCGGCAAAGCCCTCCCAGACGGAACAGGTGCAGTTCGCCGCCGTCACCCCGCCCCGGCGCAGGTCCTCGAACACCTCGCCGCTCCATTTGCTGATGTTCAGGCCGTCGAACACGATCAGGTCGTCGTGCAGTGCGGTCATGGTGTTCCTCCAACGCTGTGGGCCGTGAGTATGCAGCCGGCCGGACCTACGAAGCCAGTACCTCGGGATTGATGGCGTTGATCGGGTTGCCGGCCTCGTAGGCCAGGATCTGCTCGAAGATCTCGCTGAACTGGATCTCGTACTCGTCGCGGGTGACGTAGCCGATGTGCGGCGTGCAGACCACGTTGTCCATGGCCAGCAGCGGGTCATCGGTGTCGCGCAGGGGCTCCTGCTCGTAGACGTCGACGGCGGCCATGCCCGGGCGACCGGCCTGTAGGGCGGCGACCAGGGCGCCGGGTTCGATCAAGGGCGCCCGGCTGGTGTTGACCAAGAGGGCGGTTGGCTGCATGCGGCCCAGGTCACCGGCCGTGACGATGCCGCGGGTGCTGTCGTACAGCCGCAGATGCAGCGAGACCACGTCGCAGCCGGCGAAGAACCTTTCCTTGCTGTCCGCCACCTCGAAACCGTCGGCCGCCGCCCGGGCCCGCGAGCCTTCGCTGGCCCAGATCAGCACAGACATGCCGAACGCCTTGCCGTAGTCGGCCACGGCCCGGCCGATGCGGCCGTAGCCGAAAATGCCCAGGCGGCGCCCGCGCAACGTGCTGCCGACGCCGATCTGCCAGTCCCCCGCCCGCAGGGCCGCCATCTGTTGCGGGATCTGCCGCATCGCCGCCAGGATCAGGCCCCAGGTCAACTCGGCGGCGGCGTAAGACGGCGTGCCCGGATGCTGGCTGGAGGACAGGATCACGCCCAGCCGCGTACAGGCATCGACGTCGACATGGGGGTAGACGCTGCGCTGGCTGATCAGCTTCAGGTTCGGCAGCCGGGCCAGTAGCGGCGCGCGGATCTGCGTACGCTCCCGGATCAGCACCAGCACCTCCGTGTCCCGCAAGCGCCCGGCCAGGGCATCGACATCCTGGACGTGGTCGTTCCAGACCGTGACCTGGTGACCGTCGAGTTTCTTGAAGCACGGCAGCGTGCGCAGGGTGTCGAAATAGTCGTCCAGGATGCTGATCTTCATCTGTTCCCCCAGTTGGCCGCGATGCGCCGGCGCGCGGATTATAGCGGCAAACCCTGGTTGGGCGGCTTGCCGGCAACGGCGATTGAGTTATCCTCGGACCGCACAGCGAAGTTGGCCGGGAGACAGCAGCCATGAAGCTCTATGACGCGACGGTATCGGGAAACGCCTACAAGATCCGGCTGTTCGCCGCCCTGACCGGCATCGAACTGGACCTGGTGTCGATCGATCTCGCCGCCGGCGACAACCGCACCGACGATTTCCTGGCCGTCAATCCGCGCGCTCAGATACCGGTGCTGGTGGACGGCGACACCGTGATCTGGGATTCCCAGGCCATCCTGGTGCATCTGGCCCGTACCCGGGCGGCGGATTGGCTGCCCGAGGACACCGATGGCCTAGTGCGGGTGATGCAGTGGCTGGCCGTGGCCGAAAACGAGATCCTCTACGGCCTGGCGCGGGCCCGGGCGGTTTTGGTGTTCGACCGGCCCTGGGACTTGGCGCAATCGCAGACCCTGGGCCGGGCCGGCCTGGCGGTGATGGACGGGCATCTGGCCGACCGCGCCTGGCTGGCCACGGACCGGCCGACCATCGCCGACATCGCCTGCTATCCTTATGTGGCGCTGGCGCCGATGGGCGAGGTGTCGCTGGCCGACTACCCGAACGTGGTGCGCTGGATCGGCGCGGTGCAGGCCTTGCCCGGCTATATCGACATGCCGGGCATCAGGCCGGCGTCCGAGATCGCCTAGGCCGCGTTGCCGGCGGCGTCGTCTGCGGTGTCGGCGGCAGCGGCGGCGCGACGCAGGGCGTCGGCGTAGCGCTTGGCCAGCTTGCGGTCCTTGAACGGCAGCCGCTTGCCGGCCAGGTATTCAAGCAGCAGGTTATCGCTGATCCGGCGCTGCGCCTTGATCGCCGCGCCGGCGCCATCGATGTCGCCCTCTTCCGCCAGGCAGGCGGCCAGGACGATGTGGTGGGCCGGCGCATTGGGGTCCCGTTGAATGGCCCGGCGCGACAGTTCGGCGCCCTCCGCGAACCGCTCCAGCGCGAAGCAGGCGAACGCCAGGCCCCCCTGCATGAAGCCGAGCCAAAGGTCGCGCGGGCTCAAGCGAATGGCCCGGGCGCTATGATCGTATCCGGCCTGGGCCCGGCCGGACGAGGTCAGGGCGATACCCATCAACGACAGGGTCATGGTGCAATTGGGATTGAGTTCATGGGCCTGATCCAGATAGTCCAGGGCGGTCGCCAAATCTCGCTCGATGAAGCTGATCCAGCCCAGGGACAGATAGGCGCGATGATCGCTGCGATCGAGGGCGCGCAGCTTTTCCGCCGCCTGCCGGGCCCGTTGCAAGAACGCCGCCTGATGCGGGCCCGGGCGGGCGAAGGCGGCCAGATAGTTGGCCAGTGATACCGTCCACCAGGCGTGGCGGCACCGCGGGTCTAGGGCGGCGGCCTGCTCGGCCGCCATCATGCCCTGGCGATAAAGCTCCGCATCCCCCTCCGCCCGCGACCGGTCCATCAGGGCGCGGGCCTGCCAGGACAATTCCAGGGCGCGCAGGTCGCCGAAGTGGTAACCCGAGGCCCGGCGAATTTCCTCCAGGATGATTTCCGGTCCGATGCTGGAGACGATCTTTTGCAGGATGTCGTACTGCAGGGTGAACAGATCGTCGATTCGGCCGTCGTAACGTTCGGCCCAAAGGTGCTTCGTCGTTGGCGCGTGGACCAATTGCGCGGTGGCGCGGAAGGCGTCGCGGGTGCAGCGCACGCTGCCTTCCAGAATGTAGTCGACCTGCAACTCGGCGCCGACCTTTCGGATGTCGATGGCCCGGTTCCGGTACTGGAAGCTGGAATTC
>JASLMH010000222.1 GCA_030746635.1 Alphaproteobacteria bacterium | reverse complement strand
TGGAATGAACCCCAAAAGTGAGACACGGTAATTAGGGGACAGTTCCAACAAAAGGAGCTGAAGAATGCCCGGGAAGAATCGTGTCCACACAGCCGAATTCAAGCTTTTGGCGGTCCGCCGGATGGTGGCGGGCTGTAACGTGAAGGCGCTGGCCGAGGAGCTCGGTGTGCGTCGGCAACTGCTTTACAAGTGGAAAGCGGCGTTCGAGGCGGGCGGACCAGACAATCTTCTTCGCAAACGCCGCGGCCGCCGTCCCAAGGGTGCGGAACCGCCGCCAGGGCAGCCGGCTTCCGAAGTGGCGCAATTGCGGGCCCGGGTCGCGGAACTGGAGCGCCTGGCCGGCCGTCAGGCGATGGAACTGGATTTTTTCGCCGAAGCCTTGCGGGTAGTCGGGGCGCCGAGCCCCCGGAACGAGCGGCCTGGCGCGACGGCGTCCACGCCCTCATCCGGGCGCGGGCGCGCTCGCAAGGCGGACTGACGATCCAGGACATGTGCAAGCTGGCCGGCGTGAGCCGGTCCGGCTACTACCGCGCCTGGCGGGAACGGGCGCCAAAGGAAGAGGAGACCGGGCTTCGCGACGCGATCCAGCGCCTGGCCCTGGATCGTCGGCACAAGCACTACGGCTATCGCCGGCTGACGGCGTTGCTGCGCCGCCAGGGCTGGTCCGTCAACCACAAGCGCGTGCTTCGGCTGATGCGCCAGGACAACCTTCTTTGCCTGCGCCGCAAGGCCTTCGTGCCGGCGACGACGGACTCGCGGCACGACAACCCGATCTACCCGAACCTGGCCCGGCGCCGGCAGGCCAGCGAGATCGACCAGCTCTGGGTCGCCGACATCACCTATCTCCGCCTGGCCCGGGAGTTCGCCTACCTGGCGGTGGTCCTGGATGCCTTCAGCCGCCGGGTCGTCGGTTGGGCGATGGCCGATCACCTGCAAGCAAGCTTGGCCGTGCAGGCCCTGGAGATGGCCCTGAAAGCCCGAAAGCCGGAACCGGGCCTGATCCACCACTCCGACCGGGGCGTCCAGTACACCAGTCGGGACTATATCGGATGCCTCGATGCCTGGGGCGTCCTGCCAAGCATGAGCCGTGTCGGATGCCCCTATGACAACGCCAAGGCCGAGAGCTTCATGAAAACCCTGAAGACCGAGGAGGTCGATGGCCGCGCCTACCGAGACCTCCCGCACGCCACCTCATCCATTGGCGCCTTCATCGAGGAGGTCTACAATCCATACCGCCTCCATTCGGCGCTCGGCTATCTGGCGCCCATGGAGTTCGAGAAAATCGGCGCAGCGCCCCTGGCTGCTGCGCAGCAGCCAGGGACCCTGCAAACCGCAACCTGTCCCTAAATTATCTGTCTCACCTCAGGGGTGCAGTCCAGGCGAGGACCACGGCTAATTGAGGGGACAGGATTCAATCCTGTCCCCTCAATTAGCCGTGGTCCTCTCTCTCCGCTGGCCTAGTACCTCTGTTTGCCCGTCACCGGGTCCGGCGGGGCGGGTTTGAAGGCGAACTCCAGGTCGTAGATGGTCTTCACCTCTTCGCCCCAGTCATAGGGCAAGTCGATCAGTTCGCCCGGCGTCCGGCCATTCTCCAGCAGCCTCAGGGCATGCATCAGGACCTCCCGCTGCATCTCCCGTTGGCCGGGCCGGCCGAAGGGGTTGCCCATGGGGTGGTTGATGAACACCGAACGCGGCGGCCGCACGTTGGCGGTGATGTCGCGGCCGGTGGAGACGTTGACGGTGGCGATGCCACGTTCCTCGACGACACGGGATACCAGACCCACGGTCTGATGATCCAGCGGTCAGGCCGGCACCATGACGATGGCGTCGACGCCGTCGCGCTGCAATTCGTCGGCGAACCGGGGCGCGGCTTCCTCCAGGGTGTGGGTGCGCTTGTAGATGCGGCCCATGAAGCCGCTCCACAGCCGCTCGGCCACCCGGCCGATGACGCCGTCGGCGGCCAGCTCGCGCAGCCGCACGATCGGGAAGATGACGTTGATGTCCTTCTCGCCGTCGCGGTAGTCGTAATAGGCGTCGTGGATCTGAAAGCCGTTCTCGTCGTACCCCGGATCGATCTCGTCCAGGCGGAAATCGTCCTTGGCGATCGGGTTGAACGGCTCGGCCTCGGTGTAGGAAATGCCGCCACTGGTCAGCATCGAGACCGTGCAGTCGGCCAGCGGCTTTGCCAGCGGCGTCAGCGGCGCCTCCTCGTTGACCGACCAGCGATAGGGCGGATAGCCCTGTGACTGGTAGGCCTTGTCGATCTTGTCGACATAGTCGATAGGTTCCATGGTGGCTCCTCGGTTGCCTCGGTACACGCGATCGCAACTCGGCGCGCCGCTCCCCAACGTTCCGCGCGCCGTCACGGCCCAACCCTGGCGCCATTCCCGGCGCCAACCATGATGGTCCGGCGACTTCGTCCGGTCCAGTGCAAATCATCCACCCGTTCCCCTCAGGTTGCCAATCGGCCGGGCCGGCGCGCACAATTGGCGTTGGTGCCGGACACCGGCGCCGTTCCATGGGGGAGGGGGAGATGACCAAACCGACCGGCCTGCATCACCTGGCGATTTCCACCGGCGACATGAAGCGGCAGATCGCCTTTTTCACCGACGTCCTGGGCATGGAGCTGGTGGCGCTGTACTGGATGCACGGCGCGCCGAACACCTGGCACGGCTTCCTGAAGCTGGGCCAGGACGCCTCGATCGCCCTGGTGCAGAACCCGACCATCGCCAAGACCAAGGGCGAGATCGGCCGCAGCCACGCCGGCAACCCGGCCGCCCCCAGTGCCCCCGGCACCATGCAGCACCTGGCCCTGAAGGTGGACGGCGAGGCGGAACTGCTGGCCATACGGGACCGCATCCGCTCCCGCGGCGTGAATGTTTTTGGGCCCATCGATCACGGCTTCTGCAAGTCCATCTACTTCGCCGGGCCGGAGGACCTGACCCTGGAGGTCTCGACCTGGCTGGGTGAATTGAACCCGACGGCCTGGATCGATCCGGAGGTGGTCGAGCTGGCCGGTATCTCGGCCGAGGAACTGGCGCGCTTCACCGCGCCGGCGGACTACCAGGCACCCGTCGAGCACCTGCCGCAGCCAACCGCCGATCCGGACCGGCCGCATATGAACTTCCCCGAGGCGGCCTACGGGAAGATGCTGGCCATGTCGGACGAGACCTACACCGAGCGGTTCAGCGAGACCGAACCGCCGGTCGCGGTGGCCGATTAGGCCTGAGCATGGTGAAGGTCCTGATCGCCGGCGCCGGGTTGGGCGGCCTGACCGCCGCCCTGGCCCTGCATCGCGCCGGCTGCCGGGTGGAGATTTGCGAACAGGCGGACGAACTGGGCGAGGTCGGCGCCGGCATCCAGATCAGCCCGAACGCCGTCAAGGTGCTGCGCGCCCTCGGACTGGAGGCGGCCTTCGAGGCGGTGGCGGTGCGGCCGACGGTGCGGGAGGGGCGCGATTGGGCCAGCGGCGCGGTGCTGCAGTCCTTCGCCCTGGACGACGGCTTCGCCGCCCGTTACGGCGCCGGCTACTACCACGTCCACCGGGCCGATCTGCACGGTCTGCTGGTCGACGCGGTGCGGGACTTGGGCGACGTGCCGATCCGCCTCGGCGCCCGGGCCGTCGGCCTGGGTGAGGCGGACGGCGCCATCCGGCTCGACCTGGCCGACGGCGGCCAGGCGACGGGGGAGGTGCTGGTCGGCGCCGACGGCATCCATTCGGCGGTGCGGGAGGCCCTGTTCGGCCCCGACCACCCGCGGTTCACCGGCACCGTGGCGTTTCGCGCCACCGTGCCCGTCGATCGTCTACCGGCCGATATGATCGAGGCCAAGGGCTACAACTGGATGGGGCCGCACCACCATTTCGTCATCTACCTCCTCCGCGGCGGCCAATTGGTGAATTGCGTCGGGGTCTGCGAGATGCCCGACTGGCGCATCGAAAGCTGGACCCAGCGCGGCGACCTGGACGAGTTCCGCCGGGAGTTCGATGGCTGGCACCCGACCATCCAGACCCTGATCAACGGCGTCGAGGCGTGCTGGAAATGGGCCCTCTACGATCGCGACCCGCTTGCGCGATGGTCCGTCGGCCGGGCCACCGTGCTGGGGGATGCGGCGCATCCGATGTTGCCGTTCCTGGCCCAGGGCGCCTGCATGGCGATCGAGGACGGCTACGTGCTGGCCCGCTGTTTGCAGCGGCAGGATGACCCGGTCGCCGCCCTGGCCGAATATGAGGCTGCTCGCCGGCCCCGGGCCAGTCAGGTGCAGTTGGGTGCCCGCGCCCGCACCCGCACCCTGCACATGGCCGACGCGGACGAGGTGCGCCAGCGCAACGAGGCCAACCGCCAGGACCCCGAACGCTTCGCCAAGGAAATGCATTGGCTTTACGCCTATGATCCGGTGGCCGAACAGGGGCCGTTATGACGAGAAGGGGACTGCGATGAGCGAGGACAGGGCCATACCGCCGGTACGGATCGCCCATTTCGTGCTGGTCAGCAACGACGCGGCACGTCTGGTGGATTGGTACAAATGGGTGTTCGGCTGCGAGGAGGTGCACCGCAACGACCGCATCGCCTTCCTGACCTTCGATGACGAGCATCACCGTTTCGCCATCGCCCAGAGCGAGGCGGCCGCGCCCAAGGACGGGCCCACCGTGGGGGTGCACCACATCGCCTTCAGCTATCCCGGGCTGGAGGACCTGTTGACCACCTACGAGCGGTTGAAGGCCGGGGATGTTCGGCCCTATTGGTGCGTCGATCACGGCATGACCACGTCCATGTACTACCGCGATCCCGACGGCAACCAATTGGAATTCCAGGTCGACAACTTCGCCACCCCGGAGGAAACCAAAGGCATCTTCCGCTCGCCGGAATTCGCCGCCAACGTCTACGGCAACGACTACGATCCCGAGGCCATGCTGGCGGCCTGGCGGGACGGCAGCCTGGTCGAGCAATTCCCGCGCTCGGCCCAGGCCCTGGGCGGGCACGACCGATGAGCGGGGATCGCCAACGACTCCTGGCCGATGCCCGGCAACTGCTGCCCGAGACGGTCGCCCTGCGCCGGCGCATCCACCGCCACCCCGAGCTGGGCAACCATCTGCCCGAGACCAAGCAGGCGGTGCTGGACGCCATCGGCGATCTCGACCTGAAGATCGCCCACAGCCAAAGCACCTCCGGCCTGGTCGCCACCCTGATAGGCGCCGGGCCGGGGCCGACCATCCTGCTCCGCGGCGACATGGACGCCCTGCCGATGCCCGAGGATACCGGCTTGGACTACGCCTCCGAGGTCGACGGCCGGATGCATGCCTGCGGCCACGACAGCCACACCGCCATGCTGGCCATGGCCGCCCGCCTGCTGTGCCGCCGCCGCGATGATCTGCGCGGCCGGGTGATGTTCATGTTCCAGCCCGGCGAGGAAGGCCCCGGCGGCGCCAAGCCGATGCTGGACGAGGGGCTGCTGGACGCCGATGGCCCACCCGATGCCGCCTTCGCCCTGCACATCTTTCCCAACCTGCCGTCCGGCGTGCTGGCCTCGCGGCCCGGGCGCGTCCTGGCGGCGGCGGATCGCGTGCGCGTCACCCTGACGGGCCAGGGCGGCCACGGCTCGATGCCGCACCTGGCCAACGACCCGGTGCCGGTGGCCTGCGAACTGGTCCAGGCCATGCAGACCCTGGTCACCCGCAGGTTCGACATCTTCGATCCCGTGGTGCTGACCGTCGGCCGGATCGCCGCCGGCACGGTCAACAACGTGGTGCCGGAAACCGCCGTGATGGATGCCACCCTGCGTTCGTTCAGCGCCGAGGCCCGGGGGGCGGCCCACGACGGCCTGCGCCGGCTGGCCGACGGCGTGGCGGCGGCCCATGGCATGACGGCCGAGGTGAAGATCGCCGAGGGCTACCCGCCCACCGTCAACGACGGCGATTTCTTCGCCTTCCTGGCCGGCTCGGCCCGGAATCTGCTCGGCGAGGATGCCTTCCAGGAAATGCCCAACCCGGTGATGGGGGCGGAGGATTTCTCCTATGTCCTGCAACGGGTGCCGGGCGCCATGGCCTTCCTCGGCGTGGCCCCGGAAGGCAGCGACCCGGCGACGGCGGCGCCCTGCCATTCCAACCGCATGCTGCTGGACGAGGACGCCATGGCCGTCGGCGTCGCCACCCACGCCGCCGTGGCGCTGGATTTCCTGGCGCGGGGGTAGGCGGCACCTTATCGTCCGCACTAGCGGCATTGAGGTGCTGACCCTGCGTTCAGCCGTCGAGAACCGCTCGCACCTTGCGCCCGAGGTCTTCGACGGTGAACGGCTTTGGCAACAGCTCCACGCCGGGGTCAAGGCGGCCTTTGTTGGCAATGGCGTTTTGGGTGTATCCGGACATGTAAAGGACTTTCAATGCGGCCCGGTCCCGGAGGGCCGCCTTGACCAGCGCCGGGCCGGACATGCCGCCGGGTAGCATCACGTCGGTCAGCAGCAGATCCACCCGTGGCGCAGTCGACAGGATCTCCAGCGCCTCCGCGCCGCTGCCTGCCATGAAGGCCGCGTAGCCTAGGTCTTCCAGCATGACCTCGACCAGATTCCGCAAATCGGCGTCGTCCTCCACCACGAGAACTGTTTCGCCGGGTTTGCCCAGGGGTGCTGCCGCCGTGACGGCTGCGAGGGGTGCGGCCGCCTCCGCCCCGGACCGCGGCAAGTACAGTTTGAACGTCGTGCCCTCGCCCGGCTCGCTGTAGACCGCGATATGCCCCCCCGATTGCTTGACGAAGCCGAACACCATGCTGAGCCCGAGGCCGGTCCCCTTGCCGACCTCCTTGGTGGTGAAGAAGGGATCGAAGATCTGCTCCTGTATTTCCGGCGTCATGCCGCTGCCGCTGTCGCTGACCGCCAGCAGCACGTAGTCACCGGGCACGACCTCCACATGCTCGGCCGCGTAGCTCTCGTCGAGTTGTGTATTCGAGGTTTCAAGGATCAGCCGCCCACCTTCGGGCATGGCGTCGCGGGCATTGATCGCCAGGTTCAGCAGAGCCTGTTCCAGTTGTCCGGGGTCGACCTCGCACGGCCAAAGCGCGGCCGCCTTGTCGACCTCAATCTCGATGTCTTCGCCCAAGGAGCGCCGCAACATATCGTCCATGCCGTCAAGCAACACACCCACGTCGATGTCCTGAACTTCCAGGGTCTGCTTGCGGGCAAAGGCCAGCAGGCGATGGGTCAGGGTCGCGCCCCGTTCCGTC
>JASLMH010000221.1 GCA_030746635.1 Alphaproteobacteria bacterium | reverse complement strand
GCATCTCCTTGCGGATCGACCGAGTGACCCGGCGCACCTGGCCGGAGATCCAGACCCGGAACTTGTGCGGATAGTCGTGGCCCCGATAGCCCTTGTCGACATGGATCCGTTGGACCTCGACGCCGGTCAGCAGCTGCATCTCGGCGATCACGCCATTTAAGGTGTGGCCGTCATAGGGATTGCCGTGCAGCGCCCCGGCGTGCAGCACGAACTGGCCGCCCTTCGGCGCCGTCACCGGCGTTGCCAGTGAGGTTTTGCAGCCGAACTCGTATGGCGCTCTGGCCTTGCCCTTGACTGATCGGCGACTTGGAGGTGGAAGTCCTCTACGGACCTTGGTGACGGGAACCGTTAGCCGAACAGCAAGGGCGCTGCCGCGAGGCGGGGTCTGAAGGCAGCTGTAGGCAAAGTCCCAGCGCGACGAACAGGAACTGCATATGAGGCGTCCGGACCCTGGGCGAGGGGGCGAAGAGACCCGAAGCCCGATGTCACCCGGAGGGTCTTGGCGTAGATGCGGCGGGTATGTGGGATGAAGGTCGCGCGTCTTACCCTGGGAGGCCTGCCGGCCTGCCCCTGCGTGCAGGTGTGCTACCGGCGCTGAGAGGCGTCGGGACGGGTCGGCAGGAGTCAGCAGAGGCCATAGTAGCCGCCTGACCGAGCGGCGAAGGGCCGAACATGGAGTGCCGGACGGCGACCGGACGGTTCGATGGTGCGAGAGTACGCAGAAGGCCGGGCTGGGATGCCCGGAGCCCGATCCGAGGGTAGCGGCCGGAAGCCGCGAGAGCAGGATGCGGGTGCGTCGAGCGCCACGGCACCGTCTGTGCTTGCCCGCCCGGAGGCGACGGCCTGGTTGCTGGAGGCGATCCTCGACCGGGACAACATGATGACGGCCTACCACCGGGTGGTGGCGAACCAGGGAGCGCCGGGGAGCGACGGGATGACCGTCGACGATCTCAAGGGTTTCCTGGTGGAGAATTGGCCGCGCATCAAGGAGGGCCTGCTGGCCGGTCGGTACCGGCCTGAGCCGGTGCGTCGGGTCGACATTCCGAAGCCCGGCGGCGGCAGCCGCACCCTGGGGATTCCCACGGTGCTGGACCGATTGATCCAGCAGGCGATGCATCAGGTGCTTGGTCCGCTCTTCGACCCGGGCTTTTCGGAGGCCACGTACGGCTTTCGGCCGGGCCGGAGCGCCCACCAGGCGGTGCTGGCGGCGCGCGCCCATGTGGCGGCGGGCCGGCGCTGGCTGGTGGACATCGACCTGGAGAAGTTCTTCGACCGGGTGAACCACGACGTGCTGATGGCACGGCTGGCGCGCAAGGTCGGGGACAAGCGGGTGCTGCGGCTGGTCCGCCGCTACCTGCAAGCCGGGCTGATGGCGGACGGGGTGGCGACGGCACGGACCGAGGGCACGCCGCAAGGCGGTCCGCTCTCGCCGCTGCTGTCGAACATCCTGCTCGACGACCTCGACAAGGAACTGGAGCGACGCGGCCATGCCTTTGTCCGCTACGCCGATGACTGCAACATCTATGTGCGGTCCCGACGGGCGGGCGAACGGGTGATGGCCTCGATCAGCCGGTTCCTCAACGAGGCGCTACGGCTCGCGGTCAACGTCGCCAAAAGCGCCGTGGACCGCCCCTGGCGGCGCACCTTCCTAGGCTACGCCATGACCGCCCACCGGGCGCCGCGCCTGCGCGTGGCGGCCGCGAGCGTGGCGCGGTTCAAGGCTAAGCTCAGGGCGCTGTGGCGCCAGGGCCGGGGCCGCAGCCTCGGGCGCACGATCGAAGACCTCGCCCCAATCCTTACCGGCTGGATCGCCTACTTCCGGCTGGCCGAGGCCAAGGGCATCTTCGAAGAGCTGGACGGCTGGATCAGGCGACGCTTGCGTTGCCTGCTCTGGCGCCGGTGGAAGCGGCCGAGGACACGAGCACAACGCCTGAGGCAACGCGGGCTCGAAGAGCAACGGGCGTGGCAGTCCGCCAACAACGGACACGGCCCCTGGTGGAACGCCGGGGCCAGCCACATGCACGATGCCTTCCGGGCCAGATTCTTCCGTAATCTCGGGCTGGTCAGCCTCCTCGACCAGCACCGCCGCCTCAATTACGCTGCATGAACCGCCGTGTACGGAACCGTACGCACGGTGGTGTGGGAGGAGGGGCGCCGCAAGGCCCCCTCCTACCCGATTCTGCCGCCGTCGTCAGTCGCGGCCGGTCGGTAGATCGCGGAATGCGAGCTCCTTGTCGACCCGCACGTCCTGGGGCAGACCCAGGACCCGTTCGGCGATGATGTTGCGCAGGATCTCGTCGGTGCCGCCGGCGATGCGGTAGCCGGGCGAGGACAGGGTGCCGGTTGCGAACAAGCCGTCCATCGGCGCTATCTCCGGGTCGACGATGGCGCCGGCCATCTCCAGCACGTCCATGCCGAAGATCGAGATGTCCTGGTACTTCGACGCGCTGACGACCTTGTTGATGGAGGATTCCGGCCCCGGCGTCTCGCCTCGCGACAGCGCCGTCATGGTCCGGAAGTGGGCGTTCTTCAGGCCCTGCTGACGGACGTACCAATCCGCCAGGCGGTCGCGCACCACGGCGTTGTCCAGGGCCGGGCCGTCCTCCAACTCCAGATCGCGGACCAGATCGAAGATCTCGTCGAAATCGGGCGGCGGGGCGACGCCGACCGCGAAGCGCTCGTTCATCAGCGTGGTCAGCGAGACCTTCCAGCCCTCGCCGACGGCGCCCAGGCGCTGGCTGTCGGGGATGCGGACGTCGGTGAAGAAAACCTCGTTGAAGTTGGCGGCGCCGTTGACCTGCCTGATCGGCCGTACCTCGATGCCCGGCGAATGCATCGACAGGAAGAAGAAAGTCAGGCCCTTGTGCTTGGCGACCTCGAAGTCGCTGCGGGTGACCAGGATGGCGTAATCCGAGAACTGTGCCCCCGAGGTCCAGATCTTCTGGCCGTTTATCACCCAGTCATCGCCGTCCCGCTCGGCTCGGGTGCGCAGGCCGGCTAGGTCCGAGCCGCCGGCCGGCTCCGAGAACAGCTGGCACCAGATCTCCTCGCCGCGCAGCGCCTTCGGCGCGTAACGCTTCTTCTGCTCCTCGCTGGCATAGGCGAACATGGTGGGGATGCACATGCCCAGGCCGATCTCGTAGACCCCGCGGGGCACCACGAAGTCGGCCTCTTCCTGGTTGTAGATCACCTGCATGATCGGCGAGAGGCCCTGGCCGCCGTATTCCTCGGGCCAGGTGATGCCGGCGAAACCGCCATCCGCTTTCGTGGCCTGCCAGGCTCGGGCCGCCGCCAGCGCCTCGTCCTTGTTCCAGCCCACCGCCATGCCGCGGCCGGCTTCGGCCTTGCTTTTGGCGTTGGCGGTCAGGAATTCGCGTGCCTGTTTGCGGAACGCGGCTTCTTCGGGGGTGTCGTTGAAATCCATTGCTCTGTTTCCTTAAGCCGCGTTGCGCCGCTGCAGGGCGGCGATCAGGCGATCCTTCCAGCGGCGCTGGCTGCCCAGCGCCAGGGCCAGTTGCCGGGCCCGGCGGTAGTACAGGTGACAATCGAACTCCCAGGTGAAGCCCATGCCGCCATGGATCTGGATGTTCTCCTTCGAGGCGAAGTGATAGGCCTCGCTGGCGGAGACCCGGGCGGTGGCGGCGGCCACGGGCAGTTCGGCGGCGTCGGTGG
The DNA here is from genome assembly GCA_030746635.1 of Alphaproteobacteria bacterium. Classification (GTDB taxonomy): domain Bacteria; phylum Pseudomonadota; class Alphaproteobacteria; genus JASLMH01. The sequence continues at coordinate 3,557 of JASLMH010000221.1, read as the reverse complement.
ACAGCGCCCAGGCGCCAAAATAGGCGTTCGAGCGGGCCAGTTCGATCTGGATGTACATATCCGCCATGCGGTGCTTGATCGCCTGGTAGCCGGCGATCGGGCGGCCGAAGGCGAACCGGCCGAGGGCGTATTCCCGGGCCATCTCCAATGCCGCCTGGGCGCCGCCGACCTGCTCGAAGGCGACCAGCACGGCGGCCCGCTCCAACAGGCGTTCGACCATCGGCCAGCCGTCGCCGGCGTCGCCCAGCCGTTCCGCCGCCGCGCCGTCGAATTGGATGGCGGCCTGGGAACGGGTCGGATCGATGGTCTCGACGGACCGCCGCTCGACGCCGGGTCCGTTCAGGTCGACGATGAACAGACCGACGCCGCCGCTTTCGGCGGCGACCACGACGGCGCGATCGGCGACGTCGCCGTCGACCACCGGGATCTTCTCGCCGGACAGCCGGCCCTCGCTCACCGTGGCGGCGATGTTGGCGGCCGTGGCCGGCCGTCGCCCCTCGGACAAGGCCAGGCACCAGATCGCCTCGCCGCCGGCCAGATCCGGCAGATAGCCTTGTTTCTGTTCCTCCGTGCCGGCCAGCATCAGGGCTTCCGAGGCCAGATAGACGCTGGAGGCGAACGGCGTCGGCGCCAGCGATCGGCCCAATTCCTCGGCGATCACGCACAGTTCCAAATGGCCCAGGCCGGAGCCGCCGTATGCCTCCGGTATGGCCGCGCCCAGCCAGCCCATGTTGGCGAACTCCCGCCACAAATCCCGGTCGAAGGGTTCGTCCCCATCGAGGATGCGGCGCACCGCCTCGGGCGGCGATTTGTCGGTCAGGAACTTGCGGGCCTGATCCCGCAACAGGCGCTGGTCGTCGTCGAATTCGAAATTCATGGAAGGCTACCCATCAACAGGCTACGCGTTTCATTCGCATGGTATCAAAGCGGCAACCATCGCCTGCGTCAAATGCGGCGAATTTGGCGCGCTGGTTCGGTTTAGGGACGGTTAACCATGCCTGCCTATAACCGGATCGCGATGGTGGTACGCGAAGCGATCTCGGCCCGGGACGCCATCGATCCCGAGGCCGAATTCGAGGCGGGCAACCGGGCGCTGGCCGACGGGCGTCCGGAAGGCGCCGTCGTGCACTATCGCCGGGCGCTGCTGGCCGCGCCGGAAGTCGCCGAGGTTCACAACAATCTGGTCGCCGCCCTGGTGCGCATGGAGCAGCACGACGAGGCCATTTCGGCGGCGCGGGCGGGGCTGACGCGGCGTGCCGATTTCACGCCCCTGCACCTGACCCTGGCCAACCTGCTGGCCCATCGCGGCGACCATCGGGAGGCCCAGGAGCATTACCGGCGGGCGCTGGCGCAACAGCCGGATCTGGCGGCGGCCTGGAGCGGCCTGGGCAGCCTGAAACTGGCCCGGGAACAACATGCCGAGGCGGCCGAGGATTTCCGTCGGGCCGTGAACCTGGCGCCTGGCGACCGGGTGGCCGGCAACAATCTGGCGATCTGCCTGCTGGCCCTGGGGCGGCGTCTGGATGCGCTGGCGCTGTATCGGGATCTGTCGGTGCTGTACCCGGATGACGCCGATGTCTGGATGAACCTGGGCCAGGTCTTGCAGGGCTTGGGCCGCCACGACGAAGCCGTGACGTCGTTTCGCAGAACCGAGGAATTACAGCCCGGTCGCAACAATCTGGCGCCGTTCCTGATGCAGTCGCTGATGTATCAATGCGCCTGGGACGATTTGGAAGTGGTCAAGCACCAGGTGGTCGCCGACATCCAAAGCCAGACGGAACGGGGCGAACCGGTGACGGTGCAGCCGTTCTCGCTCTGCGGCACCGAGGCGACACCGGCCCTGCGGCTGGCGGCGGCCCGATCCTATGCCGCCTATTGCACCGCCGGCATGGCCCGGTTCCGCGATGAGCTGGCTTTCAGCCATCCGACGGGGCACGGCGATCGCCTGCGGGTCGGCTACATCTCGCCGGATTTCCGCCAACACAGCGTCGCCACTTCGTTCCGCGACCTGATCGCCGCCCATGACCGGCGCGGCTTCGAATGGTTCGGCTATGTGCTGGGCAACGAGGCGAGGGACCAGGTCACCGACTATTTCCGCGCCAGCTTCGATCATTTCACCGACCTGCAAGGCCTGGATTGGCGTCGGGCGGCGCAACGGGTGCACGCCGACCGGTTGGACCTACTGGTCGATCTGTCGGGCTTCACCCGCCACTCGGCCCTGGAGTTGCTGGCCATCCGGCCGGCGCCGGTGCAGGCCCACTATTTGGGCTATGGCGGCACCCTGGGGACCGACTGCGTCGACTACCTGATCACCGATCGGGTGCACACGCCGCCCGCCCTGGCCGGCCATTGCGCCGAGGCCCTGGTCTACCTGCCCGACAGTTTCATGGCCGCCAGCCGGCCCGAGGATACCGCCGAACCGGCCGACCGCAAGGCCTGCGGCCTGCCGGTACAGGGCTTCGTCTTCGCCAACTTCAACGCCCACTACAAATTCGATCCGGCCACCTTCGCGATCTGGCTGCGGCTGCTGCGGCTGCTGCCGGGATCGGTGATGTGGTTCCTTGCCGGCACCGAAACGGCGATGGCCAATTTGCGCCGCCAGGCCGTGGCGGCCGGTATCGATGCGGGGCGGTTGGTTTTCGCCGAACGGGCTGGCCACGCCGGCCATCTGGCCCGCCACCGCCTGGCCGATCTGACCCTCGATTGCCGGCACCACGCCGGCGGTGTCACGACATTGGATTCCCTGTGGGCCGGGGTGCCGGTCCTGACCATCGCCGGCGACAATCATTCGGCCCGTACCGGCGCCTCGATCCTGCATGCGGCCGGGCTGCCCGACCTGGCCCTATCGTCGCCGGCCGACTACGAGCGGACGGCCCTGCATCTGGCCGAGAACCCGGACCAGCTGGCGCGGTTGAAATCGCGCCTGACGGCGGCCAGGGGCAGCGCGCCCCTGTTCGACACTCCGCGCCTGGCCCGCCATCTGGAAGCCGCCTACGGCGAAATGACCGCGCGCTGGCGCCGGAACGAGGCACCCTCTAGCTTCGACATCGCCACCTGACAAGCTCGCGCGCCCTGGGGCGATCGCCTATGATGCGCCCCGGACATTGGCGGTGTGATTCCGACTACATCGGAATCACCTGGACCACCCCGCTCCCCCACCCGGCCACCCACGAGATCGTACGCTATGGGTGGCCGGGTGGGGGAGCGGGGTGGTCCAGGAGCCGTTTGCAAGGCCAAGAGGGCGGGTGGACGATGGATCTGACGGATCGTTTGAGCAAGCTATACGCGGGCGCGGTGTATGACGTGCTGCGCGCCATGGGGCACGACAACTGCGTGCTGCCGCCGGGCATCACGGCATTGGATCCGAACCATCGCCTGGCCGGGCAGATCGACACCATCAACGGCGACTTCCACGAGGGCCAGGACCCCGACGCCACCCTGTTGGCCTGGGCCACGGTGTTGTCCAAGGCGCCCGGCGGCAAGGTGCTGATCTGCCAGCCCAACACCTACGAGGTCGCCTTGATGGGCGAATTGTCGGCCGAGACCCTGAAGGTCAA
>JASLMH010000220.1 GCA_030746635.1 Alphaproteobacteria bacterium | reverse complement strand
AGTCCAGAGCGTATTTGTCGTCGAGCGAGACCGCGGCAAGGGTCATGCAGAAACCTCACACATCCATTGGCCCCGAGTCAAAAAAGGTAAACTATTCTGACCTATATTGCAAATTTCGGCCCGGACCTGGCCGAAAAACTAAGTCGCTAGCGCACGCCGTCAACATCGATGCCCAGGTCGCGCACCTTGCGATAAAGCGTCGAGCGGCCGATGCCCAGGCGGCGGGATACTTCGGTCATCTGGCCGCCATAGCGGTCGACGGCGAGGCGGATCATGTCGCCCTCGACGGCGTCCAGCCGCCGCACCTCGCCGCCATCGTCCAGGGCCCGCAGCGCGCCGTTGCCATCGCCGGCGGCCATCGCCGCCGGGTTCGGGCGGCCCAGACTCTGGGCGATCTGCGGCAGATCGGCCAGGCCGATCTGGTCGCCGTCGCACAGCACCACGGCGCGGAACAGGGCATTCTCCAACTGGCGGACGTTGCCGGGCCAGTCGAATTCCAGCAGCACCTCCGCCGCCTCCGGCGACAGGCCGCGCACGGCCTTGCCCTCGGTGGCCGCGAACTTGCCGACGAAATGATCGGCCAGGGCGCGCACGTCCTCGCGCCGCTCGCGCAGCGGCGGGATCAGGATGGGAAAAACGTTGAGCCGGTAGTAGAGATCCTCGCGAAAGCCGCCCTCGGCCACCAGTTGCTGGAGATCGCGGTTGGTGGCGGAAATCAAACGGATATCGACCTTCACCGGCTTGCGGGCGCCGACCGGGTCGACCTCGCCCTCCTGCAGGGCACGCAGCAGCTTGACCTGCATGTCGGGGCGCAATTCGCCGATCTCGTCAAGGAACAGGGTGCCGCCGTCGGCCTCCTGGAACTTACCGACATGGCGGTCGGCGGCGCCGGTGAAGGCGCCCTTCTCGTGGCCGAACAGAATGCTCTCGACCAGGTTGTCCGGTATGGCGCCGCAATTAACCGCCACGAAGGGCTTGCCGGCCCGCTCGCCCGAGCCCTGCACGGCCCGCGCCACCATCTCCTTGCCGACGCCGCTTTCGCCCTCGATCAGCAGCGGGATGTTCGAGGCCGCGGCCCGGCGGGCCAGATCCAGGGCCGCCGCCATGGTCGGGCCGCCGGCCACCAGATCGTCGAACTGCATGCGGCCGTCGACCTGCCGGACCAACCGCGAGACCTGGCCGGTCAGGGCGTTCATCTTCAAGGCGTTTTCGATCGAGACCAGCAGGCGCTCGGGGCTGGCCGGCTTGGGGATGAAGTCGACGGCGCCGGCCTGCATCACCTTGACGATGACGTCGATGCCGCTTTGCGCCGTCAGCACGATCACCGGCAGGCTGCCATGGCTCTGCTTGACCTGCTCCAAGACGGCATAGCCGTCGACCTCGGGCATCACCAGATCGAGCAGGATCAGATCGACCGTCTCGGCCTGGTCCGACTGCATCAGCGCGATCGCCTCGGCGCCGCCCTCGGCCAGGGCGATGTCGTAGCCATGGCGGCTGACCACGGTTTCCAGCAAGCGGCGTTGGGTCGGATCGTCGTCGACAATCAGTACCGTTTGCGACATGAAGGGGTGCCCTCGAACAAACCAGCGCGACCTGGCGACTTTAGCCCCCGTGCCATTTCGGGACAAGCGGTGCATGGCATGGTCGGCGCTGGCCGCTTGGCCGGCCGGCGCGGATGCCCTATATGCCAGACGTTGGCAATCCGAGGATGGACGGATGGAATTGGGTGCGCTGCCGCGATGGGATCTGGCTGATCTCTACCCGGGCATCGAGGCGGCGGAATTGTCCCGCGATCTGACGCGGGCGGCGGCAGATGCCGAGGCCTTCAACGGCGATTTTCTGGGTCGGGTCGACGACCTGGCGGCGGACGACCTGGCGGCGGCCATCGAGCGCTACGAGGCGATCAAGGAGCGCCTGGGGCGGATATCCTCGTACGCCCAGCTTTGCCATGCCGGACAGATGGACGATCCGGGCATCAGCCGCTTCTTCCAGACCGCCCGCGAACGGGTCACCGACATCACCAGCAAGCTGCTGTTCTTTCGCCTGGAAGTGAACCGGATCGAGCCGCCGGCGCTGGAGGCGGCGGTGGCGGCCAGTCCCCGGCTGGCCCGCTATGCCCCCTGGCTGCGCGATACCCGCGCCTTCCGCCCGCATCAGCTGCCGGACGATCAGGAGCGGCTGCTGCACGAAAAGCAGGTGGCCGGCAGCGCCGCCTGGATGCGCCTGTTCGACGAAACCCTGGCGGCCATGCGCTTCGATGTCGCCGGCGAGGAAATGTCGCTGGAGCAAACCCTGCACCAGCTCTCGGAACCGGCGGCGGACCGGCGCCAGGCGGCGGCCAAGGCCCTGGGCGCCGCTTTCGCCGAGCGTAAGCCGCTGTTCGCGCTGATCACCAACACCCTGGCCAAGGACAAGGAGATCGAAGACAAATGGCGCCGCTTCGAGACACCGGAAGCGGCGCGCCACCTGGGCAATCACGTCGAGGGCGAAGTCGTCGAGGCCCTGCGGTCGGCGGTGGTGGAGGCCTATCCGCGCCTGGCGCACCGCTATTACCGGCTCAAGGCCGGCTGGTTCGGACAGGAAGCATTGGATTATTGGGACCGCAACGCGCCGCTGCCGAAGAGCGGGGAACGCAGTTATCCTTTCGAGGAGGCCCGCGATATCGTCCTGGCCGCCTATGCCGGCTTCTCGCCGGAGCTGGCCGGGATCGGCCGGTGGTTCTTCGAGCATGACTGGATCGATGCCGAGGCCCGGCCGGGCAAGTCACCCGGCGCCTTCGCCCATCCCACCGTGCCCTCGGCCCACCCCTATCTGTTGCTGAACTATCAAGGGCGGGTGCGCGACGTGATGACCCTGGCGCACGAGCTGGGCCACGGCGTGCATCAGGTGCTGGCGGCGGAGCAAGGCGCCTTGATGGCCGATACGCCGCTGACCCTGGCCGAGACCGCCAGCGTGTTCGGCGAACAGTTGACCTTTCGGGCGCTGCTGGAGCGGGAGACCTCGGGGGACCGGCGCAAGGCGATGCTGTCGACCAAGACCGAGGATATGCTGAACACCGTGGTGCGGCAGATCGCCTTTTATGACTTCGAGAGCCGCCTGCATCGCGAGCGGCGCCAGGGCGAATTGGCGGCCGAGCGGATCGACGAGATCTGGCTGTCGGTACAGGGCGAGAGCCTCGGCCCGGCGATCCGCCTGCACGACGAGTACGCCAACTTCTGGTGCTTTATCCCGCATTTCATCCATTCGCCGTTCTATGTCTATGCCTATGCCTTCGGCGACTGCCTTGTGAACTCGCTGTACGCCGTCTATCAAGAGCAGCCGGACGGTTTCGCGGCCAAGTATCTCGACATGCTGCGGGCCGGCGGCACCCTGCGGCATCGCGAGTTGCTGGCGCCGTTCGGCCTGGATGCCTCGGACCCCGGCTTCTGGCAACAGGGATTGGAGGTGATCAGCGGCATGATCGACGAGTTGGAAGAGCTGGCCTGATGCCGGACGAGAGCAGTCGCAAACACGCCCGGACCGGGTACGGCTGATGGCCAAGGACCCCGAATCCAACAACATCGGCGGCCGGGTGCGGCGCTATGCCCGGGTCGGCACCGCTGTCGGCGGCCTGGCGGCGCGGCTGGCCGGCGACCGACTGTTCGGCATCTCGATCGACAAACCGGCCCATGCCCGGGAGTTGAAGAACGCCCTTGGCGGCCTCAAGGGCCCGTTGATGAAGGTGGCCCAGATCATGGCCACCATCCCCGAGGCGCTGCCGCAGGAATACGTCCAGGAACTGATCCAACTGCAATCCAACGCCCCGGCCATGGGCTGGCTGTTCGTGAAACGCCGCATGGCGGCGGAACTTGGCGCCGGCTGGCTAGACCGGTTCGACCGCTTCGAGCACGAGGCGGCGGCGGCGGCCTCGCTGGGCCAGGTCCACCGGGCCTGGCTCGACGGCCGGGAGCTGGCCTGCAAGCTGCAATACCCGGACATGCGCTCGACCGTCGAGGCCGACCTGCGGCAGCTCAAGCTGATCTTCGCCATCTACGGCCGCTACGACCAGTCGATCGACACCAAGCACATCCATGCCGAGATCGCCGAACGGCTGCGGGAGGAGTTGGACTATGACCGCGAGGCGCGGCACATGCGCCTCTACCGCGACATGCTGAAGGGTGAGAAACACATCCACATCCCGGAGGTGCTGCCCGAGTTGTCGACCGACCGCCTGCTGACCATGGAATGGCTCGACGGCCGCTCGCTGCTGGCCTTCAAGGAGGCCGACCTGGAAACCCGCAACCGACTGGCGCTGAACATGTTCCGGGCCTGGTACGTGCCGTTCTACGACACCGGGGTGATTCACGGCGATCCGCACCTGGGCAATTATTCGGTGCGCGAGAACCTGGACGTCAATCTGTTGGACTTCGGCTGTATCCGCGTCTTCGAGGCCAAGTTCGTGCAAGGCGTGATCGATCTGTACCGGGCGATCAGGGACGACGACCGCGCTCTCGCCGTGCACGCCTACGAAACCTGGGGTTTCACCGGCCTGCGGGACGAGGTGATCGACACCCTTAATCTGTGGGCCAACTTCGTCTACGGCCCGCTGCTGGAGGACCGGCAGCGACGCATCCAGGAGGTCGAAAGCTCGGGCATCTATGGCCGCGAAGTGGCCGAGAAGGTGCATCGGCGGCTGCGCGACCTGGGCGGCGTGACGCCGCCGCGCGAGTTCGTCTTCATGGACCGGGCGGCGATCGGCCTGGGCGGCGTGTTCATGCACCTGAAGGCGGAGATCAACTGGTACCGCCTGTTCCACGACCTGATCGAGGATTTCGACATCGGCCGGCTGCGCCGGCGCCAGAGCCGGCTGTTGCGCAAGTACGACCTGCCCCTGCCCTGAGCCGTTGGGCCAGTTTCGATTTCATCGAAGATGCCGGGCCAGCCCGCTCCCCCACCCGGCCACCCATTTCATCGTACGATCCCGTGGCTGGCCGGGTGGGGGAGCGGGCTGGTGCCGATCAAAATGCAAGGTCATGTCTAAATCAATTGGGGCGGCCCCAGGCCGCCCCAATCGCGCTTTGCAACGATGGTTGGTGATGGTCAGGCGCGGGCCCTACGCCGCCGCGCCGCCAGTCCCAGCAAACCGGCCGAGAACAGGAACAAGGCCGCCGGCTCGGGGATCTTGGTATCCGGATTGTCCAGATCGACCTGCACGATGTCGTTGGAGCAGGTCATCGCCCACGAGGCGGCCCAGGCATCGCCGAAGGTGCCGTTCTCGTGGATCAGGAATTGGATGATCTTGTGGTTGATACGAGAGGCGTTCATCAGGTAAGGGTCGGTCGTGAGCAGGTCCTTGTTGTGCACGGTCACGTCGACCAAGATGTCGTTATTGTCGTTGTCCTTGGCGACGGTACCGCCGATATCGGGGTCGGCATTGCCGCGTTCCACCGACACGGCCTGGTTGGCGCGATAGACGTAGCCGGACTGACCAACCGCCGCCATCTCGTCGTCCGAGGTGACGATGTCGTTGTCGGAAATCGCCAGCAGCTCGCGGGAATAACTGATGGAGGTGCCGGACGAGGCATCGCCGGTGCGATCCATCAGCACCGCGAAGTTCCATTCGTTCTTGGCCGAGCCGTCGCCATAGGGGCCACCGGCCAGCGGCGTGAATTCGTCACCGCTGTAGTGCGGCGGCGGATCGGTCGGCGACCAGCCGTAATAAACGTCGTCGATCGTTTGGTGCTTGTGGATCAGCAGATCGCCGAAATACGTGTTGAGGTTGCCCACGTGGCCGACATAGTCAGTCTCGATCCGGACCACCACTGTGCTGGCATCGATCCGGCCGGCTTCCATGCTGAGGATTTCGAACACGGACTTGTTGCCGATGACGTCGCGCTGGGAGTAATTCTTGGTCGGCAGACCGCCGTAGTAGGCCGTCGCGCTACTCCAAGTGTCATCGACGAAGGCAGCCGCGTTGGCGGTTTGACCCGACATGATCATCGCGGAAGCGGTGAAACCGGCTATGACCAATCGTTTGCAAAGCATCCTACTAACCCTTTGTCCTCTGTCCGATGTTCCCGTTTTGAAACCTTGACGGGCCAAAAACCGGACGACCCATTTGAACAGCTACAGATACCTATGCAAGGACCGTGCCAACTTTTTCATTCTTATACAATTCAATAACTTAGCCATGGAAATAGCTACAAAATGCTTAATTTCGAGGGAATCCAGTTGGCCATTTGTAAGGATTCCCGACACTTCGTCGCCAGCCAGCCTTTCATCGCCTTGCCGGCCACCGGCCGATAGATACTAAGGTATTGGGCCGAACGGAGAAAAATCAACCCACCGAGACGCCCGTCCAGGTCAAAACGACGCATTGATTGCCTCGCCCGGTTTGTTATATTCCGCGCGGCCCGAACGGCGGGGCAATGCGTACAGACTCCACTCTTGCACAGGTTCCGTCAACCAAGGCTTTGCAACGGCGCCCGCAACAGGGATCAAGGCACCACGGTCATCGATTTGCAAGGTGTTGGCAACATGCGTCGTCGTTATTCCGGCAATCCGCCCGTCACGAGGGCATGGCTTGACTTAGGTCAAGTACGGCGGCGTTGCCAGTTTGAGACATTCACCCCGGCTTGGTGGCGTTACGAAATGGGACACGATAGATGAAGATTGCGGTACCGAAGGAACGGCGCGATCACGAGCGACGCGTAGCCGCGTCGGCGGAAACCGTGAAGAAATTCGTTGGTCTGGGCGCCGATGTGGTGGTGGAATCCGGCGCCGGCGAGGCCGCCAACATCGCCGATGCGGTGTTCGCCGAGGCCGGCGCCGAAATCGCCCCCGACGCGGCATCCACGATCGCCGGCGCCAACGTGGTGCTGAAGGTGCGCCGGCCGATCTTGGCGGACGAGGACGGCGGCGACGAACTGGCGCTAATGAGCGCCGGACAGATCCTGGTCGGCATGCTCAACCCCCTCGTGCGACGCGAGGACGCCGAGGCCTACGCCGCCGCCGGCGTCGATGCCTACGCCATGGAAATGATGCCGCGGATCAGCCGGGCGCAGAATATGGATGTGCTGTCCAGCCAGGCCAACCTGGCCGGTTACAAGGCGGTGCTGGATGCCACCGAGGAGTTCGATCGGGCCCTGCCGATGATGATGACCGCCGCCGGCACCATCGCCCCGGCCAAGGTCTTCGTCATGGGCGCCGGCGTCGCCGGCTTGCAGGCGATCGCCACGGCGCGGCGGCTGGGCGCGGTGGTCTCGGCCACCGACGTGCGGCC
>JASLMH010000021.1 GCA_030746635.1 Alphaproteobacteria bacterium | reverse complement strand
ATGCGGTCAAGAAAGCCGCTGAGAAGTTTCACATTGGAATTGATCATCAATCCATTCGTGCTCAGTACAACAAGGAACGAAGTCATAGAACTTCATATGCTTTTGCTTATGCAGTGTTAGAACGTAACATGGAAGCATCTATTGCAGCATATAGAGAGCTAACAGATCATAAGAAACGAAAACTAGGCATAGATTAATAAACATTTACTCAAATGCTCGTATCATAATGATTTATAGTCTTTTTAGCGATCCAGTTTGGCTTAAATAAACTACAAGAATTCTGTTCGTGCATGGGCCATATCTGTTTGGAAGCCAAACGGAGAAAGCTCGACATGCCGAACGACAACTACAGGAATCTCATCCCCCTACCAGCGGACGACGATACGCTGATACCCAGATCAGAGGTGCCACGGTACCTCCCCATATCCGGGCCGTCAATTCCGAGATCAACGCCGTGACCGTCGTGCTGGAAGAAGACGCCTTGCGCCTGGCCCGCGAAGCCGATCAAAAGATCGCGGCCGGAGAGGACGTCGGGCCGCTGCATGGCGTGCCGATCACCGTCAAGGAGAACATCGACCTGGTTGGCTCGGCGACGACCCACGGTATCGTCGCTCTGAAAGACGCGATGCCGTCAACGGACGCCCCCGTCGTCACGCATCTCAAGCGGGCCGGGGCGATCCCGATCGGCCGCACCAATCTGCCCGATTTCGGTCTGCGCTGGCACACCGCCAACAATCTCCACGGCGCCACCCGCAATCCGTGGGATCCCACCCGCACGTCGGGCGGCTCCTCCGGCGGCGAGGCGGCCGCCATCGCTACAGGGATGTCGCCCTTGGGCATCGGCAACGACATGGGCGGCTCGCTGCGCTATCCGGCCCAGTGTTGCGGCATCACCGCCATTCGCCCCTCTTTGGGCCGGGTGTCGCGGATCGTCACCACGATGCTCCCCGATCCGCCGATGTTTTACGAACAAGTGGCGGCGGTCAACGGGCCGCTGGCCCGGCATGTGCGGGATCTCCGCCTCGCCCTGGAGGTCATGAGCCGGGCCGATCCCGGCGATCCCTGTTGGACTCCGGCACCACGCCTGGGGTCCGCGATGCCCACGCCCATCCGCGTGGCCCTGACCATTGATCCGGCGGGTGACGGCTGCGCCCCCGCCATCGCGGCGGGGATCAGGCGGGCGGCGGACATCCTCGCCGACGCCGGCTATGTCATCGAGGAGGCCGAGCCGCCGTCCGTGCCCGAGTCAGCGGACGTGCTCGAGCAGATTTCCGTCATGGAAATTGCGATCTATCTGCCGGCAATGCGGTCGCTGATCTCCGAGGAGGCCAGGACCGTCCTCGACTGGATCGTCGCGGACATCACGCCGGACCTGGGGACCTACATGGGGGCCATCGCCCGCCGGCACGACATCGCCCGGGACTGGAATGGGTTCATGCAGCGCTACCCCCTGGTGCTGGGACCGATTTCGACCCTGGAGCCCTTCGAGGTCGGCCATGACCTGGCCGGACCCGAACAGCTCAATCGCTTCATTCGCTCGATCCGGCTCACCGAAACCTGCAACCTGCTTGGCCTGCCCGCCGTAGCCGTGCCGGTCCAGTTGGTCGACGGTTTGCCCCAGGCGGCGCAGTTGATCGGGCCGCGATTCCACGAGGACCTTTGCCTGGACGCCGCCGAGATCATCGAACAACGCCAGGGGGTCCTGACGCCGATCGAGCCACAAGATTGAAACCGGGAAGCATCGAAGCCTTGGCGAACAGGAGCTGGTGCAGGCGTTCCTCCAACTCGCAGTCCGAACAAAGAGGCGGCCCGAAAAATCGGACCGCCTCGAAGGTCGCTTGGTCGGCGCCTAGTTGGCCGCCTTGCGGGCGATGTAGTAGCTGTTCTGGATGTCGTGGTCCAACTGCTGCACGGTGACCTCGCTGAAGCCGGCGGCCCGCAGCATGTCCATTGCCTTTTCCTCGCCCCACATGGCGCCCAGGCCGTCGCCGTCCTGGGCCAGCGAGACGGTCATGCAGTGCAGGCACGAGATTGTGTACAAGAGCGGCCCGATCGGGTGGTCGACATTGTTGTGCACGTGGCTGGAGCCATGGATATCCTGCATCAGGAACACCCCGCCCGGGCGCATGGCGCCGGCGATGCCGGCCAGCACACTGGCCGGATCGGCCTGATCGTGGATGGCATCGAAGGCGGTGATCAGGTCGTAGCGGGCGGACTCCTGGAAGCGGGTCAGGTCGCGGGCCTGGAACAGGATGTTGTGATAGCCCGCCCTGACCGCCTCGGCCGTGGCCGTGGCCACCGCCCCTTCCGAGAGGTCGTAGCCGGTGAAGCGGCTGTTGGGGAAGGCGCCCGCCAGCAGGTTCAGGGCCCGGCCGGCGCCGCAGCCGACGTCGAGCACGTCGATGCCCCGTTGCAGCCGCTCGGTCAGCTCGGGCACCAACGGCACGATCTGATCCAACAGGCAGGGCAGCACGGTCTGGCCGCTATCCTCGGCCATCACCTGGTGAAAGCGGGGGTAGGCCGAGTAGGGCACGCCGCCGCCCTTTTCGAAGCATTCGACGATGGGGTCCTCGACCGAACCCAACAGCGGGATGTACTGGGCCATGGCGGCCAGGTTGTCGGGCGCCGAGTCGCGGGTCAGGCAGGCGGCGTGTTCGGCCGGCAGGCGATAGTGGCCGGTGGCCTGGTCGTGGCGGACGACGCCGCCCGTCACCATGGCACCCAGCCATTCCCGGACGTAGCGTTCGTTCAGGCCGGTCCGCTCGGCGATCCGATGGCTGTCGGCCGGCGGCATCTCTGCCATGCCGTCGAACAGGCCGGTGCGGTGACCGACCGAGACCATCAGCGCCATGGCGCCACTGTTGAGGATGTCGACCATGCGGTCGGCGAAGGCTTCGGTTTCATCCTGGTTCAAGACGGCAATCGACATAACGAGGTTCCTTTCCCCTGAGGTGCGGTTCGCTGGGCGGCCGATCGCCGCCGACATTGGCAACCTAGGCAAGGGCCGTGATTGCGGATGACGGCCCGGCGTGAAAATCCCGTGAAAGTGCGGCGGGGCCGGATTTGCCCCTTTCACCGCCCGGCTGGCGCGCGATATAGGTAGGCGAAGCGGTCACGGGGAGTCGGTGGTGAGTAAACTGGACCTGGCATTATTTGGCGGTTTTCGGCTGTCCCTGCCGGCGGCGGGGGAAATACCCCTGTCCGCCCGCAAGGCCCGGGCGCTGCTGGCCTATCTGGCCCTCAACGGCGGCCGTCGCACCTCGCGCGACAAGCTGGCGGCCCTGTTGTGGGAGGACAGCGGCGAAGGGCAGGCCCGCACCAGCCTGCGCCAGGCCTTGAGCGCCATTCGCAAGGCCATGCCCGAAGGCCTCGATGACCCCTTGCGGGCCGACCCCGAGAGCGTCGAACTGGCCGTCGACGAGATGGAGATCGACGCCCGGCGCTTCGATGCGTTGTTGGGCAGCGGCGATCTGGCGGACATCGCGCAGGCGACGGAATTGTATGCCGGCGACCTGCTGGACGGCTTTCACGTCGACGCCCCGGCCTTCGAAAGCTGGCTGACCCTGGAACGCCAGCGCCTGCGCGAAGGCGCCCTGGGCGCCCTGTCGGCCGCCCTGGAGCATCACCTGGCGGCCGGCGAGGACGAACGGGCGATCGCCGCGGCGACGCGCCTGTTGAGCCTGGATCCGCTGCAGGAATCGGTGCACCGGGCGCTGATGCGGCTGCATGTGCGGCAGAACCGGCCGGCCGCCGCCCTGCGCCAGTACCGGCGCTGCCAGGAGCTGCTGCGCGAACAACTGGGCGTGGCGCCGGAGCCGGAGACCGAACAACTGTTCCGCGACATCCAGGGCCAGCGCCGCCGCGGCGGCGCGGCGGCGGAGGAAGCGCCGGAATCCCGGCCCGCCGAAGGGACGGACGCTCCGAGGGAGCCGGCGCCCGCGGCCGCGCCGGAACTGCGCGAGGCGGCGATCCTGTTCGCCGATATCTCGGGCTTCACCCGGCTCAGCCGAGGCCTCGACCCGGAGGACGTGCATGACCTGCTGCAACAGTTCTTCGCCACCACCGACGGCTTGATCGAGGAGCACGGCGGCAACGTCGACAAACATATCGGCGATGGCGTGATGGCGGTGTTCGGTGCCCCCGTTGCCCATGGCAACGACCCTGAACGGGCCCTGCGCACGGCCCTGGCGATCCGCTCGGCGATGCCGGAATTGGGCCGGCGTCTGGGCCATGACCTGGAGGTGCATATCGGTGTCGCCGGCGGCCGCGTCCTGGTCGGCCGGGATGGTGACGACATGACCGTCACCGGCGAGGCGGTGAACCTGGCGGCGCGGCTGACCGAGCTGGCCGGACCCGGCGAGATCCTGGCCTCCGCCACGATCGGCGATGCGTTGGGCGAACAACTGGTCGGCGAGACCCGGGATGCCGTCAGCATGCGCGGCTTCGACGAACCCGTGGCCTATGCCAGGGTCGACGATTTGGCCGAGCCCGCCGCCGGCGGCGGGCAATTCGTCGGCCGCCGCGCCGAACGGCAGCAACTGAACGGCATCCTGCAGGCCTGCGCCGAGGACGGTCAGGGCATGGCGGTCTATATCCGCGGCGAAGCCGGCATCGGCAAGAGCCGCCTGCTGGCGGAACTGGAAAGCATGGCCGCGGCCGCCGGCTTCGCCTGTTATCGCGGCCGGGTGCTGGATTTCGGCGTCGGCTGGGGGCTGGGCGCCCTCAACATGCTGACCAGCCGGCTGATCGGCGCCCAGCCAGCCGATCGCGACGGCGTCGCCGCGGCGGCCGAAAAGCTGGTGGCCGAACAGGCCCTGCCGCAGGCCGAGCGGATCGGCCTGCATGACCTGCTCGACCTGCCGCAGCCCGAAGAGCTGCGTGCCGTGCACGAGGCCCAGGACATCATGGGCCGCCACCGCGGCCAGAACCGGGCGATCGAGCATCTGGTGCGCGGCCTCGGCGCCGAGGGGCCGCTGCTGCTGGAAATCGAGGACATCCACTGGGCCGACGAGGCGCTGCTGGCCCAGTTGGCGCATCTGACCACCCTGGTGGCCGATCATCCGGTGGTGCTGGCGATCACCGGCCGTACCGACGGCGATCCCCTGGATCGGGCCTGGCGGGCCGGCATCGAGGGCAGCCCCTTGGTGACCATCGATCTGGGGCCGCTGCGTCCGGCCGAGGCGCTGGAGCTGGCCGCCGCCTTTCCCGGCACCTCCGCCGAGTTGGCCCAGGCCTGCGCCGAGCGGGCGGCCGGCCACCCGCTGTTCCTGGAGCAATTGCTGCACGCCGCCGGCGCCGTCGAGCAAGGCGCGGTGCCGGGATCGGTCCAGAGCACCGTGCTGGCCCGGGTCGACGGCCTGGCGGCGGCGGACCGCCAGGCCCTGCAGGCTGCCTCGGTGCTGGGTCCGGTGTTCGAGCTGGAAGTGCTACGGCAGTTGATCGACCAGCCCGGCTACGATGCACGCGAATTGTTGCGCGAGGCCCTGGTGCAGCCACGCGGCGATCGGCTGCTGTTCGGTCACGCCCTGGTGCGGGATGCGGTCTATGCCTCCCTGGTCCGCTCCCGCCGCCGGGACCTGCACCGCCAGGCGGCCGAATGCTTCGCCGAACGGGATGTCGAACTGTACGCCGAGCACCTGGAGCGGGCCGGCGACCCGCTGGCCTGCGCCGCGCATCTGGTGGCGGCCCGGGTTCGCGTCGCCGACCACCGCTACGAACGGGCCCTGGAACTGGCCCAGGGCGGCTTGCGTCTGGCCGGTCCGGCACCGGTGATGTACGAGCTGAATTGCCTGCTGGGCGACGTGCAACGTGAGTTGGGCGCCATCGACGCCTCGATCGATGCCTTCCGCACCGCCCTGCAGCACGCCGAAGGCGACCAGCAGCGCTGCCGGGCCTGGATCGGCGTCGCCGCCGGCAACCGCATCGTCGATCGGTACGACCAGGCGTTGGCGGCCCTGGCCGAGGCGGAGGACCTGGCCGACGAGAAAGAGGATCCGCGGCTGATGGCGCAGATCAGTGGTCTGCGCGGCAACGTCTACTTCCCTCTGGGCCGCATCGACGACTGCCTGAACGCCCACCAACGGTCGCGCGAATTCGCCCGCCGGGCCGGCTCGGTGGCGGACGAAGCCCATGCCCTGGGCGGCCTGACCGACGCCCACTACCAGCGCGGCCACATGCTGACGGCCTTCGAGCAGGTCGATGCCTGCATCAAGCTGGCGGACGCGCACGATCTCTACCGCGTGCGTCAGGACCATCTACCGATGCGCGCGATTACCCAACTATTTCTCGCTCGGCCGCACGAGGCCTTGGCGGACGCCAAGATGGCGGCGGAAGAGGCCGCGGCCATAGGCAACGCCAGGGGCGAACTGCTGGCCAGTAATGTCGCCGCCATGGTCCATTTGTACAAGGGGGAGTGGTCCGAGAGCCTGGAGCAAACGGGCCGCAGCCTGGAACTGTGCCGTCGCCTGGGCGCCAGGCGTTTCGAATCCGACAACCTGGGCCTGGTAGCGATCACCAACTACCGCTTGGGACGTCAGCAAGCGGCGGAAGCCGGCATCGCCGAGGTTTTCGGTAACACCCCGGAAGCCGATCTGCTCTACGGCGGACCGACGCTACTGGGATTCTGGGCGGTGATCACCGAGGATCGCGAAACCCGGAGTTGGGCGTTGCGCGAGGGCGAGGCGCTGCTGGCCAAGGGCTGTGTCAGCCATTGCCATATCCAATTCTACGAAGCGGCCATCGAGGCCTGCCATGGCGAGGGCGACTGGGACAACATGGAACGCCATGCCAGCGCCCTGGCGGCTTGGTCGGCCGGCGAACCGTTTCCCTGGGCCGAGTTCCTGGTTGCCGCCGGCCGGGCCCTGGCGACCCACGGCCGGGACCCTTCGGACCAGGCAGCCGCAGCCGAATTGGCTCGCCTGTCCGAGGGGGCCCGGGCCAACGGGTTCGGCCGCCATGTCTGGCGCGCCCTGCAACCCAAAGGTTCCTGACAATCCGAAACGTCGATTGCCTTGGGCATCGCCCACGGCCTTGATATCGTGCGCTTGCTATCCGGGCGCAGCGCCACGGGAAGGAGTCAAAGGTGTCGAAGCTGAACGCGATCTTTCACTATTCGGCCAGTCCCGGCATCGCCGAGCGGCTGCGCGCGGCGGAAAATGACTGGCTCGGCATCGATGCCTGCGCCGAGGCCGACGATAGCCGCCTGTTCGAACTGCTGGCCGAGGCCGAGGTGTTATGGCACGTGCTGAAACCGGCGACCGCCGAGGTCATCGCGGCCGCCCCGAAGCTGCGGCTGATCCAGAAGATCGGCGTCGGCGTCAACACCATCGATCTCGACGCCGCCAAGGCGCGCGGCATCGTCGTCTGCAACATGCCCGGTACCAACAGCCAGGCGGTGGCCGAGGCGACGCTGCTGCTGATGCTGGCGGCGCTGCGCCGGGCCGCTCAGTTCCACGACGCCACCCGCCAAGGCGCCGGCTGGGAAATGGAGGCCGGCATCTTCGACCGGGTCGGCGAGCTGGCCGGCCGCACCGTCGGCCTGGTCGGCTACGGCGCCGTGGCCAGCCGACTGGCACCGGTGTTGCGGGCCCTGGGCGCCCGGGTGCTGTACACGGCGACGGCGGCCAAGGCCGAGGTCGCGGACGAATGGCGGGAACTGGATGATTTATTGGCGGAAAGCGACGTGATCTCGCTGCATCTGCCGCAGACCGACGAGACGACCGGCCTGCTGGATGCCGCCGCCTTCGCCCGCATGAAGCCCGGCGCCGTCCTGGTCAACACCGCCCGCGGCGGCCTGGTCGACGAGGCGGCCTTGCACGATGCCCTGCGCGACGGCCCCTTGCTGGCCGCCGGCCTGGACGTCTACACGGAGGAACCGGTGGCCCCGGACAATCCGCTGCTGGCGCTGGAAAACGTGGTATTGATGCCGCACGTGGCCTGGCTGACGCCGGAAACCTTCCAGCGCAGCATTGCCGTCGCCGTCGCCAACAGCCGCTGCCTGCTGGACGGCGGCGAATTCCAGCACCGGGTGATTTGACAGCGTGGGAGGGGCGCCATGAGCGAGACGACGACGGTGATCCGCCAGGCCCGCTGGCTGATCGCCTGGAACCAGGGGGAAGAGCGGCACGAATTCCTGCCGGGCGCCGATCTGGCCTTCAACGGCGACCGGATCGTGCATTGCGGTCCGAACTACGACGGCCCGGCGGACATGGAGGTCGACGGCGGCGGCCTGATGGTGATGCCCGGCCTGGTCAACGTGCATTCCCACCCGATGTCCGAGCCCATGAACAAGGGCTACAACGAGGAGCTGGGCAGCCCGGCCCTGGGCATGAGCGGTCTGTACGAATACATGCCGATCTTCCGCCCCGACCTGGCCGGCACGGCGGCGGGGGCCGAGGTGGCATATTGCGAACTGCTGCTCAGCGGCGTCACCACCCTGGTGGACATTTCCGTGCCCTGGGACGGCTGGATCGAGCTGATGGCGAAAAGCGGCCTGCGCGGCATCGTCGCGCCGATGTTCCGCTCGGCCCACTGGTACACCCCCAACGGCCACGAAGTGCTGTACGAATGGAACGAACAGGGCGGCCGGGACGGCATGGAACGGGCCCTGCAATTGATCGATTTGGCCCGGCAGAATCCCAGCGGCAGGCTAGGCGGCATGATGCTGCCCTCGCAGATCGACACCTGCACCGAGGAATTGCTGCGCGACGCCGCCGCCGCCGCCGGCGAGCGGGGCCTGCCGCTGCAGATCCACGCCTCGCAAAGCGTCGTCGAATTCAACGAAATGACCCGCCGGCACGGCGTCACGCCGATCCAGTGGCTGCAAAAGCTCGGCTTCCTGGGCGAGAACACGACGATCTCCCACTGCATCTTCCTCGACCATCATTCCTGGGTCCACTGGCATACCCGGGAGGATCTGGAACTGCTGGCCGACAGCGGCACCTCGGTGGCCCATTGCCCGAACGTCTTTGTCCGCCGCGGCATCCTGCTGGAGGATTTGGGCGGCTATCTGGATATCGGCGTCAACGTCGGCATCGGCACCGACACCTTCCCGCACAACATGCTGGACGAGATGCGCTGGGCCGGCGCCCTCTGCCACGTCTCGGCCCAGGACGTGAACGCGGTGCAGACCGGCGATATCCTGCATTGCGCCACCATCGGCGGCGCCAACATCCTGGGCCGCGACGACATCGGCCGCCTGGCCGTCGGCGCCAAGGCGGATCTGGTGCTGGTCGACGCCACGCATCCCGCCATGCTGCCGGGCCGCGAGCCCTTGCGGGCCCTGGTCTATTCGGCCCAGGACCGGGCGGTGCGCGATGTCTACGTGGACGGCCGCCAGGTGGTCGCCGACGGCAAGGTGCTGACGCTGGATTATGCCGACGCCGCCGGCCGCCTGGACGAGGCGCAGCGGCGGGCCGAGGTGGAGGCGCCGAAGCTGGATTGGGCGAACCGGCCGATGGACGAAATCTCTCCGCCCAGCCTGCCGTTCAGGCGGTAATGCCGGGCCATGAACCTGACGGCGCCGTTCACCGGCAAGGTGCATTTCGAGGACTTCGCCATCGGCGACCGCTTCGCCTATGGCGCCTACGAGATGCGCCGGGAGGAGATGATCGCCTTCGCCGAGCAGTTCGATCCCGAGCCCTTTCATCTCGAGGCCGGGGCGGCCCAGGCCCTGGGCTGGTCCGACGTGATCGCCTCGGGACCCCATGTCGGCGCCGTCTGGCGGCGTATCTCCAAGGATGCCTTCGCCGCCACCGCCGCCTTCGTCTCGCCGGGCTGGCGCGAGCTGCGCTGGCTGCAGCCGGTGTTTCCGGGCTATGTCCTGAGCGCCCGCTCGGAAGTCGTGGCGGCCCGACCGCTAAAAAGCCGACCGGACCTCGGCTTCGTGCAGCTGGCCAACGAAATCCACAACCAACGGGGCGAGGTCACCACCACCCTGGTGGCGGATTGGTTCCTGTATCGGCGGACGGCGGAATGACTTGCGAACGAGACGGATAGGGGACGCCTGGGATGAATCAAGTCAACATCGATCTTTACAGCGACACCCATACCAAGCCCTCGGCGGCGATGCGCCAGGCCATGGCCGAGGCCGAGGTTGGCGACGAACAGCAGTTCGAGGATCCGACCGTCAACAAACTGTGCGACATGGTGGCGACCCTGTTGGGCAAGGAACGGGCGGTCTTCCTGCCGTCGGGGACCATGTGCAACCAAATCTCCTTTCGGGTGCACTGCCGGCCCGGCGACGAGATCATCCTGGATTTCTCGGCCCATCCCATCAACGCCGAGAGCGGCGGCCCGCCGGCCCTGGCGATGGCCCAGACCCGGGCGATCCATACCGAACGCGGCATCTTCACGGCCGACCAGGTGCAGGAGGCGATCCGCCCGCGCCGGCGCCATTCGCCGCTGAGCCGGGTGCTGTCGGTGGAGAACACCACCAACTTCGGCGGCGGCGCGGTCTGGCCCGTCGAGCAGGTGGCGGCGGTGACCGCGGTGGCCCACGAGAACGGCATGGCCAGCCACATGGACGGCGCCCGGCTGATGAATGCGGTGGTGGAAAGCGGTACCCCGGCCGGCGACTATGCCCGGCATTTCGATTCCATCTGGCTGGATCTGTCGAAGGGCCTGGGCTGCCCGATCGGCGGCGTCCTCGCCGGCAGCGATGATTTCATCGAGCAGGCCTGGCGTTTCAAGCAGCAGATGGGCGGCGCCATGCGCCAGGCCGGCATCGTCGCCGCCGCCGGTGTCTATGCCCTTGAGCACAATGTTGAGCGCTTGCGCGAGGACCACGAGAACGCCCGCGCTTTCGCCCGGGCGATCGCCCAGATCCCGGGCATCGCCCTGAGCCACGACCGCTGCGATACCAACATCGTGTTCTTCGAGGTGGCGGAAACCGGGCTGACAGCGGCCGAGGTGGCCGAACGGCTGGCCGGCAAGGGCGTGCGCATCGGCGCCATGGGGCCAAGCCAGATGCGGGCGGTGACCCACCTGGACGTCGACGGCGACGACCTAGCAGCCGCCGCCCAGGCCCTGCGGGAGGTCCTTGCCTAGGCCAGGGCGTCCAGTTCGGCTTCGGTCGGGAAGCGGCCGGTCTGTTTCTTGGAATAGGCCAATTGGCCGTCGACGGTGATCTCGAAGGCGCCGCCGCCCGATTTCACCAACGCGACGTCGGCGCCGAGCTTATTGCTCAAATGGTCCCTCGCACGGAGGGCATCCGGTTCGTAGTTTCACTGCACGCAGTATTCGATTTCGATCTTCATCGCCCGTATCCGTTATGTTCAGCGGCGCCCGGCGCCGCCGATGGTGGGGCGACTATGCCACGACCTAGCGCCGGCTGCCATGCCCTTGCTGCCGGCAATAGGCAAGAATGGCGGGTCGGCGGTAGTACATCATGGCCAACAGCGGCAGGATCAGCAGCACCGCCGAGCCGGGTTCCGGAATGTCCTCGAAATGGATGGTGCCGAACATGAAGGCCAGTTCCTCGGGGTCGTCGGTCAACTGTTCTTCCGGGGACCAAGCGGTAATGTCCGAAATGCTCCAATCGAAACCGCTCAGCACGCCGCGCTTGACGCCCAGGCGGTAGACCTTGCCGGCCACCGTGATGTTGCCCTGGTAGTCCAAATCGACGATCTCCCCGTCCACGATCTCGAATGCCGGGTAATCGGGAAAGCCGGGGCCGAGGTAGTACGAGCAGCTGCCGGGCGTGGCTGTTTCCAGGATCCAACAGACTTCGTCCTCCTTGGTCCAGGTCGCTGTGCCAAAATCGAACGTCAAATCCCAGGCCGGATCCTCGCTGACGCCGTAGATACCGTCGCCCAGGGTCTCCTCGAAAGTCAGGCTGGCGGTCACCGTGTCGCCCAGGCTCAAGCCGAGAGGCGGCGTGCCGGGCGGCGGGAAAAAGGCGGTGAACTTGCCGGATAGTACGCGAGTCACCACACCGGCCTCGGCGGCGGGCGCGAGCATGCCGATCATGAAGGCACACAAGGCCGCCCCGATTACCTGCCTCAGTAGGAGATTTCTCATCTTGCGAAGTCCTTGGTCAACGTACCCTATGTTGACAAATTCCACGCAAGAAACGTGCCAATTTCCGTCGCTTCAAGGATTCCAATTGGTTAAAGGGCGTTAACCATACCGGCGATGAGCCGGGTGTAACGAAATCCGACACCGGAAACCCGCCGAACCTTATCAACGGCGGGTTCCTTCCATCTGAGGGGTGCTAATTCAGGCCGCGCTGGCGGGCGATGCGGTCGTAGGCATCGTTGATGGCGGCCAGCTTGGCGTTGGCCAGGTCGACGAAATCCTGCGGCAGGCCGTTGGCGATGGCGCGGTCGGGGTGGTTCTCGCGAATCAGCCGCCGCCAGGTGCGCCTGACTTCATCGTCGTCGGTGTCGTGGGCGATACCGAGGATGGTGTAAGGATCGGCCTGATCCGGCCCCAGGTGGTATTCCCTGATCCGGGCGAAGCCGCCCTCGTCGAAACCGAAGATCGCCGACACCCGACGCAGATAATCCAGTTCGGCCGGATGCACCACGTTGTCGGCCTTGGCGATGTGGAACAGGCCGTGCAGCAGATCCTCCAGCACCTGCGAGGCCGGCTCGAACAGGCTGGCGATCTGGCCGGCATAGGCCTCGTAGCCGGCGACGTCGCGACGGGCCAGGTTGAATACCTTGGCGACGTTCTTCATGTCCTCCGGGGCGATCTGGAAGACCTGCTTGAAGGCTTCGACCTCGTCATGGGTGACCTGGCCGTCGGCCTTGGCCATCTTGGCGCCGAGGGCGATCACCCCGATGGTGAAGGCGACCTGTTTGGTGCCGTCGGCGGCCTCGCCGGCGATGCCGCGCAGGCGGTCGACCGCCTGTTCGGCGATACCGCTCAACAGCGCCCCCAGGGGGCCATCCAGGGTCATGCCCCCGACGCCACGGACGATCCGCTTCCAGATGCTCATGCCGCCGCCCATCCCCTATCGGAGGTCAGGTGGCGCCGCCAATGACCGGCCGCACCACGCCCCAACCCATAGGCCGGCGGAGTCGGATTGGCAAGCCGGCCAAAAGGCCATAATTAGTAATTTGTTGGCATTTTATCGATAAATCACTATTTTACAACGCGGGGACGAACTCATGGGGAGGAACGCCGACATGTCCGACAGATGGGATTTCTGGATCGATCGCGGCGGCACCTTCACCGACGTGGTGGCGCGGCGGCCCGACGGCGGCTACCTGACCCACAAATTGCTGTCGGACAATCCCGAACTGTATGCCGATGCGGCATTGGCCGGCATCCGTCATCTGCTGGGCCTGGCGCATGGGGCCGCGATCCCCACCGAGCGCATCGCCTCGGTCAAGATGGGCACCACGGTGGGCACCAACGCGCTTTTGGAACGTACCGGCGAACGCACCCTGCTGGTCACCACCGAGGGCTTCGCCGATGTCCTGCGCATCGGCTATCAGAACCGGCCGCACTTGTTCGATCTGAACGTCCGACTGCCCGAGATGCTGTATGACCGGGTGCTGGAGGTCTCGGGCCGCCTGACCGCCCAGGGCGAGGAGTTGCTGCCGATCGACCTGGTGGGCGCCCGGGCCGGGCTGCGGGCGGCCTACGATGCCGGCATCCGCTCCTGCGCCGTCGTCTTCATCCACGGCTATCGCTACAACGGCCACGAAAACGCGGTGGCCGAACTGGCTCGCCAGATCGGCTTCACCCAGGTGTCCACCTCGCACCAGGTCAGCCCGCTGATGAAGATCGTCAGCCGCGGCGACACCACGGTGGTCGATGCCTATCTGTCACCGATCCTGCGCCGCTATATCGACCGAGTGGCGGCGGAGCTGGGCGGCGCCCGGCTGATGTTCATGCAGTCCAACGGCGGCTTGACCGACGCCGGCCTGTTCCAGGGCAAGGACTGCATCCTGTCGGGACCGGCCGGCGGCGTGGTCGGCGCCGTGCGCACCACGGCGATGGCCGGCTTCGAGAAGATCATCGGCTTCGACATGGGCGGCACCTCCACCGACGTCTCCCACTTCGCCGGTGAGTTGGAGCGGGCGTTCGAAAGCGAGGTCGCCGGCGTGCGCATGCGGGCGCCGATGATGCACATCCATACGGTGGCCGCCGGCGGCGGCTCGATCCTGCACTTCGACGGCGCCCGCTTCACCGTCGGGCCGGATTCCGCCGGCGCCAATCCCGGCCCGGCCTGCTACCGCCGGGGCGGCCCGCTGACGGTGACCGACTGCAACGTCATGCTGGGCAAGCTGAACCCCGATTTCTTCCCGCACGTCTTCGGCCCCGACGGCGACCAGCCCCTGGACCGCGAGGTGGTGGCCCGGGAGTTCCAGGCCCTGGCCGACCGGATCGCCAGCGAAGGCGGCGAGCGCATGACCGCCCAGGAGGTGGCCGAGGGTTTCCTGACCATCGCCGTCGAGAACATGGCCAATGCGATCAAGAAGATCTCGATCCAGCGCGGCTACGACGTTTCCGAGTACGTGTTGAGCTGTTTCGGCGGCGCCGGCGGGCAGCATGCCTGCCTGGTGGCCGACGCCCTGGGCATGACCAGGGTGTTCATCCATCCCTTCGCCGGCGTGCTGTCGGCCTATGGCATGGGTCTGGCCGACGTCCGCGCCATGCGCGAGCAGGCGGTGGAGGCCGACCTGAACGACGAGCTGGTCGGGCAACTGGACGGACGGCTGGCCGGCCTGGCGGCCGAGGGCGAGGCCGAACTGCGGGCCCAGGAGATCCCCCAGGGCCGCGTCACCGTGCTGCGCAAGCTGCACGTGCGCTACCAGGGCACCGACACGGCGCTGGTGGTGCCGTTCGCCGATCGGCCGGCGATCGTCGCCGCCTTCGAGGAGGCGCACCGCCAGCAGTACGGCTTCATCTATCCGGCCAAGACGCTGATCGTCGAGGCCATCTCGGCCGAGGTGGTGGGCGCCGGCGAGGCGGCCGAGGACCCGTTGCTGGAGGCCCCGGCCGAGAGCCGGGAGGCGGCGCCGGTGCTGGCCGCCTTGAGCGCCTATATGGCCGGCGACTATCACGACGCGCCGATGATCGATCGCAACGATCTGCGGCCCGGCGAGCGGGTGGACGGCCCGGCGATCCTGCGCGAGGACACCGCCACCACGGTGATCGAACCCGGCTGGCTGGCCGAGTTGACGGCCCGCGGACACCTCGTGTTGAGCCGCGTGGTGCCGCTGCCGAAGCGGGTTGCCGTCGGCACCGACGTCGATCCGGTGATGTTGGAGATCTTCAACAACCTGTTCATGTCGATCGCCGAGCAGATGGGCCTGGTACTGGAGAAGACCGCCAACTCGGTCAACATCAAGGAGCGGCTGGACTTCTCCTGCGCGGTGTTCGACCGGGACGGCGAGTTGATCGCCAACGCACCGCACATGCCGGTGCACCTCGGCTCGATGGACGAATCGATCAAGGCGGTGATCCGCCAGCACCAGGGCCAAATGCGGCCAGGCGACGTCTACGTCCTCAACGCGCCCTACAACGGCGGCACCCACCTGCCCGACGTCACGGTGATCACGCCGGTGTTCGACGACCCGGGCGAAGGGGTGCTGTTCTACGTCGCCAGCCGTGGCCACCACGCCGAGATCGGCGGCATCAGCCCCGGCTCGATGCCGCCGAACAGCCGCACCGTCGAGGAAGAGGGCGTGCTGATCGACAACATCAAGCTGGTCGACCAGGGCCGCTTTCTGGAACGGGAAATGCGCGAGTTGCTGGCCAGCGGCCGCTATCCCTCGCGCAATCCGGACAACAACATCTCGGACCTGAAGGCGAAGATCGCGGCCTGCGAAAAGGGCGTGCAGGAACTGCGCCGGGTGGTCGAGCATTTCGGCCTGGACGTGGTGCATGCCTATATGGGTCACGTGCAGGACAACGCCGAGGAATCGGTGCGGCGGGTGATCGACGTGCTCAAGGACGGGCGCTTCGAATGCCCCCTGGACAACGGCAGCCGCATCGTCGTCGAGGTCTCCATCGACCATGGCGACCGCTCGGCCAAGATCGACTTCACCGGCACCTCGGCCCAATTGGACAGCAACTTCAACGCCCCGACCGCGGTCTGCCGGGCGGCCGTGCTGTATGTCTTCCGCACCCTGGTGGACGGCGATATCCCGCTCAATTCCGGCTGTCTGAAACCGCTCGAGCTGGTGATCCCCGACGATTGCATGCTGAACCCGAAATACCCGGCCGCCGTTGTCGCCGGCAACGTCGAAACCTCGCAGAACATCGTCGATACCCTGTATGGCGCCCTCGGCCGACTGGCCGCCTGCCAGGGCACCATGAACAACTTCACCTTCGGCAACGACCGCTGGCAGTATTACGAGACCATTTGCAGCGGTACCCCGGCCGGCCCCGGCTTCGCCGGCACCGCCGCCGTGCACGCCCACATGACCAACTCGCGCCTGACCGACCCGGAGGTGCTGGAATGGCGTTTCCCGGTGCTGCTGGAAAGCTTCTCGATCCGCCGCGGTTCGGGCGGACGCGGCCGCTACGACGGCGGCGACGGCACCTTGCGGCGGATCCGCTTCCTGGAGCCGATGACCGCCTCGATCCTGTCCAGCCGCCGGGTGGTGGCGCCGTTCGGCCTGGCCGGCGGCGGCGACGGCGAACGCGGCCGCTGCTGGGTCGAACGGACAGGCGGCGGCGAGGAGGAGCTGGGCGGCTGCGACGGCACCGAAATGGCGGTCGGCGACGTCTTCGTCATCCAGACGCCGACCGGCGGCGGTTTCGGCGAACCGCTCGCCGCCGGGGGGGCCCCGGCATGAGCCCGGCCGGCCGCGATGGCGCGCCGATCGTTTCCTCGGCCCACCTGGTCTCGGAACAGAGCGCCGAGTTGAGCGAGTTCGAATTCGGCCTGAACATGGCCGTCAACGCCTACCACCGCTGGATCGTCCGCTGCATGGCGGCGGCCGGCCACGACGGCCTGGGCCCGCTGGACATCCTGGTGCTGCACCTGGTCAACCACCGGGATCGGGAAAAGCGGCTGTCCGATCTGTGCTTCCTGCTGAACGTGGAGGACAGCCATCTGGTCAACTATGCCCTGAAGAAGCTGGCCCGCCTGGACCTGGTCAGCGCGGATCGCCGCGGCAAGGAAGCCTTCCACGCCACCACCGAGCTGGGCCGTGAGGCCTGTCGCGCCTACCGCGAGATCCGCGAGAACTGCCTGATCGCCTCGCATGGCGCCCTGGGCGGCGAAAACCAGGAGATCGGCGAAGCGGCCCGGGTGTTGCGCGCCCTGTCGGGCCTGTACGACCAGGCCGCCCGCTCGGCGGCCTCGCTCTAAGCGTATCCGGTTTCGCTTTGCCGGTTCGGTAAAGCGGTGCATGATCCGCCGACCCGCGCGCCGTTTCCGTCAATCCGCCAGAAAGCCCCGTGTTCGGCCAATTCGCACCGATTTTGCTTGCGCTTACCTCCTCGGTTCTGTTCGCGGTGGCGATCCAATTCATGAACCGGGGCTTGCGGCACACGGATTCCGAGACCGGCTCGCTGGTCCACATCGCCTCGACAACCCTGTTCTACTGGCTGCTGGCGCCCTGGTTCGTCGAAAGTTGGTACTGGCTCACCGCCGCCGCCGGCATCTTCGCCGTCGTCGGTCTGTTCAAACCGGTCTTGTCGGCGAACTGCGCCCTGCTGGGGGTGCGCTACATGGGACCGACCCCGACCAGTACGCTCGCCAGTACCGCGCCGCTGTTCGCCGCCGCCTTCGGCGTGCTGATCCTGGGCGAACATCTGACGCCGCCGATCATCGCCGGCACGGTGGCGATCATGGCCGGCTGCATGCTGCTGGCGCAGCGCGGCGGCGGCCGCCGGATGAACTGGCCCCTCTGGGCCCTGTCGCTGCCCCTGGGCGCCGCGTTGTTCCGCTCCGCCGGCGACGTGCTGACCAAGATCGGCATGGTCGAGACCCCCAGCCCGATCTTCGCCGGCCTGGTCAGCTACAACGTCTCGCTGCTGCTGGCGGTGGCGGCCTATGGTCTGCGCCGCCGGACGGTGCCGAAACTGGGGCGCGACGGCGGCGCGCAGTGGTTCGTGCTGGCAGGTGTGATCAACGGCGTCTCGGTGCTGAGCCTGAACGCCGCCCTGCAGCTTGGCGAGGTGATCGTGGTGATACCGCTGGTGGCGTCCTCGCCCCTCGTCACCTTGCTGTTGAGCCTGTCCCTGTTTCGCGGCGAGATCATCACCCGCCAGAGCCTGCTGGCGGTGCTGCTTGTGGTGCCCGGCGTGATCCTGATCGGCTGGGCCCGATGACCGCCGCGGCCGGGTGGGCAATTTTGGGGCGCGGCCTGGAGTTCCTCTCCCGCCACGCCACCTGGTGGCTGGCCGGCGGCGTGCTGATCGGCCTGGCACTGCCGCCGTTGGCCGATTTCGCCCGGCCGGCCCTGGCCCCGGCGATCTTCCTCAGCCTGACCCTGGCGCTGCTGCGGCTTGATTTCGCGGAGGTCGTGGCCTACCTGCGCCGACCCGGCCTGCTGATCGTATTCACTGCTTTTTCCCTGCTGGCATCGCCGCTGGTGATGGCCGGCTTGGTATCGGCCATCGGACTGCCCGCCGGGCTGGTGGCCGGGCTGGTGCTGATGGCGGCGGGACCGCCGATCACCGCCGCGCCCGCCTTCGCCCTGATCCTCGGTCTGGACGCCGCCTTCGCCATCGCCGCGGTGGTGCTGGCGCACCTACTGGTACCGCTGACCCTGCCGCTGCTGGCGCTGTGGCTGCTGGATTTGGATCTGAACATCGGCCTGGGCGAGTTCATGGGCCGGCTGGCCCTGTTCATCGCCGCCGCCTTCGCCCTGGCCGCCGGCCTGAAGCGCTGGCTGCTGGACCCCGCCCAACTGCGCCGCCACGCCACGCACATCGACGGCCTGGCGGTGGTCGGCCTGGTGGTGTTCGCCGTCGCCATCATGGCCGGCGTGACCGATTTCTTCATCGCCCGTCCCGGTTACGCCCTGTTGGCGGTGGTCGCCGCCTTCATCGCCAATGCCGGCTTTCAGGTCCTGGGCGCCTGCTGTTTCCTGGCCTCTGGCCGCCGCCTGGCCTTCACCGCCGGCCACATGGCCGGCAACTGCAACATGGGGCTGGTGTTGGCGGTGCTGGCCGACCGGGCGGCGATCGAACTGGTGGTGTTCTTCGCCCTGGCGCAGTTGCCCATGTACATGCTGCCCGTCATCGCCAACCGCATCTACCGGCGGTTTTTGTGAGCCAATGACAGCGGCGCCGTGGCCAGGGCGGGAAATCCGCGCTAGTTTCGCGCCATGGAAACGATTCTGATCACCGGCGCCAGCCGCGGCGTCGGCCTGGAGTTGACCAGGCAGTACGCGGCCGGCGGCTGGCGCGTCTTCGCCTGCTGCCGCGATCCCGATACGGCCGAGGCATTGCACGATCTGGCGCGGCAATCGAACGGCGCGGTCAGCCTGCATGCCCTGGACGTCGACCAGGCGGCCTCGGTCGCCGCCCTGAAGGTCGAGCTGGGCGCGCAGCCCCTCGATGTGCTGATCAACAACGCCGGCATCATGGGCCAGCGCAACGCCCGCCGGGGCAACGTCGACTACGATGCCTGGCAAGCCTGCCTCGACACCAACGTGCTGGGCCCGACGCGTGTGGTCGAGGCCTTCGCCGACAATGTCGCCGCCGGCGCGCAGAAGAAGCTGATCACGATCTCCAGCCGCATGGGCTCGATCGGCCAGACCCTGGCGGGCGATTCCATCGTCTACCGCTCCTCCAAGGCGGCGGTGAACATGGTGATGAAGATCATCGCCAACGACCTGGCCGACCAGGGCGTCATCGTCGTCGTCTTCCACCCCGGCTGGGTACGCACCGACATGGGCGGGCCGGGCGCCGATATCTCGGTCGAGGAAAGCGCCGGCGGCATTCGCCAGGTGATCGCCGGCCTGTCCACCGCCGACAACGGCGGTTTCCGCAATTACGACGGCGGCATCATCGAATGGTGAGGGCCGCGCCCGGCGTGTTCGCGAAATTTGGCGTCTAGTCCCAGCCTAGGGATTCCCTCCGATTGCCTATTTTTACATAACACGTTAGCCTGCCAGGACTACGTGAAAGGAGACATGCAACTGACTGCAAATCCACCTGACCACGTGGCATGACAAAAAACTCGGTCTCGTGATCGAGAGGTGGGGAAAGGACCTCCAAACCAGGCCCCACTGGACAGACTAGAAAGCCCCGCCTTGTGCGGGGCTTCGTCTTTCCAGCTACAATCGTTGCCGGTCAAGCTTGGAGGCAGCAGTATGTTGAGACCCGTACGGCGTGTCGTCACCGGCCACGATGGCGCCGGCCGATCGGTGATCCTGAGCGATGGGGCATCGCCGCATCTCTTGGAAAACCCCGACCAGCCGGGTCGCGGTCTGACTGATCTGTGGCGCACCGACACGACGCCGGCCCGTAACGACGGCGGCGATGACGCCGCCGATACCCGGGTCACCCTGTCGCCGCCGAGTCAGGGGAGCGTCTTTCGGTTCTTTCAGATCATGCCGGAGCGGGAGATGGCGGACCTATCGGCCGAGGAACGGCAACGCCGGGATGCCGAATCCTTCGCCCGCATGGGGGCCGCGGCGGCCCACGATAGCGCCTCCGGGCAGCCCGGCATGCACAAGACCGACACCGTGGACTACATCGTCCTGCTGTCGGGCCGGGTGACCATGATCCTGGATGACGGCGAGGTCGACCTCCAACCCCTGGACGTGGTCGTGCAGCGGGGCACCAACCATGCCTGGGTCAACCGCGGCGACGAACCGGCGGTGCTGGCCGGCGTGCTGATCGACGCCCTGCCCCTATAGCCGGCGCCCTCTCAAGCCAGGGCGGTCGGCGCGCCGTCGTCGAATTCGTCGTCTTCGCTTTCCAACGGCACGAAGCGGACCGGCAGGATTTCCCGGCTGTGCAGATGGCCGTCGGCGTCCTTTTCCACCAACATCAGGATCTGATGGTCGGTAGGCCCGGCCGGCAGCACCATGCGGCCGCCGGGCCGTAATTGATGCAACAGCAGCGGCGGGATCATCTCCGGCGCCGCCGCCACCAGTATGCTGTCGAAGGGCGCCCGTTCCGGCCAGCCCCGGGCGCCATCGCCGGTCCGGGTTTCGACATTTTCGCAGCCCGTTTCCGCCAGCTTCCGCTTGGCCTCGACGGCCAGTTCCTCGACGATCTCGATGCTGCAGACGTGGCCGGCCAGTTGCGAGAGGATGGCCGATTGATAGCCCAGGCCGGTGCCGACCTCGAGCACCCGGTCGCTCTCGCGCGGCGCCAGCAGGTCGGCCATCAGGGCCACCATGAAGGGCTGCGAAATGGTCTTGCCGAAGCCGATCGGCAGCGGGCTGTCGGCATAGGCGTAGCTGATCACCTCGACCGGCACGAAATGGTGCCGGGGCACCCGCAGCATCGCCCGCAGGACCCGGGAGTCCAACTCGCCGCGGCCCAGCCGGTCGGCCAGGCGCGCGACGATGGCGGCGATCACCACCACCATTTCCTCGCGGTCGTTTTGATAGGGATCGTCCGCCATGTCCCACCCGACCTGCCGCGACGCCATCAAGCTAGTTATTAAGCTTAGCCCGCGCCGACGGACGGCCGCAAACCATCCCGGCCGGCGCCTGTCGGTTCAGACGCTGAAGTACTTCGCTTGCGGGTGGTGGACGATGATGGCGGAGGTCGATTGCTCGGGGTGCAACTGGTCCTCCTCGCCCATCTCCAGGCCGATGCGCCCGGCCTGCAGCAAATCCAGGATCTTGCCCTGATCGGCCAGGTTCGGGCAGGCCGGGTAGCCGAAGGAATAGCGCGAACCGCGATAGCCCTGATTCAACAGCGCCGCCATGTCGCGGGCGTCCTGGTCGGCGAAACCCAGCTCGGCGCGGATGCGCTTGTGGACGTACTCCGCCAGCGCCTCGGCCATCTCGACGCCCAGGCCATGCAGGTACAGATAATCCTGGTAGCGATCCTCGTCGAACCAGCGCCGCGCCACCTCCGAAGCATTCTGGCCGATGGTGACCGCCTGCAGGCCGATCAGATCGCAGTCGCCATCGCCCTTCTCGCGGAAGAAATCGGCGATGCACAGGCCGCCGGCGCGGGCCTGCCGGGGCAGTGAAAACCGGGTCAGTTCGCTTCGCTGGTCGTCACCGAACAGCACCAGATCGTCGCCGTCGCTGGCCGCCCAGTAGTAGCCGTACACCGCCCGGGGATGCAGGATTTCCTCGGCCTCGCAGCGGGCCACCAGATCGACCAGGATCGGCTTGACCTCGTCCCGGGCCCATTCCATGTACTCGTCCAGGGATCTTCCCTGCTTCCGAAAACCCCAGTGGAACTGGTACAGCATGCGTTCGTTGAGGAACGGCAGCAGGGCCCGGATCGGCACCTCCTCGACCAGGCGGTTGCCGAGGAACGGCGGCGCCGGCGGTTCGACGCCGCGGTGCAATTCCTCCCGCCGGGTCCGCACCTCGGCCAGGTCCATCGGCCGCTGCGGCAGGGTCGGCCGGCCCAATTGCCGTCGCCGATTGACCGGCCGCCGCCGGCCGTCGCGGGCCGCGATATGTTCGTCGAAACCGCCCGTGACCACCTTCTCCATCAGGTTCAGGCCATCGAAGGCGTCGCGGGCATAGGCCACCCGCCCGGAAGCGGCGGCATAGGCCTGGACGCAATCCTCCTCGACGAAGCGGCGGGTCAGGGCGGCGCCGCCCAGCATCACCGGCAAACGCACTTGTTGCCGCGACATCTCCTCCAGGTTTTCCCGCATCACCGTGGTCGACTTGACCAGCAATCCGGACATGCCGATGGCATCCGCGTCATGCTCGCGGGCGGCGGCGATGATGTTGGCCACCGGCTGCTTGATGCCCAGGTTGATCACCTGGTAGCCGTTGTTGGAGAGGATGATGTCGACCAGGTTCTTGCCGATGTCGTGGACGTCACCCTTCACCGTGGCCAGCACGATGGTGCCCTTTTGCTCGCCCTCGGCCCGATCCATGTACGGCTCCAGGTGCGCCACCGCCGCCTTCATGGTCTCCGCCGATTGCAGGACGAAGGGCAACTGCATCTGGCCCGAGCCGAACAGCTCGCCGACCACCTTCATGCCGGACAACAGGATCTCGTTGACGATCTCCAGCGGCGGCCGGCCCTGCATCGCCTCGTCCAGATCCTCCTCCAGGCCGGGGCGGTCGCCATCGACGATGCGCTGTTTCAGCCGCTCCTCGACCGACGCCGGACGTTCCTTCGCGACCTTGGCGGCAGCACGGTCCTGGTACAGCTCGATGAAGGCGTGCAACGGGTCGTGGCCCTCGCGCCGGCGGTCGAAGATCAGGTCCTCGGCCGCGGCGACTTCCGCTTCGGGGATCGAATGCAGCGGCAGGATCTTCGAGAGGTGTAGAATAGCCCCGGTCATGCCGCGTTTCAGGGCATGGTCCAGGAACACCGAGTTGAGCACGTGCCGGGCCGCCGGCTTCAGGCCGAAGGAGATGTTCGACAGGCCGAGGATGATCTGGCAATCGGGCATTTCCCCGGCGATCCGCTCGATCGCCTCCAGGGTGGCCATGCCCAATTCGCGATCGTCCTCGTTGCCGGTGCAGATGGTGAAAGTCAGGGGATCGAACAACAGATCCTCCGGCCGCAGGCCGTGTTGGTCGACGGCGAAATCGTACAGCCGGCGGGCGATCCGCAGCTTGTCGTCGGCGCTCTTGGCCATGCCCGCCTCGTCGATGGTCAGGGCGACGACGCCGCAGCCGAATTTCCGGGCCAGTAGCAGACGCTTGGCCGCCGGCTCCTCGCCGTCCTCAAAATTGATCGAATTGATCAGGGCCTTGCCGCCGTACAGCTTCAGGGTCGATTCCAGGACCGGCAGTTCCGTGGAGTCGATGACCAGCGGCGCGTGCACGGCGCCCCGCAGCCGGCCGACCAGGGCGGCCATGTCCGCCGTTTCGTCGCGGCCGACGAAGGCGGCGCAGACGTCGAGGGCGTGCGAGCCCTCGCGCACCTGTTCGCGCCCCATGGCGATGCAGCCGTCCCAGTCCTCGGCCGCCTGCAATTCGCGAAACTTCTTCGAGCCGTTGGCGTTGCAGCGCTCGCCGATCGAGAGATAGGCGTTCTCCTGCCGGTAGGGCATTTGGCCGTACAACGAAGCCAGCCCCGGCACCCATTGCGATTGCCGGGCCAGCGGCCGGGGCCGAACGCCGTCGCCAACGTCCAGCAACATATCGTCCAGCGCCTTGATATGCGCCGATACCGTGCCGCAACAGCCGCCGAGCAGGTTGACGCCGTCCTCGGTGACGAAGCGGCGGGCCCATTGCGCCAGCTCCTCGGGGCTGAGCGGATAACAGGGCTGCCCATCGATCAATTCGGGCAAACCGGCGTTGGGCTGCACCGAGATATGGCCCGGCCACTGCTCGGACAGCCAGCGCACATGTTCGGCCATTTCCTGCGGACCGGTGGCGCAATTGACGCCGATGGCCTCGATGCCGAGGGAATGCACCACCGTGGCGGCGGCGGCGATATCGGTGCCCACCAGCATGGTGCCGGTGGTTTCCACGGTGACCTGGGCGATCACCGGCAGGTCGCTTCCGACCTCGCGCATGGCGGCCCGGACGCCGTTGACCGCGGCCTTCAATTGCAGAATGTCCTGCGAGGTTTCGATCAGGAAGCCCTCGACGCCGCCGGCCAGCAATCCGCCGGCCTGCAGCTTCAGGGCCGCTTCCAACTCGTCGTAGTCAACGTGACCCAGGCTGGGCAATCTGGTGCCGGGCCCGATCGAGCCGAGGACATAGCGCGGCCGGCCGTCGCGGCGAAACACCTCGAGCGCCTCGTGGGCCAACTCGCCGGCGCGCTTGTTGAGCTCGTGGGCGCGGTCCTGGAGATCGAATTCGGCCAGGGTCAGGGGCGAGCCGCCGAAGCTGTTGGTCAACAGGATGTCCGCCCCGGCGGCGACATAGCCGCGCTGAATCTCGCGGACGATGTCCGGCCGGCTCTGGTTGAGGACCTCGGTGCAGTTCTCCTTGCCCCAGAAGTCGATGTCGACGTCGAGGTCGGCCGCCTGCACCCGGCTGCCCATGGCGCCGTCGCAGAGCAATACTTCCTGACGCAAATGTTCCAACAACTCAGACATCTGTGTTCCCCCCACCGGGTTGGGCCTCGGCTGTCCCATCGCCAACCGCGCCGGCCGCCCCGCCGGCGGCCGGACGCAGGCCCAGCATGTGGCAGATGGCATAAGTTAGGTCGGCGCGGTTCAATGTGTAGAAGTGAAAATCGCTGACGCCGGCCGCCTGCAGGCGGCGGCATTGTTCCGATGCCACCGAGGCGGCGACCAGCCGCCGGGTCTCCGGGTCGTCGCCCAGGCCCTCGAACAGGTGTGCCAGCCAGGCCGGCACGCTGGCACCGCAGGCCTTGGCGAACCGGCTGACCTGGTCGAAATTCGTCACCGGCAGGATGCCCGGCACGATCGGCACCCAGATGCCCACCGTCCGGGCCCGTTCCAGGAACCGCAGGTAGGTGTCGGCGTCGAAGAAGAACTGGGTGATGGCGCGGTTGGCGCCGGCGTCGATCTTGCGTTTCAGGTTGTCCAGGTCAGCCTGGCTGGACGGTGAATCGGGGTGGATTTCCGGATAGGCGGCGACCGAGATGTCGAATTCGGCGACCCGGCGCAGGCCGGCGACCAGATCGGTGGCGTTCTCGTAGCCGCCGGGATGCGGGCGATAGCTGTCCTCGCCCTCGGGCGGATCGCCGCGCAGGGCGACGATATGGCGGATGCCCGCCTGCCAATAGCGGCGGGCGATGGCGTCCACCTCGGCCCGCTCGGCGCCGACACAGGTCAGATGCGCGGCACAGGTCAGGCCGCGATCGCCCTGGATGCGGGTCACCGTATCGTGGGTGCGCTGGCGGGTGGTGCCGCCGGCACCGTAGGTGACCGAGACGAAAGCCGGCCCCAGCGGCTGCAGCCGGTCCACGGCGCGCCAGAGCTGTTCCGCCATCTTCTCGCTTTTCGGCGGGAAGAACTCGAACGACACCTTCAGCGGCCCGCCGGCCGGGCCCGCCGCGGCGGTCATGGCGCCGCCGCCATCGGCCGCACGGCGACCCAGATCAGGACGGTCAGGCGGCCGCCGGCCAATTCGACGATGGGCCGGTTGTCCAGGCCGCCATCGGCGCACCAGCCATCGACCTGCTCGCGATTGAAGCCGAGCCAGCGATGCTGGTGCTCCTTGCGCAGGAATTCCTCTTCATGGCGGTCGAAATCGACCACCAACAGCATACCGCCGGGCCGCAGGGTTTGCGCCGCTTCGGCGATCACGCCATGGGGTTCCTCGGCGAAGTGCAGCACCTGGTGCACTACGACCAGGTCGAATTCCGCCGCCGGCAGTTGCAGGTTGTACATATCGCCGTGGCGCACCTGGCAATGGCGATGGCCGGCCTTCTCCAGATTGGCCCGGGCCACCTGCAGCATGTCGTGCGACAAATCGATGCCGATGCCGCGTTGGATACGGGGGGCGAAAACCTCCAGGATGCGGCCGGTACCCGTGCCGATATCCAGGAAGTCGTCGACCGCGCGGTCGCCGACCGACGCCAGCAGGGCGGTCTCGACCTCGGCCTCCGGCACGTACAGCGAGCGGATTTCGTCCCAGCGCCGGGCGTTGGCGCGGAAATAGTCCGCCGCCGCCTCGGCCCGGGTCTGCTTGATGCCGTCCAGCCGACCCAGATCGCGGGCCAGCACGTTGTCGTCATCGGGCACCAGATCAACCAGGGTACGGGCCAGATGGGCGCACTGACTGCTGTCGGCCAAACGGTAGTAGGCCCACGTCCCCTCGCGGTGGCGATCGAGCAAACCGGCATCGCACAGCAGTTTGAGGTGCCGGGACACCCGCGGCTGGCTCTGCCCCAGGATCTGTGTCAGTTCCGTCACCGTCAGTTCGGCATGGGCGCACAACGCCAACAGGCGCAGCCGGGTCGGCTCGGCCGCCGCCCGCAAGCCCTGCAACAACTGGTCCATCAAACGGATCCTCCGCGGCACCGAAGTGCATCGAAACGAGGCGACATCACCATCATCGCCCTCATAACATAAAGATATTTTTATATATATAGACGATTAATACAACGCAAAAAACGCGGGCGCGTGCCGAGCCGTTCCGGATCGCTGCCGAACTGCAACACCCGTGATGATAAGGGCACAACAGCGACGCGCGCGCTGGTCAACGACAACACCCTGTGCTACCAAATTAGCGATGGCTGAATCGCCCCTGTATTCGGCTGTCGTTCGTCTGCGAAGACGGCGCATCGTCTTCGCGGCTTAAGGGTTTTGTTACGACCGTAGGCGTAGATTGCGCGCGGAGAATCGGCCGGCCGATCGCGGAGCCGGCCGCATTGGGGTTCGGGCCATGATCGGTTTGGCGCAACCATGAGGTTAGGCGGATAGCGGCGGTGTCGGGGAAGTCTCATCCAGGCCAGTGGTTTTTCGGACGCTTCGGAGGCGCCGCGCACGGGCGCGGCATAATCGCCGCGGCGGCGTTGCTGGCCGTTGGCGGACTGACCGCTTGCGCCACGCCGCCGCCGGCCGACGACAAGGAGGCCGTGGCCGCCTACCGGGAAGCCAACGACCCGCTGGAGCCGCTGAACCGTTATCTTTTTGAAGTCAATCTGGGCCTGGATCGGCTGTTCCTGCGCCCGGTGGCCGAGATCTACCGCGGCGCGCTGCCCGATCCGGCGCGCGAGGGCGTGCGCAACTTCATGAACAACCTCGATACGCCAAGCATTTTCGTCCACGACGTCCTGCAGGGGGAATCCGAGCGGGCCGGCGACAGCATCGGCCGCTTCACCACCAACACGTTCTATGGCGTCGGCGGCATTTTCGACGTTGCCGAAGGCGACCTTCCCGATGACCTGGAAGCCGGCATTCCCTACCACGGGGAGGATCTGGGGCAGACCCTCGCGGTCTGGGGCGTCGGACCGGGACCCTATCTGATGCTGCCGCTGCTCGGCCCGTCCAACCTGCGCGATGCCATCGGCCTGGCGGGTGGGCGCTATCTGGACCCGCTCCATTATCTCGTGCCCAGGGACCGGCGGACCGGGTTCTCCATCGCCCGCGCGACGGTCGGTGGCCTCGATCTACGAGCCCGCAACATCGAGACTTTCGATGAAATAGAGCGCGGCGCGATCGATTTTTACGCCACCGTGCGCAGCCTTTACCGCCAGCATCGCAAGGCCGAAATCGCCAACGGCCGGGGCCCAGCCAATCCGCTGCCGGAAATGTC
Source organism: Alphaproteobacteria bacterium (assembly GCA_030746635.1). Taxonomy (GTDB): domain Bacteria; phylum Pseudomonadota; class Alphaproteobacteria; genus JASLMH01. The sequence goes on along the minus strand of JASLMH010000021.1, from coordinate 11,222 downwards.
GGACGAAATCGAGGAAGACAACAAGGCCGAACGTGTCTCGGCTACCAACAAATAGACCAGCTTGGCCGTTCATGGGGGGCCGGCGCGCCGTTCTTCTGGCCGCGGCAGTTCTCCTCGCACTGGCCGGTCCGGCACAGGCGCGCCCCCTGGCGGCGGGCGAAGCCACCGAATTCATCGAGGAGCTCGGCAACAGGGCGGTCGCCATGTTGTCCGACACCGACACCACCCAGCGGCACAAGACCCGGCAATTCCGTCAGTTGCTGCGACAGGATTTCGCGCTGAAGGGCATCGCCCGGTTTACCCTCGGCCGCTATTGGCGGCGCGCCAACGCCAAGCAACGCAGCCGGTATCTGTTCCTGTTCGAGGACTACGTGGTCAATTCCTACGCCGCCCGCTTCGGCAGCTACGGCGGCGAAACCTTCACCATCGTCGACGAACGCATCAACGATCGGGGCCGGGCGATGGTCTCGACCCGCATCAATCGTAAAGGCGGCAAACCGGTGGTGGTGCAATGGCACGTGCACGAGCGTGACAGCAGGATCAAGATCGTCGACGTGGTGATCGAGGGCATTTCGATGTCGATGACGCAACGTTCGGACTTCGCCGCCGCCATCCGCAGTGCCGGCGGCGACCTCGACGCCTTCCTGGACACCTTGGCCGACAAAGCCCGAAAAAGCGCTGCCGAATGAGGCATTTTCCGGTTTGACCGGAGCAAGCCGGCCGGCCGCCGCCGTCAGGAACGCGAGATCGGCTTGTACCTGATGCGGTGCGGCTGATCTGCCGCCTCGCCCAGACGGCGCCGGCGGTCCTCTTCATAGGCATCGTAGTTGCCTTCGAACCATTCGACATGGCTGTCGCCTTCGAAGGCCAGGATATGGCTGGCGATTCGGTCGAGAAACCAGCGGTCATGGCTGATCACCATGGCGCAGCCGGCGAATTCCAACAGGGCCTCCTCCAGCGCCCGCAGGGTGTCGACATCCAGGTCGTTGGTCGGTTCGTCCAGCAGGATCAGGTTGGCGCCCGATTTCAGCATCTTCGCCAGATGCACCCGGTTGCGTTCGCCGCCCGATAGCTGGCCCACCGGTTTCTGCTGGTCGGCGCCGCGAAAGCCGAACCAGGAGCAATAGGCGCGGCTGTTGACCTTGCGCTTGCCCAATTCAATCTCGTCCAGGCCGTCGGATATCTCCTGCCAGGCCGTGGCGTCGCCCACCAGGGCGTCGCGCGACTGATCGACGTAGCCCAAGCTCACGGTCTCGCCCAGGCGCAGCTTGCCGGCATCCGGCTGTTCCTGGCCGACCAGCATGCGGAACAAAGTGGTCTTGCCGGCACCGTTCGGCCCGATTACCCCGACGATGCCGCCCGGCGGCAGCTTGAAACCCAAGTCCTCGATCAACAGTCGATCGCCGTAGCCCTTGTCGAGATGCTCGGCTTCGACCACCAGATCGCCCAGCCGCGGGCCCGGCGGAATGACGATCTGGGCCCGGTTCGGCCCGGCCTGGCCGCCTTGGGCGAGCAGGTCCTCGTAGGCGCGGACGCGCGCCTTGCTCTTGGCTTGCCGGGCCCTGGGCGATTGCTGAATCCATTCCAGTTCGTGCGCCAGGGTGCGCAGGCGCGCCTCTTCCTGCCTGCCCTCGACCTGCAGGCGCTTCTGTTTCTGCGCCAGCCAGCCCGAATAGTTGCCTTCGTAGGGAATGCCCTGACCCCGGTCCAATTCCAGAATCCAACCGGCTACATTGTCCAGGAAATACCGGTCATGGGTGATCGCCACCACGGTACCGGGGTAGTCGTGCAGATGGCGTTCCAGCCAGGCCACCGATTCGGCGTCGAGATGGTTGGTCGGCTCGTCCAACAGCAGTAGGTCAGGCTTTTCCAACAGCAGCCGGCAGAGGGCGACCCGCCGCCGCTCGCCGCCCGACAGGCTGGCGACATCGGCATCGCCGGGCGGACAGCGCAGGGCGTCCATGGCGATCTCGATATGCCGCTCGAGCTCCCAGGCATCGGTGGCATCGATGCGTTCCTGCAATTCGCCCTGTTCCTCGATCAAGGTCCCCATTTCGTCGTCGGTCAGCTCCTCGGCGAAACGGGCGCTGACCGCCTCGAACCGTTCCAGCAGTTCCCCGGCCTCGCGGGCGCCGTCCATCACGTTGCCCTGAACATCCTTGGCCGGATCCAATTCCGGCTCCTGCGCCAGAAAACCGACCTTGACGCCCTCGGCCGCCCAGGCCTCGCCGGCGAACTCGGTCTCCAGGCCGGCCATGATGCGCAGCAGGGTCGACTTGCCGGCGCCGTTGGGGCCGATCACGCCGATCTTGGCGCCCGGCAGGAAGGCCAGGGTGATGTCCTTCAGGACCTCGCGCCCGCCCGGAAAGACCTTGCGCAGATCGCGCATCACGAAAATGTATTGGTAGGCCGCCATGCCCTCTACCCTGTCTCGCCCAAGCCTCTTGCCGCCCGCCTCACGGCAGCAGCACCGTCTTGCCGAACACTTGCCGCTCGATCAGTTCCTGAATGGATATCGGCGTTTCCGTCAAGGGCCGCACCGCGTGGAGCGCCGGTTCGATGCGACCGTCGGCGACCATCGCCATCATCTCCAGCTGATCCTCGGGCCGCCAGCCGTTGCTGCCCATCAGGTTCAATTCATAGGTCCAGATATATCGCAGATCGTTGGCCGTCTGGAAACCGGCCGAGGCGCCGCAGGTCAGCATCCGGCCGCCCGGCTTCAGGGCCCGGCAGCCGTCGACCCAGGTGTCGCCGCCGATATAGTTGATGACCACGTCGACGCCGCCGGTCTTGTGCCGCATATGCGGCTTGCCATAGCGCTCCCAGACGGCCTTGCGGAAATCCTCGCGGCTCGTGTCAACGACGTGGTCGGCGCCCAGTTCCCGTAGCTTCTCCAGCTTCCAATCGGCGCTGCCGCAGGCGATCACCTCGGCCCCGAGCAGCTTGGCCAGTTGCACGCAAGCGGTGCCGACGCCGCCCGTGGCACCCAGGATCAACACCGTCTCGCCGGCCGCGACCCGGCCCCGGCTGACCATCATGCGCAAGGCCGTGCCGTAGGCGATCGGCAGGCTGGCGGCCCTGACGAAATCCAGATCATCGGGGACCGGCAACAGGTTGCCGGCCGGGATGCGGACCAGTTCGCAACAGCCGCCCAGGCGGGTTTCCCCGGTCATGCCCTCGTCGGGGACCATCGGATAGATCGAGACCCGGTCGCCGACCCGCCATTGGCCGTCATTCGCCGCCGAACCCAATTCAACGATCTCGCCGGCAATGTCACCGCCCGGGATCATCGGCAGCGGCGTCGGCAGGGCCGTGGTCTTTTGCAGGATCATCGGCTCGAAGCCGTTCAGGGCGACAGCCTTGACCCGCACCAGGCAATCGCCCGGCTGCAATTCGGGGTCGGGAAAGTCCTGGTAGTGCAATTTCTCCACGCCGCCGTGTTCGTGGAACACCATGGCCTTCATCCGCGTGCCTTTCCTGTCGTCGTGCCCGCCCGGTTATAGCGCTTCGCCGGCCCGCAAGGCGAACAACTCGATGGCTCCCGACCGGCCGCGCGGCGTGAATGGACCCAGGGCCTCCACCTCCACCCCGGATGGCGCCGGCACCCGGGCCAGCAGATCGCCTGAGACCAGGAAATCGCGCTGCATGTCCTTGGCGGCGGCCTCGATCCGGGCGGTGATGTTGACGGTATCGCCGAGGAACATGATCTCTCGCTTGCGGGCGCCGATCTCACCGGCCACAACGGTGCCGACGTGACAGGCCGCCCGGTAGTGCGGGACGACGCCGAATTGGTCCAGGTAGCCGGCGCGCCGCTCGGCGATCCGCTCGGCGATGGCGAAGCAGCAGCGCAGGCAGCGGCCGTCCCGGCCGCCGATGTCGGCCGGCCAGGTGATCACCAGGGCGTCACCGACATAGCGGTCGATGCGGCCGTGATGGTCATGGATGATGTCCGAGATGTCGTCGACCAGGCCGCGCAGCAGGGCGTGGAAGCGCAGATCGCCCAGGCGCTCGGCGATACCGGTGGAATTGGCCAGGTCGACGAACAGGAAGATCCGCTCCTCGCGCACCGGGTGGTGATAGCGGCCGATCAGGAACGGCCACAAGACGCCCTGGCCGACCAGTTCGTTGAGCGAAATGACCGCGTTGAACAACAGCGCAAAGCCGAAGACGAAGGCGAAATCGAGCCACCAGCGGCTTTCGAACCAGAACAGGTACAGACTGTGCGGATCGAAATAGGCCGGGTGGTCCGACAGGCCGAAACCGTAGATCGAGACGTTGAGGCAGATCGCCGTCATCAGCGTCATGCCCAGGCTGCCGAGGGCGGTGGCGGCGGCGAAGCCAAAGCGGCGCAGACGCGGCGCCGCCGCCAGATGGAACAAGGCCAGCATGGCGCCAAAGCCGCCGCCGGCGATCAGGCCGCCGCCGATCGGGCCCTGATAAATCGCCTGCGTATAGGTGACGCCGACCATGGCGCCCAAGACAGTCGTGACAACGACGAACCAGAGATGGGATTTGACGGTGTTTCGCATGCCCGCCCGGTGTGCCATGGTCGCCGCCACATGGCAATGCCCGGTCCTAGACGCTATGTCCGATCGAGGTAAGGGCGAACAACAGCGTCGGAGCGGTCCATGGCAAAAGAGAACGACGTGTTCGAAATCGGCCTGTTGCTGTTTCCGGGGCTGACGCAGCTTGACCTGACCGGGCCCTACGAGGTGTTCGCCAGGGCGCCGGGGGCGCGAACGCACCTGATCTGGAAGAGCCTCGATCCGGTGCGGGCCGACAGCGGCCTGGGGATCTCGCCGACCGTCGCATTCAGCGAAGCGCCCATGCTGGACCTGATCTGCGTGCCGGGCGGGCCGGGGCAGGTGGCGCTGATGGCCGACGATGTGGTGCTGGATTTCCTGCGGGCCCGGGCGGACTCGGCCCAATTCGTCACCTCGGTCTGCACCGGTTCGCTGGTGCTCGGCGCCGCCGGTCTACTAAAGGGCGTGCAGGCCACCTGCCACTGGTCGTCACTCGATCAATTGGCGCTCCTGGGGGCGATACCGATCGAGCAGCGCGTGGTCCGCGACGGCCGCCACATCACCGGCGCCGGCGTCACCTCGGGCATCGATTTCGCGTTGGTCGTGGTGGCCGAGATCTTCGGGGCGGAAGTTGCCAAGGCCATTCAACTGCAACTGGAATATGACCCCGAACCGCCGTTCCCGGGCGGCTCGCCGAAGTCGGCGGAACCCGCCTTGGTCGATGCCCTCCGGCAAAGGATGTCCGATTTCCTGACCCGCCGCCGGGAGGCAACGTCGCGGGCCGCCGAACGGCTATAGACGACCGACCACCGGTCACTCCAGCACCCCCGGCCAGTTTCGGTCGGCGGCCGCGATATAGGCATCGCGGTCGGCCAGCCAGGTCTGCCATACTTCCAGGGAATAGTTCAGGTACAGCTTGCCGTTGACCAGGTGCCAGGCCTCCGGCTCGATGCTGGCGGTGTAGCCCTGACTGACCGCGTAGGCGCAATAGCCGCCATACTGCGGGGCATATTTCTCCGGCCCGGCGATGAAGGCGTCGCGGTTGGCGGCCGAAACGAAGCGCCAGGTCGCGCCCTGCCACTCGGCGGTGAAATCACCGCTGCCCTTGACTGGTTTACCCATGGTGAAATAGGCCACCGGATCGAAACCGCCGATGGCCCGGCCCAGCCAATCGCTGTAGATCGGCGCCTTGGCCCAGGCCGGCGCGCCGGACAGCAGCACCAATGCCCCGACCGCCACCAGAATACCCCGGATACGCTCTAGTATGGACCGTCGTGTCGCATGCATGATTGGCCCCTTGTCGCGGGTCCGCCACAATTGTTCCGGGGCAATCCTAGGGCGCGCGAGCAGCCGCGCGGAAATCAAACCTTCGTGGCCCTGCCGTGACCGGCGCGGAGCCTATCCCGCCGCCTTGCGGGCCTCGTATTTCGCCTGTTCCTCGGCCACCAGTTCCTTTTTCGACAGCTTGCCGATCATGGTTTTCGGCAATTCGTCGCGGAATTCGATCTCGGTGGGCATTTCGGCCTTGCCCAACTTGGGGCCCAGGAACTTGAGCAGTTTCGCCTGATCCAGCTCCTCCGGCTGCTTCAACTTGACGAAGGCCTTGACCGACTGGCCGCGGTAGTCGTCGGGAATGCCGATCACCGTCACTTCCTCCACCGCCGGGTGTTCGTAGATCGCCTCCTCGACATGACGGGGATAGACGTTGAAGCCGCCGGCCAGGATCAAATCCTTGGTCCGATCGATGATGAAGGTGTAGCCGTCCTCGTCCATGTAGCCGACGTCGCCGGTGCGCAACATGTCGTCGATCATGGTGTCGGTGGTGGCGTCCTGGCGTTTGTAGTAGCCCATCATGACCTGCGGGCCACGGACGCAGATCTCGCCGGGTTCGCCCTGGGGCATGATCTTGGTGGCATCGTCGCGATCGACGATGACGATATCGGTGCCGGGTACCGGCAGGCCGATCGAGCCCGGCTTGTTCAGTCCATTCAGCGGATTGGCGGTGCTGACGGCCGAAGTCTCGGTCAGGCCATAGCCCTCGAACAGCTTGGCGCCGGTCATCTGCTCGAACCGTTGCTTGACCTCGACCGGCAGCGGTGCGCCGCCGGTCATGCAGGCCCGCAGCGACGACATGTCGGTTTCGGTCGCCTTGGGGTGGCCGGTGATGGCGACGAACATGGTCGGCACGCCCGGCATCAGGGTCGGCCGTTTCTTTGGGATGTCCTTCATCACCGCCTCCAGGTCGAAACGGGGATGGATGATGATCTCGGCGCCGATGTTGATCGAGAAGTTCATCACCACGGTCATCGCGAAGACATGGAAGAACGGCAGCACGCCAAGCATGCGTTCGGTGCCCGGCACGTAGTCGGGCAGGCACAGGGTGATCTGCTGGGTGTTAGCATAGGCCGAGCCGTGGCTGAGCATGGCGCCCTTGGATACGCCGGTGGTGCCGCCGGTGTATTGCAAGACCGCGATGTCGCTGTCCGGGTCGATCTCGACCGGCGTGAAGTCGCCGTCGTTGTTCAGAAGTTGCTGGAAGGAAAGGTGATCGGCGTCGTTCGGAACGGTCGCGATGTCGCCCCGGCGGAACAGCGGAAACAGCCAGTTCTTCGGGAACGGCAGGGCTTCCTGCATGGTCCCGACGATCAGTTTCCGCAACCGGCTTTCGCGCAGCATGGTGGCCATCTTCGGGTACAGGAGCTCGAGGTTCAGGGTCACCATGAAATCGGTATCGCTGTCCTCGATCTGATGTAGGAGTTGTTCCTCGGAATAGAGCGGCGAGAAATTCACCACCGTGCCGCCGGCCTTGAGGATGCCGAAATAGGCGGCGATGTATTGCGGGCAGTTGGGCAGGAACAGGCCCACCTTGACCCCCTTGCCGACGCCAAGATCCTGGAAGCCGCGGGCCGCGCGATCGGCCAAGGCGCCGATCTCGGCATAGGTGAAGTGACGGTCCATGAAGTCGACCAGGTTGTGCTGGCCATAGTGCGCCACCGCGTCGTCGAGCAGCGTGTACAGCGGTTTCCGCGGCAACTCGGCATGCCAGTCGACGCCGGGGGCATAATTTTTCAACCAGGGTTGTTGGGTCATCGATGCCTCCCACTCATTGGCCTGAAATCCCGTGAATTGGCCCTATCCATGGACCTTGCGGCAACTGTAGCGATGAACGATGCTGTAGACCAGCGTGGGGCGGCGCCCACGCGGCGGCGCCTTGGCCCGGGGATCGTATTGGGAAGTTGATGCGTTTCGATCAGATCGAGCCGTTGACGGCGAATTGCCGGGACTTCGCCGCCGTGTGGCAGGGCTGGCGTGGCCATGGGTTGATGCCGAGCCGCTCGGACGTGCGCCTGGAGAACCTGAAACCGGTGCTGCCCTGGATCACCCTGGCCGAGGTGCCGAGTAACAGCGAAATCATCTTCCGCCTCGCCGGCACGATGATCCGCGAACTCCTGGGGGTCGAGCTGACCGGCCGCAACCTGCTGGATCTGACGGAACCGGCGCTGCGCGAGCGGCGCGGCCACCGCTCCTACCGGACCGCCGCGCAACCCTGCGGCGCCATTTGGATCTGGCGGGTCGGCTACCGGGGCGGCGGCGTGGAGCAGGTCGAACAATTGGCCCTGCCGCTGCGGCCGAACGAGGCGGACAAGCCGCCGCAACTGATGACGGTCACCGGACCACTCGGCGAGGGCATGCGCCCGGTGCCACTCAGCAGGTTGCAGATACTCGAATCCGCCGAATACCATCACTTCATCGATATCGGCGCCGGCGAGCCCGATATCGACCCAAGCTACCAGTGATCTCGTCGGCCGCACCGGCCCCCGACAACGGACAAACACGAGGCCCCAGCCGATGCCCAAGCCCACCAACATGCGTACCGGCGGTCAAATCCTGATCGATCAATTGAAGATCCACGACGTCGACACCGCCTTTTGCGTACCCGGCGAAAGCTATCTGGCGGCCCTGGACGCCCTCCATGACGCGCCCGAGATCCGCCTGCTGACCTGCCGGCACGAGGCCAACGCGGCCAATATGGCCGAGGCCTATGGCAAGCTGACCGGCCGGCCCGGCATTTGTTTCGTCACGCGCGGCCCGGGCGCCTGTCACGCGGTGGTAGGTCTGCACACCGCATTCCAGGATTCCTCGCCGATGATCCTGTTCGTTGGCCAGGTCGGGCGCGCCATGGCCGAACGGGAAGCCTTTCAGGAAATGGATTTTCGCCGGTTCTTCGGCCAGGTGTCGAAATGGTCGGCGGAAATCCAGGATCCGGCGCGGATACCGGAACTGGTCAGCCAGGCCTTCCACGCCGCCACCTCCGGCCGGCCCGGCCCGGTGGTGCTGTCACTGCCGGAGGATATGTTGCGCGAACCGTCGGGGGTGGCCGACGCCCGGCGCTATCGGCCGGTGCAGGCCCATCCCGGACCGGCCGACCTGGCCGCCCTGCGGGCCATGCTGGAGGCGGCCAAGCGGCCGGTCATGCTGCTGGGCGGGGCCACCTGGACGACCGAGGCGGTGGCCGACATCACCCGCTTCGCCGAGGCCAGCGGCCTGCCGGTTTGCTGCGCCTTCCGCAATCAGGATCGCTTCGACAACCATCATCCCAACTACATCGGCGACGTCGGCATCGGCAGCAACCCCGAGCTGATCCAACGCCTGCGGGAAACCGATCTGCTGCTCGCCGTCGGGCCGCGCCTGGGCGAACAGACCTCGCAAGGCTATAGCCTGCTGGATATCCCGGTGCCGCGGCAACCGCTGGTCCACGTCCATCCCGACCCGGAGGAGTTGGGCCGGGTCTATCGCGCCGAATTGCCGATCAACGCCGGCATGGCGCCCTTCGCCGCCGCCGCCGCGGCGCTGGAACCGGTCGACGGCGGGGCCTGGCGGGACTGGCTGCAAACGGCCCGGCAAAGCCATCTGGCGCATATCGAGATTCAGCCGACCTTGGGCGATCTGGACCTGGCCGACGTGGTGCGGGTGCTGCGCGAACGACTGCCCAAGGATACGCTGATCGCCAACGATGCCGGCAACTTCTCCGGCTGGGCGCACCGCTACTTGCCGTTCTCCACCTATCCCAGCCAGGTCGGACCGACCAGCGGCGCCATGGGCTATGGCGTGCCGGCGGCGATGGCGGCGTCCCTGGTCTTTCCGGAGCGGGTGACCATCTGCTTCGTCGGCGACGGCGGCTTCCTGATGAGCAGCAACGAGCTGGCCACCGCCGTGCAGTTCGGCCTGCGACCGATCTATCTGGTCATCAACAACGGCATCTACGGCACCATCCGGATGCATCAGGAGCGGGACTATCCGGGACGTACGGTGGCCACCGAACTGCACAACCCGGACTTCGCCGACTATGCCCGATCCTTCGGCGCCCATGGCGAGGTGGTGCGCCAGAGCGCCGAGTTCCCGGCCGCCCTGGAGCGCGCCCTGGCGGCCGGCACGGCGGCCGTCCTCGACCTGCGTACCGACCCCGAGGCGATCAACACCCGCACCACCCTGAGCGCCATCCGCCGCGCCGCGCTGGCCAAACAGGCCGGTTAGGCCTCTCCCTTTCGGTCGAAATCGCCTGGCCGAGCTTGGAAAGCTCTAGGCAGCTTCAACCGCTTCCCTCGCCAGCGGGTTGGTCAGGACCAGTTCGCGCGGCGGCAGGATGCGGCCGCCCAGGATCAGGGCGATACCGATCGTGGTATGCATGCCGGTCCAGATCAGCGCCCCCTTGCCGCCGGCGAACGGCACCCAGGCCTCGGGCGTCAAGCCGGCCTCGCCGAACAGCCAACCGAACGGCGCCGCCGCCAACAGGGCGGTGATGCCGAAAAACGGCCGCAGGCGGGAGGCGCCAATCTCGCGCCAGGTGGTGAAACCGATGATCGCGCCGGCAACCACCAGCCACAGCATCACCAGATAGGCGCCACCCAGGCGCAGCCCCAGGGCCGGCGCGATCACCGAGGCGACGCCATCGCCGAAACCCAGATCCAAGCCAACGATCTTGGCCAGCACCCACCAGGGCAGGCCGCACAAGGCATACACCACCCCGGCGATCACCAGCAGGGCGAGGCGGCGGAAGCCGTCCAGCCAGGCGAAGTCGTTCAGCCGGGCGAAGGTCGCCGCCAGCGCCGTCAACGGCTGGATCAGCAGGGCCAGCAGCGCCGCGCCGCGGAACAGGCCCTCCAGATCATCCAGCGTGCCCGGCGCCGATACCATCGATACCAGCAGGGCGCCGGGGCTGCCCCACAGGCCATTTTCCGTGACGCCGACGTAGATCGCCGGTTCGCCGATCAGAGCCCAATAGCCGTCCGGCCCCAAGGCCGACAGCAGCAGCAGCGCCGCCGGCAGCGCCACCACGGTGGTGACCATGGGCAGGCTCACCAGTGGCCAGCGGTGGCTGGCGACCAGCCGGCCGCCCAGGGCCGAGCCGGCGCCGAGCCAAAGAGACAGCGCCGCCAGGGCCAGACAGGCCAAAACCGATCGGCTGGCCAGCCAAACCAGCAGGACATTGGACCAATCGCCGAAACGCGGCGCGATCAGGCCGCCGGTGAACAGACCCAGCAGCAACACGCCCCAAAACAACGGCAAGATAAACATCCATGGGTCCAGCGGCCGCGCCGGCGGTGCAGTTTCCAGGACCGCATGCGGCGCGGCCGCGACGGGGGTCGGCGGTGGCGGCGATTACACAACGACATAGTCCACAGGGACCGGCCGCGGTGC